>CAZZVT010000037.1:0-24564 GCA_964657545.1 uncultured Jatrophihabitantaceae bacterium
GTGTGGTTCCGCTATACCAACCTCGACGCGGCCAACCCCGAAGCGGTCGACGCCGACGCCACAGAGCTCGTGAACGAAGTCTCATAAGCGTTCAGTGCACAACTGATTACTCAAAGTCCACGGAGATCCGGCAAAACGGACCGAAGCGACAACTGCCGCAATGTTTTCCACAGGACTCGCGTTTCACGGCGTGTGATCAAACTGTGACCATGCCACACTGGCTCCAGCAACGTATGAACGCCGGAACCGGGGGGATTCGGCGCACGCACGTTCACTGCGGTCGCTAGCCGTCCGCCGAGGGGGTTCACCGCCGGTCCGCCGAATCATCGGCTGGCCGGCGGTGCCATCTCCCAGGCGGACCTTCAGAACAGCGAGCGGGTCAGCTGCCGCCGTGCCGGCGGCACCCGAGGGTCCTCGGGGCCGAGCAGGTCGAAGAACTCCAACAGCCGTCGACGCACCAGGTCGCGCTCGTCGCCCTGCAGGCGAGCAACCGCCTGCAACAACCGCTCCAGCGCAGCCGGCACGTCGTTGGCCGCGAGCAACAGGTCCGCGGCAGCCAGCTGCAGCTCGACATCGTCGGGTGCGGCGTCGGCCAGGGCCGCGGCCTGCGGATCGAGCGATTCCAGCCGCTGCATCAGGCGCACCTGCCCGAGTGCCAGCAACGCCTCGCCGTTCGCCGGCTCGTGGTCGAGGATCGCCTGGTAGCGCTCCAGCGCGAGCGCGTAGTCACCGGCCTCGAGCGCGTCCTCGGCGAGGGTGAAGCGCGGGTCCTCGGGCTCCGGCGCCGGTTCGACGGCCGCGGCAGGTTCGCCGGGCTCGGCAGGCTGTGCCGACGCACCGGGCAGCCCGGCCTCCTCGCCGGCCTTGAGCACGGCCTCGACGAACTCGCGGATCTGCGCCTCGGGCAACGCGCCCTGGAAGCCCGGGACGAGCTGCCCGCCGATGACTGCGAACACCGTCGGGATGCTCTGCACCTGCAGCGCCTGGGAGATGCGCTGGTTGGCATCGACGTCGATCTTGGCCAGGATCCAGGATCCGTTCGCCTCGGCGGCGAGCTTCTCCAGGATCGGCGAAAGCTGCTTGCAGGGCTGGCACCACTCGGCCCACAGGTCGAGCAGCACCGGCACCTGGAACGAGCGGTCGAGGACGTCGGCCTGGAAGCCCTCCTCGGTGACGTCGATGACGACCGACCCCGCGGCCGGCGGCGGGGCCTCGGCGGCGCGGGCCGCGGCCTCGTTGCGGGCCTTGAGCGCGGCGAGGTCGACAGCGCCGGACATCGCGGCGGCGACAGGACTGGGCTGGGCTGGACGCTGGCCGGCAGGGCCACGTCGTGGGGCACCGGGACGCATGTGTCCAGCTTCCCAGATCCGTCGCTGACACCCCCCATCGGTCGAGGAAGGGCCGCCGCGCACAAAGCACAGAAACGTCCTAATGTGGGCCGGAACCGACTGAGACATTCGCAGGGGAGGGCTTCGGGTGGGAACGCAGATCCCTGGCGTCGGCGGGGTGCCGGACACCATCGCCAATGGCGCCACCAAACTGGCCCAGGTCGCGAACGCGGTCGAGTCCACCACGTCCGGCTACGCCACCACCTGCTCGCAGGCGTCCACGGCAGCCGGTGACCCGGGAGTCAGTGCCGCGATCGACCGTCTCCAGGCTGCGTTCTCCCACTACGGCAACGACCTCGCCGCGCAGTGGGGCGCGCTCAGCATGCTGGCGGGACACGCGTCCGAGGATCTCGCCACGGCAGGCGGTCAGACCCAGGGCCCGACCGTGAAGACCCCGACCGCAAAGACAGCCAAACCCAAATCGCCTTTCGTCATCCCCGGGAACCTTTTCCCGCTTCCGCCGCCCAGCAACACCACCGGGGGGTCGAAATGAGCGGACCGTTCGATCCGCCGCCCGGCGATGCCGCGAGCGTGCAGGCCGCGGCCGCGTCGCTCGGCCGGATGGCCACAGACCTGAACACCCAGCTCACGAAGGCAACGCTGGCCGTTCCGCTGACCAAGTCCGAGTGGAAGGGGTCGCGGGCCGACGACTTCGCGCACGCCGGCCAGGCCCTCCTCGACGAGCTCACGCTGATGGTCACCGCCACGGGCAACGCCGCGAACATCCTCGGCAACTACGCCACCGAACTGCAGAACGTCACCGCCGACATCGCCGGCTACAAGACCCAGTACGACGCGGTCAAGGACCCGACGGGCGCCGACCCGTCCGGCAGCGAGGCGCTCAGCGCCGGACGGCAGCGCAGCAACTGGATCCAGCAGGCGACGAACGCCCGGAGCGCGTTGCACACCTACGCCCTGCGGACCGTCAGCGCGCTCGACACCGAGACGTCGCTGGCCGTCCCGAAGGCCTCCACCCTGACCCCGGCCGAGATCGGCCGGAAGGTCGATTTCGCGATGGGCTTCACGGGTATGGACGAGGCCAACTTCATGCTGGGCAAGGTCGACGACGACGCCGCATGGGCCATGCTGGGGCTCGCCTACGACCCGGTTTTCGACACCGGTGTCCCGGTGCCGGGCGACCCGGGCTTCCAGGCCTGGTACGCCGCCCTGACCCCGGCCCAGCAACTGCTCGAGACACAGAAGCTGAACGCGTCCGTCAACATCAAGGGCTTCGACCCGTACAAGACCGTCCAGCCCGGCGCGCTGCCGCAGTGGGCCGTGCAGTTCAACGCACAACACCAGAACACCTGCAACGTCGACGGCTCGAACGGCGACGGGTACGGCTACTTCGGTGGGGGCACGATCCGAGGGCCCGGCGGCAAGCAGTGGCCCATCGTGATGCCGTACTACAGCGACGGCAAGTACACCTACATGGACGACGACGGCCAGACGCGCACGGACGGCGGCATCAACCAGCTCGACGGCAACGACCCCGGCTGGCACGACGTCTACACCTATACCGGGGCCGGCAGCTTCGGCAAGATCACCGGGACCACCCGGCTCGCCACCGTCTTCCTGATCGGGTCCGGTCAGGACGTGCAGGTCAAGCCGCTCGATCCCGACGCGGTGCGCGTCGGTAAGAACGGTGTCCCGTACGCAGGCGGCGACATCGCCGAGTACCCGGAAGGGCCGCCGGACAAGGCGTGGTGGGACGTCGACAGCGACGCAATGATGCCCAAGCCGCTGGAGAACCCGGTGAAGGGCGCCATCGAACCCAACCTCGAGTACAACGCACCCGCGCTGGGCGCGAACACGCTGGCCGTGCAGGCCGGCCAGGCCGCCGTCGCCTCCCAGGAACTCGACTCGCACACCCAACGTCAGTGGTACATCGACTACCAGGTCAACGACGACGGCCGGACGCGCGCAGTCGTGCGCACGTACACCGCGGGGCGCACGGAGGACGGCAAGACCGGAGTGGTCGGGCTGGCCAACTCCTTCCCCACCGGCCAGTCGGGCAACACCAACGAGGTCCCGTACAAAACCCGGTTCAACCCGTACTCGCAGACCGTGGCCACGGCCGCTCCAGACCCGAACGTCGACTACTCGAACAAGGACGACGATTTGCCCCCAGGCCTCGGTCCCGGCGGCTACATCAGCGAACCGCTCAACAAATGATCGGCCCGGGCCGCCCACGGGCGAGCACGATCCGGCGCGCCGGTCTGCTTTTCGTCGTCGCCGCCTGCGTGCTGGCCACGGTCGCGGCCCGTCACGACGCAACGATCGTCACGCTCGCCTGGGTCGTCTTCTTCTTCTACCTCGCGTTCTGCGCCGAGCCGCTGCGCCGCGTCGTGCGCACGGCCGACGTCACCTGGGCCACGACCGCCACCTACCTGCTCACCGCGGCGCTGTGCGTCACCGTGATCTTCTGCCTGCCGGTGACGAGCTACCGCGGCGTCCGCACCGCCGACGTGTCGGTGCTCGGCCTGCTCACCGGCCACGCCGAGCTCTCCGAGCACGTCGCGCAACGGTATGCCGACGCCACCTGGCTGCTGGCCGGTGCGCTGGCGGTCGGCACGCTCGCCCTCTGGTACCAGGTGCTGCGGCTCGCCCGGCGCACCGAGTGGCGCTCGATCAACCACCACGTGGGCGACGGCGCGATGCTCACCGGCGCCACCCTGCAGGAGCCGGTGGGCACCAGCGTCACGAGGCCCGTCGAACAGCGCCCCGGCGGCGCTCGATGAGCTCGCCGGCGTCACGCCCATCGTGGCGCCCGGCCTGGCGCACCCGTACGGTCGCGGTCGTCGCCGGTCTCGCCGCTGCACTGGTGGTGGCACTGGTGCTGACCCTGGACGGCGGCGGTTCGGCGCGCCCGAATTCGCCCGAGGCCGCGGCTGCAGCGTGGGGACGCGCCGCGCTGGACCGCGACACGGGTGCGCTCAAACGACTCTCGTGTCCGTCCGCGACGCAGGGCTTCGGGGTGTACGGGCTCATCCTCTCGGGCAGCGACGTGCGGGCCGGCGCCCCACTCGTCACCGGTTCCCTGCGGTGGTCGGTGCCCATCACCACCACCGGCTCGGGCGGCGGCACCTCGCTGCGCGTCACCGTCGTCGAGCAGCACGGCACGTACCTCGTGTGCTGATCCCTACTCACCGGCCATCCGGCGTTCACCCCGTCGTCCCACCCGCCTCCTAGCCTGCTTCCGTGACCACATCGAAGCTGCCCCTGTCCCGCCGACACGCGCTCGGCCTGCTCGGTGCCACGGGAGCGGGGGCAGTGGCCGCGCCGCTGCTCGGCGCCTCCGCAGCGAATGCCGCGGCCGACGGAGCGCGGCCCACGATCGGACGCGGCGGGGTTCCGCCGGTGCAGGGTCTGCACCTGACGTTCGGCCGCGACCCGGCTCGCCAGATGGTGGCCTCGTGGATCACCGACGGCACCGTGCGCCGCCCGCGAGTCGTCTACGGCACGCTGGACGGCGGTTACGGCTCCAGCGCCGACGCCGAGACCCGCACCTATGTCGACGGCACCTCGGGTCGCCGGGTCTACGTTCATCACGCGTCGATCGAGAAGCTGCGGCCCGACACCGAGTACCTGTACGCGGTGCAGCACGACGGCGCCACGCCCGACGCCGGCACGTTCCGCACGGCGCCGGCCCGCCGGGCGCCGTTCACCTTCACCAGCTTCGGCGACCAAGCCACCCCCGAGGTCACCTGGGGAGCCGACGGCAAGGCCGCTCTCGACGCCAACTCGACTCCCGCATCGAAGGACATCGTCGCCGGTGTCGAGACAGTCGCCCCGCTGTTCCACCTGATGAACGGCGACCTCTGTTACGCCAACCTCGACGTCGACCGGGTGCGCACCTGGAACAACTTCTTCACCAACAACAGCCGTTCGGCGCGGTTCCGACCGTGGATGCCCGCAGCCGGCAACCACGAGATCGAGAAGCAGAACGGGCCGATCGGGCTCGGCGCCTACCAGGCCTACTTCGAGCTGCCCTCGACCGAGACCGACCCCGAGCTCGATGGTCTCTGGTACTCCTTCGACGTCGGCTCGGTCCACGTCGTCTCCCTGCAGAACGACGACATCGCGCTGCAGGACGGTGGCGACTACTACGTCCACGGCTATTCCGGCGGGCGTCAGCTGGCCTGGCTCAAGAAGGACCTCGCCAAGGCCCGCCGCTCGCGGGACACGGACTGGATCGTCGTCTGCATGCACCAGGTCATGATCAGTTCCTCGGACGCCAACGGCGCCGACCTCGGGTTACGCCAGGCCTACGGACCGCTCTTCGACACCTACGGCGTCGACCTCGTGCTCTGCGGGCACGAGCACGACTACGAGCGCTCGCTGGCCGTGCACGGCGTGGTGGCGGGGTCGGAGACACTCACGCCCAACCCGGTGTCCGGTGCCAAGGACGACATCGACGCCGAGCACGGCACGGTGCACATGATCCTCGGTGGCGGTGGGGTCTCCGGCACGACCAACCAGAGCTTCTTCACCGACGGCACCGGCAAGGTGATCACCGCAGTCGCTGCGACCCGCGACCCGACGACGAACCGACGCGCTGCGACCTACGTCCGCGAGAAGGCGGTGTGGAGTGCCGTTCGCGACCTCGAGCACCCCTACGGATTCGCGTCGTTCACCGTCGATCCGGGCACCCGCCGGGGCGGCCGCACCAGCATCCACGTGACGTACTACAACGTCAACAAGCCCAACGGCGACCTCTCGATCTTCGAGCAGTTCAGCCTGCACCGGCAGCGCTCGGACGGCTGATTCGTTCGTGCCCCTTGGCAGTTGGATACCGGGTATGCATACTGAGTATCTGCTGCTCGAAGGGGTGCCACGATGTCGGTCAAGTTCGGCCTGTTGTCGCTGCTGGATCGCCAGCCGATGCACGGTTACCAGTTGCGACAGGAGTTCGAGCACAGCACCGGCGCCACCTGGCCGCTGAACATCGGGCAGGTCTACACGACACTGGCCCGCCTCGACCGCGACGGCCTCGTCGACGTGACCGACGACGGCGACGAGGCCCAGCGGGTCTACGCGATCTCGGCTGCCGGTCGGCGGGAGGTCGCAACGTGGTTCTCGACGCCTGTCCCGCGTGACACCCCACCCCGGGACGAGCTCGCCATCAAGCTGGCGCTGGCGGTCGACTCCCCCTCGGTCGACGTCCGCGCCGTCCTGCAGACCCAGCGCACCGCCACGATGCGCAGCCTGCAGGAGTACACCCGCGCCCGGGAGTCCGCAGCGCGCGATCTCGCCTGGCTGCTGGTCGCCGACTCGTTGATCTTCGCCGCCGAGGCCGAGATCCGCTGGTTGGATCACTGCGAGACGCGCCTCGCGCGGCACCGTCCGACCGCGCCGTCGACAACATCCGAGACCGTGACGCCGCGGACGGAGTCCACGCGATGAGCGCCCCGGTACTTCAGTTGCACGACGTGCAGCGTCGCCACCGCGACGGCCACCGGACGGTCGTGGCCCTCGCCGGCGTCGATCTGCACGTGGCGCCGGGCGAGCTGGTCGCCGTGATGGGGCCGTCCGGTTCGGGCAAGTCGACTCTGCTCACCCTCGCCGGGGGTCTGGACACCCCGGACGCCGGCGAGGTGACCGTCGACGGTCAGCGGCTCGACGAGCTGTCCCGCGCCGGGCTCGCCCGGCTCCGACGGCGTCGCATCGGCTACGTCTTCCAGGGCCTGAACCTGATCGCGTCCCTGACCGCGGCCGAGAACGTGATGCTGCCCCGCGAGCTCGACGGCGTGCCGTCGGGTCGCGCCCGGCGTGAGGCCATGGCCGTGCTCGACGAGCTGGGTCTGACCGAGCTCGCCGGCCGCTTCCCGGACGACCTGTCCGGCGGCCAGCAACAGCGGATCGCACTCGCCCGCGCAGTCGTCGGCGAGCGTCGACTGATCCTCGCCGACGAGCCCACCGGCGCCCTGGACTCGCAGACCGGCGAGGAAGTGCTGCGCCTGCTGCGGGCCCGCTGCGACGCAGGCGGCGTCGGCGCGGTGCTCGTCACCCACGACGCACGGCACGCAGGCTGGGCGGACCGGGTGGTGTTCCTGCGCGACGGAGCGGTCGTCGACGAGACGCCGTCGTTCAGCTCCCCCGAATCACTGCTCGTGGGCGAGCCGGAGTGAGCGCCGGCGGATGGCAGCTCGCACTGCGGCTGGCCTGGCGTGACGCGCTGGCCACGAAGTTGCGCACGCTCCTCGTCGTTGCCCTCATCGGGCTGCCGGTCCTCGTGCTGACCGTGGTGGACATCGGCTATCGCACGTTCCAGCTCGATCCGCAGGAGACCGTCAGCCGCACGATCGGCACCGCGGACGTCGGGATCCAGTGGAGCGGACTGGACGGCGACGTGCAGCAGGGGTCGAGCGGCTGGCTCGGCAACGGCGACCTCGTGACCGGCTCCCCGACCGACCATCTGCCGACCAGCACCGAGGTCGCAACGCTGCTTCCCCGCGGTACCCGGATCATTCCGTGGCGGGTCGCCGACAACTCTCTGACGTTCCGCACGACTGCGGGCCTTGCACAGACGCAGTTCACCGGTCTCGACCTCGCCGACCCGCTGACTCGCGGCATGGCCCGGATCAGCTCGGGCCGGGCACCACGCACGACCGCAGAGGTCGCGCTCACCACCCGGCTTGCCGCCACCAGCGGCCTGCATCTCGGCGACACCCTCCACGCCCTCGATCCGGCCCGCAGCTTTCACGTCGTCGGACTGGTCACCGACGGCACCCTGCGCAACCCGACCTCGGTCTACGCACTGCCCGCTGCGGTCGGCGTCGACGCCACCCAGGTGAACTACGGGGCTGACGTCCTCGGCTGGCTCGGGCACACCGCCGGCCCGGTGACGTGGCCCGACGTGCGGCAGCTCAACCGAGCGGGCTTCGTCGTGTTGTCCCGGTCGGAGTACCTGCACCCGTCGGCGGCCGCCCGTGCAGCCGGAACAGCACTCGCAGCGGCCACGTCCGGCGTCTCCTCCTCGGTCGCCGTCCCGGTCGCGCTGATCGCCGGGATGGCGCTGCTCGAAGTCGTGCTGCTGGCCGGGCCCGCGTTCGCCGTGGGCGCCAAGCGCAGGCGCCGCGACCTCGCGCTGCTGGCCGCGACCGGCGCCACCGAACGCCAACTGCAGCGGGTGGTGCTCTGCTCCGGCGCCGTGCTCGGTGTGCTGGCCGGGGTGGTGGGAGTCGGCCTGGGAACAGCTGTCGCGCGAGTGGGCGAACCCCAGCTCGCCACTCACGTCGCCGACCGGCCCGGTCACTTCGACGTCCGCCCCTGGGAGCTGCTCGGGCTGCTCGCCCTCGCCCTGGTAACCGCTCTGCTGGCCTCGGTCGCGCCGGCGCGTGCTGCGGCGCGCACCGAGGTGGTCGCTGCTCTGGCCGGTCGTCGCGGTGACACGCGGGTGCGACGGCGCACGCCGGTCCTCGGGCTGATCCTGGTCGGCATCGGGGTGACCCTGACGCTCACGGCGTCGGTCGGGCAGCTGGCCACGACGTCGATCCTGGGCGGCGTTGCACTGGTCGAGCTGGGGCTGATCGCCTGCACCCCGTCGCTGATCGTGCTCGCCGCACGGGCGGGGCGCCGCCTGCCGCTGCCCGCCCGGCTGGCACTGCGTGACGCCGGGCGCAACCGCTCGGCCGCCACCCCGGCTGTCGCGGCCGTCATGGCGGCAGTCATCGGAGCCACCGCCCTCCTGCTCGGCGTCGCCGGTCAGGACGACCGCGATCGACGGCAGTACACGCCGCGGCTACCCGATCATGCGGTGTCCGCAGACGTCCAAGGTGCCGGCTCCTTCGCCGCCGCGGGACTGGCCGGTGAGCTGCGGCGCATCCTGCCGGCCTCCGGGGTGGCCGTGGTCCGCGGATTCCCGCACGCATGCCCGGCCGGGGTCCAACACTGCTCCGTCCGCAGCCTGGCCGCACCCGACGAATCGACGAGCCGGGTCGCAGCGCCGATCGGTGACACCGTGATCGTGTCCGACGGCTCCGACCTCACGACACTCTTCGGCCGTCCGCGCCCCGACGTCCGTGCAGCACTGCGGGCGGGCAAGGCGGTCGCGGCCGACGCCGCCGCGGTGCGCGGGGCAACGGTGGCGCTGACGACGGTGACGTCGACGTACGCAGACCGGGGTTCGTTCACCACAGGCGAGAGCTCCGACGCCGGCACGGTGCACGTGCCGGCGGTCGCGGTGACCTCGGGATTCATGCCGGCGCAGCTGATCGTGCCGACCTCGGTGGCAGCTCAACTGAAGGTGGCCGTCGGGCCGTTGACCGTGTTCGCCCGGGACACCCGCGCCCCGACCGACGCCCAGCTGCAGGCCGCCCGGGCGGCGTACCGACGGGTGGTGCCGCTCGGCTCGAACCTGTACGTCGAGCAGGGGTACCAGAGCCCGTACGGCACCTTCGAGGTTGCGTTGGTCTCGGCCGCGGTGCTGATCGCCGTGCTGGGCGCGGTCGTGGCCACGGCGCTGGCGAACGTCGACGGCCGCGAGGATCTGCGCACCCTCGGCGCGGTCGGCGCCAGCCCTCGCGTGCGGCGGTCGTTGTCGAGTGCGCGGGCCGGTGTCATAGCAGCGCTCGGCACGCTCGTCGGCGTCCCGGCCGGTGCCTTGATACCGCTGGCCCTGCTGCGTCAGTCACGGTCGGGGGGGTACGACGCGTCCTCGGCGCTGCATTTCGTCGTGCCCTGGACGTCCCTCGCTGCGCTGGTGGCCGTTGTCCCGCTCCTGTCGGCGGTCATCGCCGGCGCCGTCACCAGGTCCCGGCTGCCGACCGGCGCCGCGGGCTGAGCCACACTCGTCGGGTGCAACCTGACGCCGACGACGAGTACTTCCTCGGCGGCGGAGACGACAGCGGTCGGGACGACGACAGCAGCCCGCGGAAGGGCGCGCTGATCGGGCTCGCCGTGGTGGTCGTGCTGGTGGCCGTGGCGATCACACTCACGAGCCTGCTCGTCGACACGACGTCGAGCGCCGCTGCGGCGTCACCGCGGTCCGCCGCGCAGCGCTGGGGCGATGCGCTCGTGCACGGCAGGACCGCGACCCGACGCCGCCTGGAGTGCGCAGCGGGGTCGCCGACCGGCGACGTCCTGCGCCTCGTGATCACCGACGGCACGAAACTGTCGGTCGGCAGGGCCCGGCAGGCGGCGGAACGCCGGTGGTCGGTGCCGCTCGAGATCGACGCGCCGGACGGCAGTCCCGAGGACTCGGTGTCGATCACGGTCGTCCGCGAGTCGGGCCGCTACCTGGTCTGCTGAGAGTCTGTTAGACAGAGCAGATGGATCGCAAACCGGACAAATCTGACTCCACCTCCTCACGCCGAGCCTTCCTCGCGGGCGGCGCCGCACTCGGCGGTGCCGCGCTGGCCTCGGCCGCCCCGTTCGGCGGGCAGGCCGACGCCGCTCCGAAGGCCACCGACGCCTTGAGGGCCACCGGCAGCGCGTGGCCGCCCGGCCCGGGGCGTCGCAACACACCGCAGGAGGCTGACGCCACGCTGCGCGCGATCCTGCGCCAGGTCGACCCGTCCCGCATCCGCGACACCATCGCGACCCTGGTCGCCTTCGGCACCCGACACACGCTCTCGACGCAGACCGACCCGCACCGCGGCATCGGGGCCGCGCGTGACTGGATCGCCGCTCAGATGCGCACGTACGCCGCCGCATCGGGTGGGCGGATGACCGTCGACGTGCCGTCCTACGTCCAGCAACCGGCCAGCCGCATCCCGACCGCCACCCGGATCAGCAACGTGCGCGCGACCCTTCGTGGGTCGACACAGCCGGAACGCATCTACGTCGTGTCGGGTCACTACGACTCGCGGGTCACCGACGTCATGAACGCGACCGACGACGCCCCGGGCGCCGACGACGACGCGTCGGGCGTCGCGGTCGTCCTCGAGCTCGCGCGCATCATGGCTCACTACCGTCCGGCGGCGACGCTGGTGTTCCTCGCCGTCGCCGGTGAGGAACAGGGCCTCTACGGCTCGGGCTACACCGCGCAGCAGTACGCAGCCGCGAAGGCCGACATCCAGGGCATGTTCACCAACGACATCGTCGGGTCGAGCACCGCCGACGACGGCACCCGCGACCCGTACACGCTGCGGCTGTTCGCACGCGGCGTCGCCAGCCCCGAGGACGCGAGCGACAACGCCCGCGTCGCCGTCGGTGGCGAGAACGACTCCCCCGCTCGCGAGCTCGCCCGGTTCGTCGCCGAGGTCGCCGACCGACGCGTCACGGGCATGGACGTCGAGGTCGTCTACCGCCTCGACCGCTACCTCCGTGGTGGTGATCATCTGTCCTTCCTGCAGGCCGGCTACCCGGCGTGCCGCTTCACCGAGCCGAACGAGAACTTCGCCCACCAGCACCAGGACGTCCGGGTCGAGAACGGCGTCCAGTACGGCGATCTGCTGCGCTTCTGCGACGTCGACTACATCGCCCGGGTCGCGCGGGTCAACGGCGCCGCGCTCTGGTCGCTGGCGCAGGCTCCGGGGACGCCGCAGGGGGTCACGATCGACACGACGACGCTGACGAACGACACCACGCTGACCTGGACGCCGGACCCGTCCGCCGCGGGCTACGAGATCGTCTGGCGCCCCACCACCGAGCCGGACTGGACGCACGTCATCGCCGTCGGCGACGTGCACACCGCCACCGTCAACCTGTCGAAGGACAATGTGGTGTTCGGCGTGCGTGCCACCGACGGCCGCGGCCATCACAGCCCGGCGGCGTTCCCGCTGCCGTCGGCCTGATTCGGGCGGGCGTCGGCGGGGCGCCGGTCTGACCGCGATTCTCAGCCCGCCACGACCCGCTCGACCAGCGCGACGAACTCGGCGACAGCCGGATGCGCGTGCCCGGTGGGCCAGGCGAGGCGGACGTCGATGGTGCCGCCGTCGGCGAGCGGGACGAACACCACGCCCGGGTGCGGATGCTGCGCGGCCGTCGACTCGGCGGTCACCCCGATGGCCAAGCCGCCGGCGATCTCGGTGAGCCACTCGTCGGTGTTGTCGACGCGCAGCGAGCGCGCGGGCCGGTGCCCGGCGGGCCACAGGTCGAGGGTCGTGGTGCCGTAGGCGGTGGTCAGCACGGTGTCGGCGACGAGGTCGGCCAGGCTCACCGTCGGCGCGCCGGCCAGCCGGTGCCCGACCGGCAGCACGGCCATCCTCGCCTCGGCGAGCAGGAGGCTAGTGCTGATCCCGGGCTCGTCGAACTCGCCGCGCACGACGGCGAGGTCGGCGGCGCCACGGCGCAGGCCGCCGTCACGCTCGTCGAAGCGGTGCACCTCGAGCTCGACGTCGGGGTGTTCGGCGCGCCAGCGGCGCAGCACGGTGGTGGTGTGCCGGCCGAGCGCGGCCCACGAGTACCCGACGCGCAGTGGCCGGACCCGGTCGTGCACGGCGTCCACGACGTCGTCGAGCGCGGCCAGCGCCTGCACCGCGGCCCGGTAGCAGCGCACCCCGCCCGGCGTCAGGGCCACCGAGCGGGTGGTGCGCTCGACGAGCCGGCTGCCGACGAGATCCTCCAGTGCGCGGACCGTGCGCGAGACCGCGGACTGCGTGACGCCGAGGCGGATCGCGGCGTCGGTGAAGGTGCCCTCCTCGGTCAGCGCGACCAACGCGTGCAGGTGCCGCACCTCGATCCCGCCCATGATCGGGAAGCATAAATGCAGGTGAGCCGCGCATTTCCGCCGCTCGCGCCACCGGCCTAGCGTCGGTGCGGTGACCAGCCACCCGAGCACACCGCAGCCGTCGGTGGGCACCGCGCTCGCGGTCACCAGCGTGGCCTCCGTGCAGTTCGGCGCCGCGCTGGCCACGCACCTGTTCTCCCGGGTCGGGCCGGTGGGCACCGTCAGCCTGCGTCTCGTCGGTGCGGCGCTGGTGCTGTGCCTGCTCGCCCGTCCGTGGCGCCGCCGCTGGACAGCCACCGACGCCCGCGCAGCGGTGCTGTTCGGCGGAGTCTTCACGTGCATGAACATCACCCTCTACCTCGCCCTCGACCGGCTGCCGCTGGCCACTGTCATCACGCTCGAGTTCCTGGGACCGCTCGCCGTCGCGATCGTGACCGCCCGGTCCTGGGCGACCCGCGGGTGGGCGGTTCCCGCGGCGGCCGGTGTCGCGCTGATCGGCGGCGAGCTGTCAGGCGGCGACACGGTCGGCGTGCTTTTCGCACTGGCCGCGGCCTGCTGCTGGGCCGGCTACATCGTGCTCAGCGGACGGATGGGACGCTCCGGCACCGGCCTGGCCGGGCTGGCCGTGGGCTGTCTGTTCGGTGCGGTGATCATGCTGCCCGTCGGCGCCGCCGTTGCCGGAACCGACCTGCTGCGGCCGTCCACCGCGGTGATCGGCCTGGCCGTCGGCGTGCTGTCGAGCGCGATCCCCTACAGCCTCGACCTGCTCGCGCTGCGCCGCCTGCCCACCGCAGTATTCGGCGTGCTCACCAGCCTCAACCCCGGCGTCGGCGCGCTGGCCGGGTTCCTGGTGCTCGACCAGGACCTAACGGCCGGCACGCTCGTCGGCGTCGCGCTCGTCATGCTCGCCAGCGTTGGGGTGACGGTGACGCCACTGCTACGCACCCGCCCCGCTCTGCCCGAGTTACCTGTCCACGTGCGACGGTCGACCGGGCCGCAGCTCAGAACGGGCAGTCCTCGATGACTGTGTGCATGGTCCGGTCGATCGGATGTCGACCCGGTGGATCGAGGTAGGAGTGACCGGTCGGCGAGATCCAGGTCAGCTCGCCGTCGGGGTTGCCGGACACGGCCCACCCCGCCTCGTGCTTGAGGTGATGATGTCGCGAGCAGAGGCACTCGAGATTGCAGGCATCGGTGCGGCCGCCCTCGCCCCAGGGTGTCTGGTGGTCGATCTCGCAGCGACGAGCCCGTCGCCGGCAGCCCGGATAGCGGCAGACCAGGTCGCGGGCGATGGCGTGTTCGGCAAGATCGCGCGGCGGTGAGTACGCATCGCGCCCGACGTCGATGACGCCGCCCCACCGATCCGTGACCAGCCTGCGCCACGTGCCCGAGGGGTCGGCGGCCAGACGGCGAGCCAGCGCCGGCGGCACCGGGCCGTAGCCGTCGAGCTCACCGGGCTCGTCGTCGAGGCCGAGCAGCGTCGACAGCCCGACGCTGACCTGCACGGTGGGTCGCCGGCCCTGCCAGGTCGCGCGCAGGTCGAGTTCCTGTCCTGTCAGCAGAGCCACGAAGGCGTCGGCGCGCAGCTGGTCAGCGGTGCGTCGCTCGCCGCCCGTCTGGGCGTCGGCATCGGCCAGCGCGTCGGCGGCCGCCTGCACCCGCATCAAGATCGCTTGTGTCGCGTCGGCGGTGAGCTCGGCGTGCACCGAGCCCATCCCGTGATCCAGCATGCGCGATTCGACCCGACGATCCGCCGCGGCGTCGTGGTGCTGTTCATCGGCGGTGCGAGGGTCGACGGAGATGACCGCCCGCGCGACCGACTCCCGGAAAGCCCGCATCGTCTGCAGCCCGGCACGCGGCAGCACTCGTCGCTCGACCAGCGTGGCCGCGTCGCCGGACAGCGGGCCCACGGCCTCGGCGAGGCACCGCGCATAAGGCAGGCCGATCACCCCACGCTCCAACGCCGCCAGCGTGTCCGGCAAGCGACGAACCAGCTCACCCGCCAGGTGCAGCCGCGCGTTCACCGTGCTCGGCGCCAGCCTCAAGGCACACGCGATCTCTTCGCGCACGAACTGCTTGTCGAGCGCCACCGGATCGCGCAGCGCCCGTGGCGGGTCGCCCGGCTCGGCCATTGCGGCCAACAGGTGCTGCTCCTGGGCATCCGCCCACGCCCGGATGCGCGCTAGCCCGGCCAGCGTGTCGATCCGTTCCGCCGCCGACAGCGCAGCCGGCTGCACCGGCGGCAGCACCGCCGTCGTCGTCGTCGTTCCGAGCTGGACGTCCATACGTTCGATACTGCATCCAGGGTCTGACAAGAATGGTGATGTCACAGGACATCGTTGAAAGCACAGGCGCGTCACCCCGAAGCCAAACCTCGTTAACTAGGACGAACGAGTATCTGCCAGCCCGCCCAGCGTCGCCTCGATCCGGGCGAGCTGGCCGGCCAACCGGTCGACGTCGGCCTTTGTCGCGCCCTGCTCGGCCGGACGCAGGGTGAGCAGTAGCTGCCCGCCGGGTTCGAGGACGCCGTCGGCGACCTGCGAGACGTCCTCACCGTTCTGCATCCGTACTGCGTGATCGAGGGTGCTTCGTCGCACGCCGAGACGCCGCAGGGCCGAGACCTGTACCTCGCCGTTGTCGATCACGCAGGTGTCGGTGCCGTCGAAGATCTTCTCGAACAGCGTGCTTCGCACCGCCAGCCGGTTCGCGATCGCATTGACACCCACCAGGGTGACCGCCCCGATCGCGCCCCCGGTGACGCTCAGGTCGTTGCCGATGATCGAGTTCTGGACGACGTTCGACAGCAGCGTCATGACGACGATGTCGAGCGTGTTCAGACCCGCCAGCCCACGCTTGCCGGACACCCGGATGAGCACGGCCACGAGTGCGTACACGAGCACCGTGCGCAACACCTTCTCGGCCGACGGGATCTGCTCGACGAACATGGCATGCCACACGAGACGCCTCCTGCTGCTGGTGGGTGCTCAGACGGTGAAGTCGGCTGCATCGACGCGCAGCTTGCGCAGGACGACGAACAGCTCGTCCAGGTCGGAGTGCGGCAACGCCGACAGCCCGAAGCGGGCGGCGTTGAACTCGGCAGTGGCCTTCGCCGCCACGGCGCGGCCTGCGTCGGTGATCACGGCCAGGGTGCCTCGGCCGTCGCGCGGATTGGGTTCGCGGTGCACCAGCCCGGCCCCCTCGAGCCGGTCGATGACGTTCGTGACCGACGTCGCGTGCACCTGCAACCGCTCGCCGATCTTCGACAGCGGCAGCGAGCCGTGCTGCGAGTGGACGAGCAGCACCAGCGTCTCGTAGCGGCTGAACGTGATCCCGAACGGGCGCAGCATCGCATCGAGTTCGGCCAGCAGGATCTGGTGCGCCCGCATGATCGACGTGACCGCACGCATCGAGGCGTACACGCCGGGATCCTCGTTCGGCCAGTGCTGCTGCCACAGGTCGCCGGCACGGTCGATGGGGTCGAACTCGAGCGGCTCGGGCATCTGGCGAGGGTAGTCGCTGCGACGCCCGATCCGGGTAGCGTGCAGAGCATGAGCGACGCACTCGATCGGCTGGACCTGCTCGACCTCGACGACGACCTCGATCAGGACGATCGCCTGCTGCGCGACACCGTCCGCAAGTTCGCCGACGACCGGTTGCGACCGAACATCCGCGAGTGGTTCGAGGCCGGCACCCTGCCCGCACGCGAGATCGCGCAGGAGTGCGGCGAGCTCGGCCTGCTCGGCATGCACCTCGAGGGGTACGGCTGCCCGGGTGCCACGGCGTCGCAGTACGGCCTGGTGTGCGCCGAGATCGAGGCCGTCGACTCCGGATTGCGCTCGCTCGTCAGCGTCCAGGGGTCGCTGGCCATGTTCTGCATCCACGCGTACGGCAGCGAGGAGCACAAGCAGCGGTGGTTGCCGGGTATGGCCAAGGGCGACCTGATCGGCTGCTTCGGCCTCACCGAGCCGGACGCCGGCAGCGACCCGGGCTCGATGCGCACCCGCGCCCGTCGCGACGGCGACGACTGGATCATCGACGGCAACAAGATGTGGATCACCAACGGCTCGCTCGCCGACGTCGCCGTGGTCTGGGCGCGGACCGACGAAGGCGTGCGCGGCTTCCTCGTCGAGAAGGGCACGCCGGGCTTCACCACCCAGGACGTCCACCACAAGATCTCGCTGCGCGCCTCCGTCACCAGCGAGCTCGTCCTCGACGGCGTCCGGGTGCCGGACGCCAACCGGTTGCCCGAGGGCAACGGGCTTCGGGCGCCGCTGGGCGCGTTGAACGAGGCCCGCTACGGCATCATCTGGGGCGTCACCGGTGCCGCGCGCGACGCGCTCGCCTCGGCCCTGGACTACGCCGGGTCCCGCACCCAGTTCGGCAAGCCGATCTCGGGTTTCCAGCTGACCCAGAAGAAGTTCGCCGACCTCGCGGTGTCGCTGCAGCAGGCTCAGCTGACCGCCCAGCGGCTCGGGCACCTCAAGGACGCCGGCCGCATCAAGCCGCACCAGATCAGCTTCGGCAAGTTCGCCAACGTCTCGGCCGCCATGGGCATCTGCCGCGAGGCCCGCTCGATCCTCGGCGGCAGCGGCATCACTACCGAATACCCGGTGCTGCGGCACGCGGTGAACCTCGAGACCGTCTACACCTACGAGGGAACCCACGAGGTGCACACGCTGGTGCTGGGCTCGCAGCTCACCGGCGTCGACGCGTTCCGCTGATGTGACCGACGCCGGGTTGCCCGCGCACGAGGTGGTGCGGCGGCTGTTCGCGGCCTACCGTGCGGGCGACCGGTCCGCGGCCGAGATCCTGCTGTCGGCCGGGCTGCGGTTCACCAGCCCGCAGGACGATCACATCGACCGCACGACCTATCTCGAGCGCTGCTTCCCGACCAACGATCGGTTCCGCACGCAACGCATCCTGGCCACGGCGACAGTCGGCGAGCAGGTGTTCGTCCTCTACGAATACGAGCTCGCCGACACCGGCGAGCGCTTCCGCAACACCGAGGTGCTCACCGTCCGGGGCGGCCGGATCAGCGACATCCAGGTTTTCTTCGGAGGACGGTGCTGATGGAATGGAATCTGCGCACCTGCGCGCGCAAGGGGCACGTCACGTACGCGCCGACCGAGGAGCAGTACCGCGTCAAGCTCGCGGCCGACACCCCGCTGGGGAACGCGTGGCGCTGCCTGCGGTGCGGTAGCTACGTCCTCGGTGAGCCGCACGGCCGGGGGCCGGCCGAGGACGCGCCGGTACTGCTGCGCGGCAAGGCTCTGCGCAGCGCGTTCGTCCTGCGGGCGCTCGCCATCGAGCGATGGGTCCGCGGGCTCGTGCTCGCCCTGCTCGGCGTCGCGGTTTTCCGGCTGAAGAACACCCGCGTCAGCCTGAAGGAGCTGTTCGAGCGAGATCTGAAATCGCTCGACCCGTTCTTCCGGCAGATCCACTTCGACGTCGCCGACTCCAGCACCGTCAACTCGATCGAGAAGTTCCTGGACGCGAAGCCGTCGACGTACACCCTCATCGGCACCGGGCTGCTGCTCTACGGCCTGCTGCAGGTCGTCGAGGGCATCGGGCTCTGGTCACTGAAGCGCTGGGGCGAGTACGTGGCCGTGGTCGGCACGACGCTGTTCATCCCGCTCGAGGTGTACGAGCTCACCGAGAAGGTCAGCTGGCTCAAGCTCGTGGTGCTACTGATCAACATCGCGGCCGTCGTGTACCTGCTGGTGTCCAAGCGGCTGTTCGGCATCCGTGGCGGCTACGAGGCCTACGAGGCGTCCCTGCAGGAGGAGTCCCTGCTCGAAGTTCAGCAGTCCAGCATCTCGGAGTCGAGCGCTCAGCCCGCCACGCAGCGGTAGACGGCGTTGCGCAGCGCCACCTCGCGAGGGTCGTCGTCGAGGCGGATGCCGAGCCGGTTCGTGACGTACGCGTAGCCGATCCCGGTGGCCGGGTCGGCGAAGGCGAACGACCCGCCGTACCCGCACGTCCCGAACGCCCGGCCGTCGGGCGAGCCGAAGCGGTAGCCGGGCACCGGCTTGCTGAAGCCGAGCGAGAACGTCCGGCGGGCCTTGAGCAGGACGTCGGTGTGCACGGGGTGAGCGGCGGGCGTCGCGAGTTCGGCGAGCGTGTCGGCGTCGATCGGCAACGCCGAGGAGCCACCGGCTGCGGCGCTGTACAGGGCGGCGAGCGAACGCGCGTCGCCCACCCCGTTCGACGACGCGACCTCGGGGGTCAGCACCTCACGCCGGCTGAAACGCTCGGCCCGGCCCAGGTCCGGGTTGCGCAGCGAGCGAGCGGTGGCACTGCGCGGGTTCGCCAACTGCAGCGCCAGCGCCCAGGGGACGCCGGGCAGCTGACGCAGCACGTCGGGCCGTGCGAGACGTCCGAGCACGGCGACACGGTCCATGTCGATGCGGTCCGGCAGTCCGATGAAGAACGACAGCCCGAGCGGCCTGGCGAGGTCCTCGGCGAGCACCTGCCCCAGCGTGCGCCCGTCGGGATCGGTGCGGCGGACCAGCTCGTTCTGGAAGAGTCCGAGCGTCATGGCGTGGTAGCCGTGGCGGGTGCCGGGCGTCCAGGCCGGCCGCTGCCCGGCGAGCACGACGGCCAGCGCGTCGAGATCGAGCAGGTCGGTGCGGTGCAGCGGTCGGTCGAGCACCGCGAGCCCGGCCTCGTGGGCGAGCAGCTGACGCACCGTCAGCTCCTGCTTGCCCTGGACGCCGAACTCCGGCCAGTACGTCGACACCGGCGCGTCGTAGTCGAGGTGCCCGCGCGAGCGCAGTGACGCGACCACCAGCGCGGCCACGCCCTTGGAGGTGGAGAAGACGGGTACGAGCGTGTCGCGCTTCCACGGCAGGCCTCGCTGGGCGTCGCGGTGCCCGCCCCAGAGATCGACGACCGGGCGGCCGTCACGGAACACGGCGACCGCGGAACCGACGTCGCCGCGACGCTCGAAGTTGCGCACGAACTCCTGCAGGACGGGCTCCCAACCGGGGTCGACGTCGCCTCCGATCGGTACCCGCGCCATGGCATGAGACGCTAACCCACGCCATGAGCGACCCAGTTTCCAGTGACCTGCTGCCGCTGCTGGTGACCCGCCTCAAGGGCATCTACTCGCCTCTGCTGTCCGACGTCCGCGCGAGCCTGCTGTTCTCGGCCGGCGGTCTGGCCAACTGGACGATCGAGATCGACAACGGCCGCGCGTCAGCCCACGCCGGTGGCCCGGCCCGGCCCACAACCACCGTGCGGGCGCCGCTGCAGACGTTGATCGAGGTGGTTTCGGGTCAGCGCAGCGGCGTGCAGGCCTTTCTCGACGGCGCGCTCACCGTGCGCGGCAACCTGGCCCTGGCGCTGCAGCTCGACGGCCTGTTCCCCGGCGACGTCGCCGACGACTCGCGGACGATCACCCGATCGGTGCGGGCCGGCGGCATCGAGACGTTCTACCTCGAGGCCGGCCCGGTCGACGCGCCCACGGTCGTGCTGGTGCACGGGCTCAGCGCCACGAATGCCTCCATGCTGCCGCTGGTGCCTGCGCTGTCGGGCACGCACCGCGTCCTCGCCCCGGACCTGCCCGGTCACGGCGGTACGCAGGCCACGGGCGCGGCGCACGCCGCCCGGTACCTCGGCGACTGGCTGACCGACTTCGTCCGCCAGACCTGCGACGGGCCCGTGGTGCTCGTCGGCAACAGCCTCGGCGGTCGGACCTGTCTCGAGGCCGCCCTCAACTCCCCCGACGACGTCCGTGGCCTGGTGCTGCTGTGTCCCGCGGTCGCGTTCCGCAAGCTGCGTCAGCTCGTGCCGTTCGTGCGCATCGTGCCGGACGAGATCGCCGGCCTGCCGGTGCGCATCCCACGGCGGATGGCGATGCGCGGCCTGCGCGGGTTGTTCGCCGACCCCTCGCGGATCCCGGCTGCCTGGCTGGAGGCCGCGATCGACGAGTTCGTCCGCGTGATCACCATCCGCGCGAACCGGCTCGCCACCTTCTCGGCGATGCGCCACATCTACCTCGACCAGCCCTTCGGCGAGGAGGGGTTCTGGGACCGGCTGCCCGCCTTGAAGCCGCCCGCCCTGTTCGTCTGGGGCGACAAGGACACCCTCGTCCCGGCGGGCTTCGCCCGCTTCGTCGCCGAGGCCCTGCCGAGCAGCGCGGGTGTCGTGCTCGAGGACTGCGGCCACGTGCCGCAGTTCGAGTACCGCGAGCAGACCGCGCGGCTCACCCGCGAGTTCATCGCCGGGCTGGGTTAGCCGGAGGCGAGCCGTCGTCAGAGCCCGGCGACCAGCTCGTCGGCGGCGGTGTAGGGGTCGGTCGTGCCCTCGACGACGCGGGCGGCGGCCGCCTCGAGTGCGACCGAGCCGTGCACGTGCCCCAGGCGGCGGCGCACGGTGCCCAGCGCGATGGCCTCGATCTCGGCCCTGGCGCGCGCCTGCCGGCGCCGGGTCAGCTCGCCGTGCGACGTGAGCCACGTGCGGTGCTTGTCGATCGCGGCGACGATGTCCCCGACACCCTCGGCCCGGGCAGCGACGGTCTTGACGATCGGCGCCCGCCAGGCCCCCGCCAACGAGTGCCGCCCGCCGAGCGCCTGCATCCCGCGCAGGTCGCGGGCGACCTGATCGGCGCCGTCACGGTCGGCCTTGTTGACGACGAAGACGTCGGCGATCTCGATGATGCCGGCCTTCGCTGCCTGGATCCCGTCGCCGAAACCGGGGGCCACGACGAGCAGGGTGGTGTCGGCCAGGGACGCGATCTCGATCTCGGCCTGCCCGACGCCGACGGTCTCGATCAGGACGATGTCGCAGCGCGCGGCGTCGAGCACCCGCAACGCCTGGGGCACCGCGGCCGACAACCCGCCGAGCTGCCCGCGGGAGGCCATCGAGCGGATGAACACGCCCTCGTCGGTGGCGTGCTCCTGCATGCGGACGCGGTCGCCGAGCAGCGCGCCGCCGGAGAACGGTGACGACGGGTCGACGGCCAGCACGCCGACCCGCTTGCCCGCCGCTCGCAATGAGGTGACCAGTGCCGAGGTCGACGTCGACTTGCCGACGCCGGGCGAGCCGGTGATACCGACGACCTGCGCGTGGCCGCCGTCGGGGGCCAGCAGGGCCGCCACCCTGCGCAGCACCGGCGAGTCGTTCTCGACGAGCGAGATCAGCCGGGCGACCGCCCGCGCCGACCCGTCCCGGGCGCGGGTGATGAGGTCTTCGACATCGATATCACGGCGCGAGACGGCCACAGGCTTCTGATCGGTCAGGACGCAGGCACGTGCAGGATCAGCGCGTCGCCCTGGCCACCGCCACCGCACAGCGCCGCTGCGCCGGTACCGCCGCCACGGCGCTTGAGCTCGAGCGCGAGCGACAGCGCCAGCCGGGCACCGGACATCCCGATCGGGTGGCCCAACGCGATCGCGCCGCCGTTGACGTTCACGATGTCCTCGTTGACGCCGAGGTCCCTCATCGACTGCACGCCGACCGCCGCGAACGCCTCGTTGATCTCGATCAGGTCGAGGTCGCCGACCTCGAGACCCGCCCTGCCCAGAGCGTGCTTGATGGCGTTCGCCGGCTGCGACTGCAGCGAGTTGTCGGGGCCCGCGACGTTGCCGTGCGCCCCGATCTCGGCCAGCCACGTCAGCCCGAGCTCCTCGGCCTTGGCCTTGCTCATGACGACCACGGCCGCCGCGCCGTCGCTGATCTGCGACGCCGAGCCCGCGGTGATCGTGCCGTCCTTGGTGAACGCCGGGCGCAGCTTGCCCAGCGACTCCACGGTGGTGTCGGCGCGGATGCCCTCGTCGTCGCGGAACTCGATCGGCTCACCCTTACGTTGAGGGATGAACACCGGGGTGATCTCGTCGTCGAACGCGCCGTTCTTGGCGGCGACGGCCGCGCGCTGGTGCGAGCGGGCCGCGAACTCGTCCTGCGCCGCGCGGGTGAGGTCGAGCCTGCCGTTGTGGTGCTCGGTCGACTCGCCCATCGGGATGTGGTCGAAGGCGTCGGTCAGGCCGTCGAAGGCCATCGAGTCGAGCATCTCGATCGCGCCGTACTTGAACCCGCTGCGGGACTTGGGCAGCAGGTGCGGCGCGTTGGTCATCGACTCCTGACCGCCGGCCACGATGACGTCGAACTCGCCCGCCCGGATGAGCTGGTCGGCGAGCGCGATCGCGTCGAGGCCCGACAGGCAGACCTTGTTGATGGTCAGCGCGGGCACGGTCATCGGGATGCCGGCCTTCACCGCGGCCTGGCGGGCGGGGATCTGGCCCGCGCCCGCGCCCAGGACCTGGCCCATGATCACGTACTGCACCTGCTCGGGCGAAACGCCCGAGCGCTCGAGAGCGGCCTTGATGGCGACCCCGCCGAGATCTGCGCCCGAGAAGTCCTTGAGCGAACCAAGCAGGCGCCCCATCGGGGTGCGTGCGCCGTTGACGATGACGGATCCGGCCATGGGTGAACTCCTCCTCGGCGAAGCAACGACCTCGAGCAACCACCTGACTCTAGCCAGCCGTCCGACCGGTGCTCTGTGAACCGCCCCACCGCGCAGTCGCTGTAAGCGGTTGAGGTTGCGAGGATGGCCGGATGCCCACCACTCCCAGCCTGTTCACCAAGATCGATCACGTCGGCATCGCGGTTGCGGATCTCGACAAGGCCATCGCCTTCTACGCCGAGACGTTCGGCATCGTGAGCGTCCATGAGGAGACGAACGAGGAGCAGGGTGTGCGCGAGGCGATGCTGGCCGTCGGCGACGGCACCACCCGCATCCAATTGCTGGCCCCGCTGAACGAGCAGTCCACGATCGCCAAGTTCCTCGACCGCAATGGTCCGGGTGTGCAGCAGGTCGCCTACACCGTCACCGACATCGAGGCGGTCAGCGAGACCCTGCGGGCCCGCGGCATGCGGCTGCTCTACGACCAGCCCCGGCGCGGCACGTCCGACAGCCGGGTGAATTTCGTCCATCCGAAGGACGCCGGTGGGGTGCTCATGGAACTGGTCGAGCCCGCCGCAGGCCACTGATACCGTCCGGTAACTTCCGACCTTCCGAAGCCTGAAAGGCCTGACTGTGGACGACATCCGCTCCGCCATCCTGTCCGACGACCTCGCCGCCGTGGCCGGTCTGTCCGTCCCCGACAGCTACCAGGGCATGGTCGTGCGCGCCGACGAGGTCGACATGTTCGCCGGGATGGCCACCAAGGAGAAGGACCCACGCAAGAGCCTGCACCTGCAGGAGGTCCCGACGCCCGAGCTGGGCCCGGGCGAGGCGATCATCGCGGTGATGGCCAGTGCGATCAACTACAACACCGTCTGGACGTCGATCTTCGAGCCCGTCTCGACGTTCAGCTTCCTGAAGAAGTACGGCCGGTCCTCGGACCTGGCGAAGAAGCACGACCAGCCCTACCACGTCGTCGGCTCGGACCTGTCCGGGGTCGTGCTGCGGGTCGGGCCGGGCGTCACCCGCTGGAAGGCCGGCGACGAGGTCGTGGCGCACTGCCTGTCGGTCGAGCTCGAGGACCCGCAGGGCCACGACGACTCGATGATGGACCCGCAGCAGCGCATCTGGGGCTTCGAGACGAACTTCGGCGGCCT
>CAZZVT010000038.1:0-15072 GCA_964657545.1 uncultured Jatrophihabitantaceae bacterium
CGACCGCTTCGGGCACGGCGCCAGGCGGTTCGCCCGCGACCTGCGTCTCGAGCTGGCCCGGGAGCACCTCGATCGCGACGAGGGCGACGACGCCGACCTCGTCGATCCCGCCGTCATGTTCGCCCGCTACGCCGACAGCGCCGCCCGCCTGCAGCTCTGGCACGACGACGGGCGGACCGGCCCGCGGCCGCCCGGCCGGCTGCGGCCCTACCGCGCCGAGCGGTTGTCGCCGCGGACGCTGGCGTGGGCCACCCCGCTCTACCGAACCGTGTACGACCCGGACGGCCGACCTCTCGCGTTGCGCTACCGGCACCGCTTCTGACAGCCCTGGCCGTAAATACAGTCCCGAAAGGACACCGTGCCACCTGCGCCGCCCGCAGGAGCGGCGCCGAAGCCGCGTCAATCCAGCCAGTTGGCCTTGTTCATCCTTGACGGTTGGACACGCGGCGGCTCGCCCTCCTGCTTCGGGAAGTTGGGCGGGTACGGCGCGTCTCCGACGCCGTTGCGTTCGTCGCGCTCGGCCCAGTCGAGCAGGGGTTCGAGGTCCCAGACGGCGTCGTCGATCCCCTCGTGCAGATCACCGAGCGAGGCGAAGCGCGCCGGCATCGTCGCGATCGTGAAGTCGGCCATCTCGACGTCCGGCAGCTCGTCCCAGGTGACCGGCGCCGAGACGAGAGCGCGTGGTGAGCCGCGGACCGAGTAAGCGGCGGCAATCGTCCGGTCGCGGGCGTTCTGGTTGTAGTCGAGGAAGACGCGGCCCTCGCCGCGCTCCTCCTTCCACCACGCGGTCGTGACGAGCGACGGTGCGCGGCGCTCGACCTCGCGGGCGAAGGCCAGGGCGGCGCGGCGCACCTCACGGAACCCGAAGCGCGGCTGGATGCGGACGTAGATGTGCACGCCCTTCGACCCCGACGTTTTCGGCCAGCCCACGGCGCCGAGCTCGTCGAGCACCTCGTGTGCGACGACGGCCACCTGCTTGCATTCGGCCAGGGCTGCTCCGGGGCCGGGATCGAGATCGATGCGCCATTCGTCGGGACGCTCGACGTCGGCGCGTCGGGAGTGCCAGGGGTGGAACTCGACGGTGGACATCTGGACGGCCCAGGCGAGGTCGGCCGCCTTCGTGACGCACAGCTCGTCGGCGGTCCGCCCGGACGGGAAGCGCACCTGCACCGTCTCGACCCAGTCGGGCGCGCCCTTCGGTAGCCGCTTCTGGTAGATCTTCTCGCCGTCGGCGCCCTCGGGGTAGCGGTGCAGCATGCACGGCCGTTCGCGCACCGCACGCACGATGCCGGGGGCGACCGACAGGTAGTACTCGACGAGGTCGAGCTTGGTCTCGCCGCGGTCCGAGAAGTACACCCGGTCGGGGTTGCTGATGCGCACCGCGTGCGGCCCCACCTGGACCTCGGTGCTCGGCGACGCCATGCACGCCAAGCTAGCCCGTCGACCCCTCAGCGCGGGTGAAGCCCGACCAACGCCGCAGTGGCGTCGGCGGCCAGAGCCTGCGCGGAAGTCTGGTCGTACCGGCCCGAGATGGCGACGGAGGACTCGAGGGTCGCGTTCGTCACCGGCACGGTGTCGACCCGTCCGTCGACGGTGATCGCCAGGAAGTCCGCGCACGGCGTCGAACCGGCCGGGCCGCAGGTCGACACGGCCACGCTGGTGCTGCTCGTGTGATGGGCGGCGGTGAACGTGCGGAACCTTGCTGCGCCGGCCGGGCGGAAGGACAGCTGGACCGTCCAAGCGACGCGACCAGCGCCGGCCACGGCGGGTGCGTCCGCGCTCGCGGTGCTCATGTCCGATCCGTCGAGGATCGCCGGGCCCAGCAGGAACACCCGGGTGGATCCGTCGACGGTCGAGCAGGCGAGACCGGCGGCTGTCGCGTCGGGCACGGGCGTGCAGTCGTAGTGCGACATGGCGGTGGTGAGCTGTGCTCGTTGGTTCGTGGTCAACCGGGCATTCGCGGCCTCGGTGGACGGGACGGTGAACCGCAGGGCAGAAAGGGGATCAGATGTGCGCGGTGAGCGGGTGGCGACGGCGACCGGCCGCGTGATCACCGGCCGGATGGCGACGGTGGACGCCCGGCAGGCCTGACCGGCCCTCGCCACCGGGACCCCGTGCGGGGTGAATCCGAGAGTGCCGTCGGACGGATCGCTGACGAACGAGCCGGCGGACCCGCCAAACTGTCGGACACGGTCGCCGACGGCCACCTCGGCCTGGTGCAGCCGGATCCCGACCTCTCGGGACCCGCCGCTGGTGGACACCGCACAGGTCACCGGACTGGGGCCGGCGGCGCTGTTGTCGCTGCCGCGCGAGAAGACGATCGCCGACACGACGGACAGGCCGAGCACTGCGGCGGCGGCGACGCCGGCGGCCAGCCACCGCGGACGGGTGCGGTCGTGCGTCGAGACGTCGCCGTCGATCGTGGCCGGTCGGCCGTCGTGGTCGAGGATCTCGGCGACCCGCAGGGAGACCTCGTCCTCGGGGTAGGCGACGGGCCGCGGAACCGGGTCGGCGGAGCGCAGAAGGTCAAGAGGGTCACGCGTCATGGGTGGTCTCCTGGGTCGGCGTAAGCACGGATCGCCCGTTCTCGTCGGGTCGGGTGTCGAGGTCCTGCAGGTGTTCGGCGAAGCGGGCGCGGGCGCGTCTCAGCCGCACCCGCAGCGTGGGAGTCGAACACCCGAGTACATAGGCGATCTGCTCGTACGGCAGGTCCTCCCAGACACGCAGCCGCAACAGCTCGCGATCTGTCACCGAGAGCCGCTGCAGGGCCCGTTCCACCTGACGCGACGCATCGAGCCGGACCGCCACGCCGTCGGCGAGATCCGCGGCCGGAGCCACGATTGCCGCGGCGCGAACCGCCAACCGCTCCCGGCGCCCCTCGGCGCGATGCGCGTGCAGGATGTGGTTGCTCGCGGTCCGGTACAACCAGGGCAACGGTGGGTCCGGCAAGCGGTCGCGCGAACGCCAGGCGGCCGAGAAGACCTCGGCGACGACGTCGTCGGGATCGGCGACCCGTCGGCGGGCGTAGGCAAGGACAGCGCCGTGCTGGGTCCGGTACAGATCCTCGAACCAGGCCTCGTCGGGTAACCGTTCGCGTTGTGGCACGTCCACATATTCCCGGCACCGGACCGGGCGTTACAGGCCGTCTTCGTCCGCGGCGCACGCCCCGTTCCCAGGCCCTGCTCAGGTCGCAGACACCTGAGGCCCAGCTAAGTACTGTTCAATCACTTCACATGACCAGCGAACCGCGGCAACCCACCAGGCTGCGAGCCGTCCTGGAAGACCGACCGCGGCTGCTCGCGCGCGCTCGTCGGGTACGCGAGATCGCCCGGCCGTTGGACCTGCTCGAGGCCCGCACCCAGGCCGGCGAGCGGCTCGTGGAGCGCCCGGTGTTCGTGCTGTGCAGCATCCGGTCGGGCTCGACCCTGCTGCGGATGCTGCTCAACGCCCACTCCCAGATCCGCGCCCCGCACGAACTGCACCTCAACGCAGTCCGGGTCGCAGCGACCGGGGTCGCCGAGATGTCGATGGCCGAGCTGGGGTTCACCGACCAGCGCCTGCAGTTCATGCTCTGGGACCGCGTCCTGCATCGTGAGCTGCTGGACTCCGGCAAGCAGGTCGTCGTCGACAAGACACCGTCGAACAGCATGATCTGGCGCAAGCTGCTGCGCTGCTGGCCCGAGGCGCGGTTCATCGTCCTGCGCCGACACCCCGCCGCCATCGCCGCATCGTGGTCACGGGCGCATCCCGCCCTCAGCCCCACCGATGTCAGCGAGGTCCTGCTCCCGTACCTGACCGGAATGGACGAGGCGTACGCGGCGCACGGCGGCCTGCTGACCCGCTACGAGGACCTGACCCGCGACCCGACGCGCGAGCTGACGCGCATCTGCGACTTCGTCGGCCTGCCGTTCGAACCGACGATGCTCGACTACGCCGGACCCGCCCCGATCCGCGCGCTGCGGGGCCTGGGCGACTGGTCGGGCAAGATCCGCTCCGGACGCGTGCAACCCGGCACGGACCTGCCCGACACGGCAGACCTGCCCGCGGCGCTGCTGCCGACTGCACGCGCCTGGGGCTACGCCTGAGCGCTCAACCCTGCTCGCGCAGCGCGCGCAGACCCTCCTTCAGCGAGCCCATGGTGGCCAGGACGGCCGTCGGCTCGTAACCGCAGTGCGCCATGCAGTTGTTGCACCGCTCGTCTCGGCCGCGGCCGTACTTGTCCCAGTCCGTCGTCTCGACGAGCTCCTTGTAGGTCTTCACGTAACCGTCGTTCATCAGGTAGCACGGCTTCTGCCAGCCGAGCAGCGAGTACGACGGGATACCCCAGGCGGTGCAGCCGAAGTCCTTCTTGCCCTCGAGGAAGTCGAGGAACAGCGGCGAGTGGTTCAGCCGCCACCGCTTGCGGTTGCCGTCGCCGAACGCCTTCGCGAACAGCTCGCGGGTCTCGGTGACACCCAGGAAGTGGTCCTGGTCGGGCGCCTTCTCGTAGGCGTAGGCCGGCGAGATCATCATGCTGTCGACCCCGACCTCGTCGTTGAGCATGTTCAGCACGTCGATGATCGTCTGCGGGGTGTCGGTGTTGAAGAACGTCGAGTTCGTGGTGACCGTGAAGCCCTTCGCCTTCAGGAAGGCAATGGCCGCCATGGCCTCGTCGAACACGCCCTGCTTGGACACCGACTCGTCGTGCCGCTCGCGCAGACCGTCGACGTGGATCGCGAAGGACAGGTACTCCGACGGCCGGAGGTCGAAGCGGTCCCAGCGCTTGCGGATGAGCTCGGCGTTCGTGCAGAGCACGACGTATTTCTTGCGCTTGATCAACTCGTTGATCATGACGTCGATCTGCGGGTGCATGAACGGTTCGCCACCGGCGATGGAGACCACCGGCGCGCCGGACTCCTCGACCGCCGCGACCGCTTGCTCGACCGGCATGCGTTGCCGCAGGATCTCGTGCGGGTGCTGGATCTTGCCGCACCCGTTGCACGCGAGGTTGCACGCGAACAGCGGTTCGAGTTCGACGACGAACGGGAACTTGTCGTTGCGCTTGATGTAACGCTGGTTGATCCCGTACCAACCGATGCGCAGAGCTTGTTTCAACGGAACCGGCATTACCCAGCAACTCCCTTCGGGAGGGTGAACGTGACATTTTCCTTGGTGTGGACCCGTTCGGTCACGTCGACGGGGCCGAGGGCGCGCAGGGTGCCGACCACCTCGTCGACGAGATGCGGCGGGGCCGACGCGCCGGCGGTGATGCCGACGCGTGAGGTACCGGCCAACCACTCCGGCAACAGTTCGGTGGCGTCGTCGACCAGGTGGGCGGCGACGCCGGTCCGTCGCGCGACCTCGACCAGGCGCAGCGAGTTCGACGAGTTGGGCGAGCCGACGACGATGACGACGTCGGACTCCGCCGCGATCTCCTGCACCGCGCGTTGGCGGTTGGTCGTGGCGTAACAGATGTCGTCGCTGGCCGAGCTGTCGATGCCGGGGAAGCGCCGCCGCAGGACGTCGACGGTAGCCGCCGCCTCGTCGAGCGCCAGCGTGGTCTGCATCAGGAACGACACCCGCGCCGGATCGTCGACGATCACCCGTTCGGCGTCGGCAGGCGTCTGCACCAGCTGGATGCGTCCGGGTGCCTCGCCGAGCGTGCCCTCGGTCTCGTCGTGTCCGTCGTGGCCGATGAGCAGCACGGTGTCGCCGCGGGCGGTGAAGCGCCGCGCCTCGGCGTGCACCTTCGCCACCAGCGGGCAGGTCGCGTCGACGACGTTCAGGCCGCGCCGGTCGGCCTCGGTGCGCACCGCGGGCGCGACCCCGTGCGCCGAGAAGACGACGGTGGTGTCGTCGGGCACCTCGTCGAGCTCGTCGACGAACACCGCTCCGCGGCTCTCGAGGTCGCGGACGACGTGCGCGTTGTGCACGATCTGTCGACGGACGTACACCGGGTGGTGGAAGCGTTGCAGGGCGATGTCGACGATGTCGATGGCCCGCTCGACGCCGGCGCAGAACGAGCGTGGCTCGGCCAGCACGATCGACCGCTCGCCGGTCAGCGCCGCCCACGACGACAGGACCGGTGCGAGGCGACGCAGCGTGGCCAGCGCCCGTACCCCGTTGGTGACCGTGGCCGGTCGCAGCAGCGGCGCGGCGACGGTGTCGACGACGACCCGTACCACCGCGACGGGCACCCCGCGGGTGGCGAAGCTGTGCACGATCGGTGCGGACTCCATGTCGACGACCAGCGCGCCGGTGGCGAACAGTGCGGCACGTTCGTCGCGGCCGCCTACGATGCTGTCCCGGGTCAGGACCGGCCCGTGGTGCACACGCAGGCCCAGGCGCCGCAGCTCGGCGACGAGGGGTGCCGCTGCCCGTAGTGCCGTGCGACCGTTCGGTCCGCGGACCTCGTCGGCCACCACGACGTCGCCCGGGCGCAGCGACGGATCGAGGGCACCGCCCACCCCGGCCACGACGACGGCGTCGGGGCGCAGCGCGTCGCCGCGCGAGCGGATCCACCGCTCGACCCGTTCGGTACCCATGCCGCAGCGCTCGACGTGCGCCGAACCGGCCCGCCCGCGCAACGCGGCGTACTCGGTGCGCAGCGCGGCGACGACGAGCAGCTCGGGCGCAGACGTCATGAGCGGTTGTCCAGACCCAGGTAGCGGCCGAGCGCGCTGATCGGGAACACGAGCCGGTACATCTCGTAGCTGAGGTAGAAGTCGCCGGGGAAGCCGGTGCCCGTGTACTGGTCCTCGTCCCACCCGCCGTCGGCGCGCTGCGTGTCGACGAGCCAGCCGATGCCGCGCTCGACCGCGGCCGAGGCGTGCTCACCCGCCGCGAGCAGGGCAAGCAGCGCCCAGGCGGTCTGCGACGGCGTCGACTCGCCGCGACCGGCCCACGACCGGTCGACGTAGGAACGCAGGTCCTCGCCCCAGCCCCCGTCGAGGTTCTGGTGCTCGACGAGCCACGCCGTCGCCCGACGGATCGGCTCGGTGTCGGGCGTGACGCCCGCGGCCACGAGCGCCGGTACGACCGCACCGGTGCCGTAGATGTAATTGGCGCCCCAGCGGCCGAACCACGAGCCGTCGGACTCCTGCGAGTCGAGCAGCCAGCGCACGCCGCGCGCCAGGGATTCGTCGGTCGATCCCTGCCTGGTCGAGTCACTGTCGCAGTACGCCAGCATCTCGACGGCGTGCGCGGTGACGTCGGCCGACGGCGCGTCGATGACCGCGCCGAAGTCCGAGAACGGGATCTTCTCGACCAGGCGACGGGTGTTGTCGGCGTCGAACGCCCCCCACCCGCCGTCGCGCGACTGCATGCCCTTGACCCAGGCGATGCCGCGCTCGACCGCGGCCTTCACCGCCGGGTTCTGGTCCTTGACGCGGTCGAGGGCGAGCACCACCTCGGCGGTGTCGTCGACGTCGGGGTAGCCGTCGTTGGCGAACTCGAAGGCCCACCCGCCGGGCTCGAGGTCGGGGCGCTTGACCGCCCAGTCGCCCCGACGGCGGATCTCCTCACCGACGATCCACGTGACGGCGGTGTCGAGCACCGGGTCGTCGAGATCGGCGCCGGCGTCGAGCAGTGCCGTCGCCGCCAGGCAGGTGTCCCACACCGGGGACTGACAGGCCTCGAGCCAGCGCACCGGCCCCTCAGGCGTGACCTGGTGCACCAGGAACGTGTCGAGGCCGGAGATCGCCGTCGACAGCACCGGGTGATCGAGCGGGTAGCCGAGCAGGTGCAGCGCGAGGATCGAGTAGACCCAGGGCGGCTGGATGCCGCCCCACCCGCCGTCGTCCTCCTGCCGAGCGATGATCCACTCGGCGGCCTGGCGCAACGCCACGCCGCGTCCCGGTTGTACCGGCGAGCTGTCGTAGAGCTTGAGCGCCTTGTCGATCATCCCGAAGCCGGCGGCGTACACACCCCGGGGCGGCGCAGGACGGCGACCGGTGCGCAGCTCCGACACGGTGAACGGCAGCGGACGCACCGGCCGCAACGTGCTGACCACACAGATCGGCACGACGGTCTGCCGGGCCCAGCAGCCGAAGTCGTAGAGGTTCAGCGGCATCCACGACGGCAGCAGCACGACCTCGGGCGGCATCGAGGGCAGGTCGTCCCACGACCACTCGCCGAACAGCGCGAGCCAGATGCGGGTGAAGACCCGGCTCGCCTCGATCCCGCCCTGCGCGAGCACGAACTCGCGGGCCGCCCGCAGGTGCGGGGCGTCGGCGGGATCACCGGCCAGGCGCAGCGCGACGTAGGCCTCGATGGTCGTGGACAGCTCGCCTGGGCCGCCGGTGAACGTGGCCCAGGTGCCGTCGACGCGCTGCTGGCTGCGGATCCAGCGGGCCGACTGCTCGAGTTCGACAGCGGTGAGAATGCCGAGGAACTGCCTCATGAGCAGATCTTCGGCGTCCATCGTGACGTTGGTGCGCAGCTCGCCCTTCCACCAGCCGGCGGGCGCCTGCCGCGAGCTCAGGTGCGCACGGGCGCGGTCCAGCGCAGCCACTGCCGCCGTCCGCACATCGGTCCTGCTCGCTGTGGTCACGCGTCGTCCCTCCTGGCTCGGGTGTCCGTCATCGGTGCCGACGAACTCATCTGTGCCGACGAACTAGGTATTCGGCGACCGCGCGCAGGTCGGCCACAGCCTGGGCGTCGGCCAGCGGGATCGTGTCGAGCAGCGCGAGCGCCTCGTCGAGCAACCGTTGCGCTTCGGCGTTCGCCCACGTCAAGCCACCGGCGTCCTCGATGAGCACTGCGGCACGCGCGATGTCGTCGTCGGTGGTCGGCGGTCCGTCGGCGAGCAGCCGACCGAGCTCGGACGCCGCGCGGCCCTCGGCGCGCAGGCTGATCACGACCGGCACGCTGCGTTTGCCGGCGCGGACGTCGGAGGACGCGGACTTCCCGGTGACGCTCGGATCGCCCACGATGCCCAGGACGTCGTCGATGAGCTGGAAGGCGATGCCGACCAGCCGACCGAACTCGTGCAGCTGGTCGACCACGCCCTGCTCGGCGCCGGCCGACACGGCCCCCAGGGCCAGCGAGCCGGCGATCAAGGCGGCCGTCTTGCCCTCCTCCATCGCCAGGATGTCGTCGACCGAGGCGGTGTCGTCGCGCTCGTAGTGCAGGTCGGCCGACTGGCCGCTGATGAGCTGCTGGACGGTGTCGAGCAGCAGCGACAGGGTGCGCTCGGGGTGCGGCCCCTCGCGCAGCAGCACGTCGAAGGCGGCACCCATCATCGCGTTGCCGGCGAGGATCGCCTGGCCCTCGCCGTAGACGACCCAGCCGGTCGGCCGGTGTCGCCGTTCGACGTCGCGATCCATGATGTCGTCGTGCAACAGGGAGAAGTTGTGGATCAGCTCGACCGCGACCGCCGCCGCGATCCCCGGCTCGGGCTTCCCGCACACGGCCTGTGCAGCGATCAGGGCCAGCGCGGGCCGCACGGCCTTGCCGCCGCTGGACTCGGGTGTTCCCTCGGCGTTCCAGAGCCCGAGTTGGTAACCCGCGACGAGGCGTACGCGACGGTCCTCGAGGTGGTCGACGCTCGCCCGGATCGCCGGTTCGAACAGCGGGCGAGCGGCCGCGATGGCGGCCGGTGCGCCGGCCGCGCCCACCTTCGTCCCGTCGGTCATGCGCTGAACCTCATCACGTCGGGTGACCCGCCATGTTTCGCAGATCGCCCACGCAGCAGCGCCTCTGCCGCGTGGATGCCGCTGCGCACCGCGCTCTCCATCGTGTCCGGCCAGCCGGTGTCGGTCCACGAGCCGGCCAGCCAGAGGCCGTCGAGACCCGACTCCGGGCCGGGGCGCAGCGCCGCGGTGCCGGCACTCTGCCGAAAGGTGGCGTGCCGCTCGCGGGTGACGAACGCGTCGAGCACGTGGGCGTCGCGGGCCGCGGGCAGCAGCCGGGCGAGTTCCGGGACGAAGCGCTCGATGACCTGCGCGGCGGGGACGTCGATGAGGTCGTCGGCGGCGGACACGGTGACGGCCAGGTACTGCGCGCCGGGCGTCGTCAGGCCCGATGTCGCCGTCCGGTCGAAGAACCACTGCACGGGTGAGTCGACGCCCGCAGCGAAGTCGAGGTCGGTGACCCGCCGGTCGTAGACGGCGTGGACGTTGACGATCGGCGACGTCCGCAGCTCCTGCGCCGCAGCGACCGGGGTACCGGCGAGTTGCGGGGCGAGCGCGAAGGCAACACGGGGTGGCACGGCGAGCACAACGTCGGCGGCGCGCAGAACATGCCGATCATCGCGATGCCGCACTTCCACCCGACCATCGTGGCCGACCTTCTCGGCGTGATGACGCAGGCGCACCGTGACGCCCGCCGCCGCCAGTGCCCGCCCGGCCCGCACCGAGTGCAGCTCACCGAGCGGCGCGTCGGCGTACCCGACATCGCCGGCGTCGGAGTGGTCGAGCACGCCGGTGCGCAGCACCTTGACAGCGAGCGCCAGCGAGGCGTCGTCGGGGGCGATGTTCAACGTGGCCACCGCCAGCACTGCCCACAGGGCGTCGACGGTGGAGCGCGTCTGTCCGTGTCGACGCAGGTAGTCGCCGAGCGTGCGGGCGTCGAGCGAGACGTCGTCCGCGTCGAGCAGCCGCAACGCCACCGCGGCGCGCACCACCCGCAAGCGGTCGAGCGGCGAGAGCAGCGGGTAGCCGGCCAGCGCACGGGTCAGGTGCGCCGGCGCCGGGACGCCGGGTGTGCGGCGCAACCGGGCCGAGCGACCGTCCGGGCGCAGCACGTGGATGTCGAGGTGCGGCTGCAGCACCGTCTGCGCCGTGGCGCCGATGCGCTGCAGGAACCAGCGGTAGGCCTTGCAGCAGCGCAGGAAGACATGCTGGCCGTTGTCGACGGAGAGCTCACCGCGACGGAACGACGACGCCATCCCACCGAGCCGCGGGCGCGATTCGAGCAGGGTGACGTGAGCACCCTCGTCGGCGGCACGCAGTGCGGCCGAGATGCCGGCCAACCCGCCGCCGACGACAACGACGTCCGGCTCAGACATCGCGCCTCATCAGGGCACGGCCGGCGACCCGCAGCTTCACCGACGTGGGCAGCGACATCCGGGCGGCGGTCATCGCCGAGGGATCGGCGGCGATTCGACGTAGCAACTCGAGGTAGATGCCGGCCATCGCGCCGCAGCAGGCGGCGCTGCGCCGGTCGAGCAGCGGCAGCAGTTGCAGGCCGCGGTCGTACCTTCCCCAGGCACGGGCCGCCTCGAAGCGGACGAGTTCGGCGAGCCGGCCGCCGCACGGGTCGAGTGCCCCGTCGGGCCCGATGGCAAGCGTGACGCCGAACAGAGCGAGGTCGTGGGTGGGCAGGTAGACGCGGCCGTTGAGCAGGTCCTCGCGGACGTCGCGCAGGATGTTCGTGATCTGCAGGGCCACGCCCAGCGCGTCGGCGAGCTCGGCGGCCCGTGCGAACTCGGCCGGCGACAAACCGGGTGCGAACACGCCGAGCGACAGCCGGCCGATCGAGCCGGCGACACACCGGCAGTAGTGCACCAGATCGTCGAATTCGGCGTACTTGTGGCCTGTGACGTCGAGCTCGCAGCCGTCGATCAGCTCACCGAACGCCGCGAGCGGGATCGGCAACCTCGAGGCCGAGTGCGCCAGCGCCACGAGCACCGGATCGTCTGGACGGGCCGACGGGTCGGCGGCATCCGCGCGCGCTGCGGCGAGCAGTTCGAGCTTGCGGTCGTCGGGCAGGTCGCCGTCGCCGATGTCGTCGATGCGACGGGCGAAGGCGTACACGGCCGACAGCGCCTGCCGTTTCGGCTCGGGCAGCAGTCGGATGCCCCAGGCGAAGTTCTTGGCCTCGGTGCGGGTGATGCGCTCGCACTCGGCGTACGCGGCGGCGAGGTTCATCGGCCCACCCACACCCGTGTGGCGATGAGCATTGTCTGCGCCTTGGACGGCGTGACCGGGCGCGCCAGCACCTCGTGCTCGGCGCGGTCGAGCGCCTCGGCGGTGGCCAGTCCGCCCGCGACGTAGCCGGCGACGGCGATCTTCGCCCAGCCCGACAACCGAGCCACCAGCGGCCGGCCGTGCTCGAGCAGCGTGCGCGCGCGCGTCACCTGCTCGGCGATCACGGCGCGCAGGGCGGGCGACGTGCCGGCGGCGCGCAGCTCGAAGGTCGACACGTCGCGCACGCGCAGCTCCTCGGCCGGTAGGTAGACGCGGCCGCGGCGGGCGTCCTCGCCGACGTCCTGGCAGTGCTCGAGCACCTGCAGCGCGGCGCAGACCGCGTCGGAATTGACGATGTTCCCCTCAGTGGCCGCGCCGGCAACGTGCAGCACGATGCGCCCGACCGGGGCCGCCGAGAGCCGGCAGTAGCCGAGCAGGTCGTCGAAGGTCTTGTAGCTCGTCGTACGCTGGTCGACCCGGTTCGCCTCGACGAGGTCCAGATACGTACTCAGCGGTATGCCGCGGCGGGCGGTGACGGCGCTGAGATCGGCCACCGGTGGCAGCGTCGGCGAGCCGTGCCCGATCAGCCGGACGTCCCGCTCGACGAGGTCGAGCAGGTGCAACCTGGCAGCGGTGCCGACCGGGGCCTCGTCGCCTACGTCGTCGACGAAGCGCGCGAACCGATAGACGGCCGCGAGGTCCTCCCGCACCGCCGCGGGCAGGATGTGTAATGCCACAGGGAAGTTCTCGTCGCCCATCTGTCCGGGCGAGCGTCGGGCAAGGGTGTGGAGCAGCTCCGGGCCGGCCGTACCGTCAACCTCACCCGCCGCACTCATGCTCCACCTCCCGCTCGGCAATCCTGATCGACAAGAACCTTAGCCAGGCTAACGACTTTCCTCTCACCGGTATATCAGAATGGCAACCATGGGCACCTCGGAACCGTTCCGGCTCGCGGACATCGTTGCCGCTCGCGGCGACGATCGCTACGACCTGCACCGTCGACATCTCAACCCGCAACTCCCCCGCATGCTGCACGCGATCGGCTTCGACAAGACCTACGTGCGGGGCGAGGGCGCCTACCTGTACGACGACCAGGGCCGCGACTACCTCGACATGCTCGCCGGCTTCGGGGTGTTCGCGCTCGGCCGGCACCACCCCGTCGTCCGGCAGGCGCTGCACGACGTGCTCGACGCGAAGCTTGCCGACCTCACCCAGTTCGACGCGCCCGTGCTGGCCGGCCCGCTGGCCGAGGCGCTGCTCGCGCACGTCCCGCACCTCGATCGTGTCTACTTCTCCAACTCCGGCACCGAGGCCGTCGAGGCCTGCCTGAAGTACGCCCGCTACTACACCGGGCGCAAGCGCATCCTCTACTTCGGCGGGGCGTTCCATGGCCTCACGGCGGGCTCGCTGTCGGTCAACGGGGGCAAGGACTTCCGCAAGGGCTTCGGCACCATGCTCCCGGGTACGGCTTTGCCGTGGGGCGACCTCGACGCGCTCGAACGCGAGCTGACCCACGGCGACGTCGCGGCGCTGCTCGTCGAGCCAGTGCAGGGCAAGGGCGTGCAGGTCGTGCCGCCCGGGTTCCTGCTCGAGGCGCAACGCCTGCTGCGCAGGCACCGGGCGCTGCTGATCGCCGACGAGGTGCAGTGCGGGCTCGGGCGCACCGGTGAGTTCTTCGCCTTCCAGCGCGACGACGGCGTCGAACCCGACCTCGTCGCGGTGGCCAAGGCGCTGTCCGGCGGGTACGTGCCGATCGGCGCCACCCTGGGCCGTGACGAGATCTTCGGCAAGGTCTACTCGAGCATGGATCGCGTCCTGGTCCACGACTCGACGTTCGGCTCGAACGCCCAGGCCATGGCCGCCGGGCTGGCGACGTTGCACGTGCTCGAGCACGAGGACGTCGTCGAGAACGCCCGCGTCGTCGGCGCCGAACTGATGCGTCGGATCTCCGAGCTGCTGCCGCGCTACGAGCTGCTGCACGAGGTCCGCGGCCGCGGCCTGATGATCGGTATCGAGTTCGGCGCGCCGTCGTCGTCGCTGAAGCTGCGGGCGCACTGGCGCGCGCTGCAGCTGGCGCGCAAGGGCCTGTTCGCGCAGACCGTGGTGCATGCGCTGTTCCACCGGCACGGCATCCTGACGCAGGTGTCCGGCGACCACATCGAGGTCATCAAGCTAATCCCGCCGCTGATCATCGGCGAGGCCGAGGTCGACCGGTTCATGACCGCGTTCGTGGAGGTGATGGACGACGCGCACGCCGGGCTCGGGCTCACCCGCGACTTCGCCGGCACGCTGACCTCGCAGCGGCGCCGGGCGAGGCCGTGAACGCCTCAGACCTGCTCAGCTATCTGCTCGCCGCGCTGGCTGCCACGGGCAACGCGCTGGCAAACGTGATGCAGCGCAAGTCCAGCCTCGAGCAGGACGCCGACCGCTCGTTCGGCGCCCGTCTGCTCTGGGACCTCGTCCGCTCCCCCACCTGGATCGTCGGCTTCCTCGGCCTGGTCGGGTCGTTCGTGCTGCAGGCAGTCGCGCTGGGCTTCGGTCAGCTCTCGGCCGTCGAGCCGATCATCACCCTCGAGGTGCCGCTGACACTGCTCGTGGCGGCGCGGGTGTTCGGCAGCCGCCTGCACCGCACCGAGTGGACGGGCATCCTGCTGATGACGGCCGGCATGATCGCGGTCGTCGCGTTCCTGGCGCCTGAGCCCGGCGCCGAGACCGACGTCGCGCCGGTGGCCTACGCCCTGGCCGGCGGCGCCACGGCCGCAACAATCGTCACACTGATCGCGCTGTCGAGGCGCGGCGGCCCGATCTGGCGCACCGCGTGCCTGGGCATGGCCACCGGCACCAGCTTCGGGCTCACCGCGACGTTCATCAAGGAGACGATCTCGCAGGCCGACGCGCACGGCGTCCTCGGCATCCTGACCACCTGGCAGACCTACGCCGCGGTCGGGTTCGGCGTCCTGGGGCTCGTGGTCATGCAGTGGGCGCTGCACACCGGCCCCCTGCTCGCCGCGCAGCCCGGATTCACCCTGATGGACCCACTCGTGTCGGTGCTGTGGGGCGTCTTCGTCTTCCAGGAGACGACGCGCACCGGCTGGTGGCTCGTGCCGATAGCCCTCGGCGCCCTCGCCGTCGGGCGCGGCGTCCTGCTGCTCGCCCGCTCCCCGCTGCTCGGCGAGCTCAACGA
>CAZZVT010000038.1:15172-24202 GCA_964657545.1 uncultured Jatrophihabitantaceae bacterium
TCGGGCGCGGCGTCCTGCTGCTCGCCCGCTCCCCGCTGCTCGGCGAGCTCAACGATCAATCGATCGACCGCCCCGTCGGCGAGCCGACCGCCGCCGGTGGTCGAGCGTGATGATCAACGTCGAATGCAAACCCAGACGCAGAGCGCGAAGTAGAGGAGCCCGAGCGCCAACCGGACGCGTGCCCGTGCACGTGTCGAGCCGCTCGGCGTCATGACCCGACACCATGGACCGCGAGCCACTTCACGACCTGAGCATTCGTACGCGGCGCGGCTTAGGCTGGAGGGGTGTGGACCACCGAACGCGACGACGACCTCGGCGACGACGAGGACGAGCCGCAGCGGCGGTACGTCGACGGCGCGTGGGGGCGGACGGCGAACCCGAACACCGTCGAGGGCGAGCTGCAGAACATGGCCGCGTTCGGCAGTGGGCTGGCGCGACTGAGCGGGCCGCGGCGGTTTCTGGCCAAGGCCGTCGTCTGGCTGCTGCTGATCGGCGTCGCGCTGACCATCATCTACGGCGCGTTGGGCATAGCCAGGATCTGGTAGCGGCGACGGCACCGTCTCGGCGGTACCGTCGAAGTCATGTGGCGCACCAAGCAGGACTCTGCGAAGAACGAACTTCCCGAAGCACCGGTCAGCAAGACCGACGACGAATGGCGCGAGCAGCTCTCGCCCCAGGAGTACGCGGTGCTGCGCAAGGCCGGCACCGAGCGCGCATTCACCGGCGAGTACACCGACAACCACCGCGAGGGCACCTACCGCTGCCGCGCGTGCGGGCACGAGCTGTTCCGCAGCGAGACCAAGTTCGAGTCGCACTGCGGCTGGCCCAGCTTCTTCACCCCGCTGGCCGGCGAGAACGTCATCGAGCGCAGCGATCGCGAGATGGGCATGGTGCGGACCGAGGTGCTCTGCGCGAACTGCCACAGCCATCTGGGCCACGTGTTCAGCGGCGAGGGCTACGGCACCCCCACCGACCTGCGCTACTGCATCAACTCGATCTCCCTGACCTTCGACGAGGGCGTCGCCGGCTGAGCACGGCCCGCCGCGCTCCGTGGCTAGGGCATGATCGCTAGCTATGGCCGAACAAGTCTGGCGCGTGGCGTCGCGCTACCGCGTGCTCGGTCGCATCGGCGCGGGCGGCATGGCCGACGTCATGCGCGCCCACGACGAACTGCTCGATCGTGACGTCGCGGTCAAGGTGTTCCGCAGCCTGCCGACCACACCGGACACGGCGACCGGCGTCGAACGGCAGCAGGCCGAGCTGCGGGCACTGGCGCGGCTGAACCACCCGAACCTCACCATGCTCTACGACGGCTCGATCGTCGGCCAGGACGGCCCGGCCTACCTGGTCATGGAGCTCATCGACGGCGGCAGCCTCGCCGAGGCCATCGAGAACGGCGGCCTGGGCGTCGAGCACACCGTCGAGGTGGGGGCGCAGGTCGCCGACGCCCTGGCCTACGTACACGCGGCCGGCATGGTGCACCGCGACGTCAAGCCGGCGAACATCCTGCTCGGTACGGACCGCAGTGCCGACACGCACTTCGGACGGGCCCGGCTCACCGACTTCGGCATCGTGCGCCTCGTCGGCGACGAGCCGCTGACGCAGGCCGACATGACCCTCGGGTCGGCGTCCTACCTCGCTCCGGAGCAGACCCGCGGCTCAGGCGTCGGACCGCCCGCCGACATCTACGCGCTGGGGCTGTCGCTGCTCGAGGCTCTCACCGGGCGCCGCTCGTTCGAGGGTCCTGCGCTCGAGGCCGCGATGGCGCGCCTGTCGAACGATCCGTTCGTGCCGCACGACCTGCCTCAGCCGTGGCCCGGGTTGCTGCGGGCCATGACTGCCCGTGACCCCGCGCACCGCCCGACGGCGGGGCAGGTGGCCAAGGCTCTGCGCAACACCGACACCACGGCCGCGGCGCTGACGGCGCTGCCGATACCGGCGCCGTTCCCCGGTGCGGGACCGGGCGACACCACGACGCACCTCCCGCGTGCCGCCGCCGTCGGCTCGACCACGGCACTGCCCAGATCCCCCGCAGGGCCCCCGCCGCCGGTGCGCGCGCCCCGTCGCGCCGAGCCGCCACCGCCCGAGCACCGCGACCGGCGGGTGCCGCTGTGGGTGGCGATCCTCGCCGGGGTCGTCGCCCTGTCGCTGGTGGTCGGCGCGATCCTGTTGGCGACGTCGGACTCCGGCAGCAGCGGCGGTGGTTCGACGACCTCGCCGGTGGCGCCGCCGAGCACATCGACGACCCCGACGTCGAGCACGCCCGCGACCCAGCAGACGACACCGACTACCGAGCAGGACTCCCCGACCCCGTCGGACACGCCGACGTCGTCAGCGGACTCGCCGACGCAATCGCCGAGTGCCCCGTCGACGTCACCGTCGTCGTCCCCGCCCACCTCGGCGAGCCCGTCGACCTCGCCGAACAGCAGCGCGTCGACGGGGTCGTCGAGCCCAGCCACGAGCGGGCCGCCCGGTCAGGTGGGGAAGACGACGAAGAAGTCCAAGCAGCCCAAGAGGTTCTGAGCAAGCGTGAGCGGCTACGGGAGTGCGTCGACGAGTTCGGCCACGCTGCGGCGGCGGCCGGTGTAGAACGGCACCTCTTCACGCACGTGGCGACGCGCGCCGGACGCACGCAGGTGGCGCATGAGATCGACGATGCGGTGCAGCTCCTGGGCCTCGAAGGCCAGGATCCACTCGTAGTCGCCGAGGGCGAACGAGGACACCGTGTTGGCCCGCACGTCCTTGTAGTCGCGGGCCATCTGGCCGTGCTCGGCGAGCAACGCGCGGCGCTCGTCGTCGGGCAGCAGGTACCACTCGTAGGAGCGCACGAACGGGTAGACGCAGACGTACGGGCCGGGCTCCTCGTCAGCGAGGAAGGCCGGGACGTGGCTCTTGTTGAACTCGGCCGGGCGGTGCAGCGCCATGTTCGACCACACCGGCTCGAGGTAGCCGCCCAGGCGGGTGCGGCGAAAGCGCGAGTACGCCTCCTGCAGCTCGTCCGACGTCTCGGCGTGCCACCAGATCATCACGTCGGCGTCGGCCCGCAACGCCGAGAGGTCGTAGCTGCCGCGGACCAGGATGTCCTTGCTCTCCAGGTCGTCGAACAGGTCCTGCACCTCGGCGGCCATCGACGAGCGGTCGACACCCAGCGGCCGCGCGGCGCGGAACACCGACCAGGCGGTGTAGCGGACGACGTTGTTGAGTTCGCGTGCGGACTTCGTCATGGGATTCAGTGTCCTCCCTCGAGGTGGGTCCGCGCCGCGAGGTCGGTCACGACGCGTGCGACGGCGGCGCGGGCGCTGGCGATGCACGCGGGCACGCCGACACCGTCGAAGGCCGCGCCGCACACGGCCAGACCGGGCACCCGGGCGACGTCGGCCCGCACCCGTGCGATCCGTTCGACGTGGCCCACCCCGTACTGCGGCAGGCCACCACCCCACCGGGTGACCACGGCGTCGACGGGTTCGGCGGTGACGCCGATCAGCGGCCGCAGCTCGTGACGGACCAGGCGCACCAGGTCGTCGTCGGGAAGCTGTAACGCAGTTGTCTCACCGGCTCGACCCACCGATGCCCGAAGCACGGTGCGGGGGCCGGCGTCGAGCGGCCACTTGTTCGTCGACAGGGTCAGCGCCTTGACCGCCAACCGCTCCCCCGCCCCCACCAGCAGTCCGCTGCCCTCGGGCACGTCGATGCCGTCGAAGGCGAGCGCGACGATGGCCGAGCTGGCGCTGTCGATCTGCCCGAGCTCGCCCGCGGCGGCCGGCGCGACGCTGCGCAACAGGCGGGCGGCCTTCGCCGGCGGGAGGGCCACCACGACGGCGTCGGCCTCGAGCCGCTCGGCAGCGGGCACCGCGCCGACCGTCAGGGCGAAGCCGGTGGGCGTGCGGGTCAGCTCGCGGACGGTCGCCGAGGTGCGCACCGTGAAGCGTCCCGAGCCGGCCAGCGCAGCCGGTAACCGACCCACGCCGCCGCGCAGGCTGGTGAAGATCGACCCCGCGCCCGGTGCCCGGGTTCCGGCGCCGGTGACCACACGCGCGGCCAGCACGAGCGAGCCACCGTCGGCGAGCGCGTCGGCCAGTTTCGGGACGGTCGCGCGTAGCGACAGCGCATCGGCGCGCCCGGAGTACACCCCGCCTAGCAACGGTTCGACGAGCCGGTCGAGCACCTCGTCACCGAGCCGGTCGCGTACGAGCGCGCCGACCGCGACATCGTCGGTCAACGGCGGCAGCGGGTCGCGTCCGGGCTCGGCCTCGATCATCGCCAGCGCGTCGGGCGACAGCGCGCCCGAGGCCCGTGCCGCGTCGACGTCGGACGGGATGCCCATCATCGTGCGGGCCGGCAGGGCGTGGTTGCGTCCGCCGGCCCGTATCTTGGCCGACGTCGTCAACGGCGCGATGCGATCACCCGTCAGCCCCAGCTCGTCGATCAGCTGCAATGCCTCGGGTCTGGTGGTGAGCATCGACTCGGCGCCGACGTCGAGGTCGAGGCCACCCACCTGCTCGGTGCGCAGCTTGCCGCCGATCAGCGGCGACGCCTCGAGCACCGTGACGTCGAGACCCGCCGCCGCACCGGCCCAGGCGGCGGCCAGCCCGGAGATGCCGCCGCCGACGACGATCAGCGTCGTCACGCGAGCGATTTGACGGTGTCCACGATGCGGGTCAGGACGTCCGGGTCGGTGTCGGGTGGCACGCCGTGCCCCAGGTTGAAGATGTGCCCATCGGCCGCTGCGCCCTGCTGCACGACCCGGCGTACCGCTGCGTCGATGACGGCCGGGCCGGCACCCAGCAGCGCCGGGTCGAGGTTGCCCTGGACGACCGCGCCCGGACCGAGCCGCCGCGCCGCCTCGTCGAGCGGCACCCGCCAGTCGACCCCGACGACGTCGGCGCCGGCAGTGCGCATGGCGCCCAGCAGCTCGCCGGTGTTCACGCCGAAGTGGATGCGCGGCACGGTGCCGGACAGGGGCTCGAGCACGGCGCGGCTGTGTGGCAGCACGAACTGCTCGTAGTCGGCGAGTGAGAGCGCTCCGGCCCAGGAGTCGAACAGCTGGACGACCGCGGCACCTGCGTCGATCTGGACGCGCAGGAACTCACGCGCGATGACCGCCAGGCGCCCCAGCAACGCGTGCCAGAGGTCCGGAGCCCTGTGCATCAGCGACTTGGTCAGCGCGTGGTCCTTCGACGGGCCGCCCTCGACCAGATAGCTGGCGAGCGTGAACGGCGCACCGGCGAAGCCGATCAACGCAACGGGCCCGAGCTCGCGGACGAGGGTCTGCACGGCCTCGGTGACGTAGGGGACGTCGCTGGGCTCGAGCGGGCGCAGCCGGTCGAGGTCGGCGAACTCCCGGATCGGCTTGTCGATGACCGGCCCGACCCCGGGGACGATGTCTACGCCGACCCCGATCGCCACGAGCGGGACGACGATGTCGGAGAAGAAGATCGCGGCGTCGACGCCGTGCCGGCGAACGGGCTGCAGGGTGATCTCGGTGATGAGCTCGGGGGTGCGGCATGCCTCGAGCATCGAGGTGCCCACCCGCAGCGCCCGGTATTCGGGCAACGAACGGCCGGCCTGGCGCATGAACCACACCGGCGGGCGGCTCGACGGGCGACCTGTGGCGGCGCGGACCAGCAGCGATTCCGGGGCGGTGTCGGAGGTCGTCATAACCTGCTCATGGTCCCATGTCTGTTCGCACGCCTGTTCGGCGCGCCTGCCCGACATCGTCAGACCCCCGTGGCACGTTCACTGCTGAGCCGCGAGTGCGATCGTGCCCGCCCGGCGCCCGGAGAGGAGAGCTGCTGATGTCGCCGCAGACGACGGTCGAGACACCGGAGACGCTGTTCGTGTTCTGCCCGACCTGCGCCCGCGAGAGCCTCGCCGAGGCGCCCCCGTGCCCCGACGGACACGTCGAACACTGCCCCGATCTCGCCTGTATCGAATGCGGAACCGCGCTCTTCGACGCACCGATCGTCGAGTTCGTGCGGCGGACCTCCGTTCTCGCCCTGCGAACTCCGCGGTACGCGGCGTGACCACCGCAGCCCCTGGGTCCGACCTCACCGACGAGCGGTCCGCCCAGGCGGTCTCGGCCGAGCGGCCGGCCATCTTCGTCGAGGCGGTCGACAACCTGGGCGCCACCCGTATCCGTCCCGAGGTCGTCGTCGAGCCGCTGCGCCCCCCGCAGCGTCTCGCGCCCTGGAGCTGGGCGCTCAGTGCCGACATCATCGCGCCCGATGGGGGCGATCTCGCCTCCGGCCGGCTCGTGCTGCTGCACGACCCCGACGGCCACGACGCCTGGGACGGCGTGCTGCGCCTGGTCGCCTACGCCTCGGCCGAGCTCGACGAGCAGATGGGCGTCGATCCGATGTTGCCGACCGTGGGCTGGAGCTGGCTCACCGACGCACTCGTCGAGCGAGGTGCCGCCCACCGCGCCGCGGGCGGCACCGTCACCCAGACCACGTCCACCCGCTTCGGCGACCTCGCCGGCCCCACCACGACGGTGTCGCTGGAGATGCGTGCGTCCTGGACGGCCGACACCGCCGACCTCGGGCCGCACCTGCTCGCGTTCGTCGACCTGCTGTGCACGGCAGCCGGCCTGCCCCCCGAGGGTGTCACCGTCCTGTCCTCGAGCTGACGGGTGGGCGACGACGCCGAACTCACCGGCGAAGCAGCGGACGAGGGCCCGGAGGCCACCCCGACGGTCCCTGAAGTGCCCCCGGTGCCGGTCCTGCGTGAACCGCGCGACGGGGTGCCAGAGCCACTCGTCGATCGGGACCGGTTGCAGTCCTTCGTCGAGTCGCTGGCCGCCGGCGGCGGGCCGGTGGCACTCGACGCCGAGCGTGCGTCGGGCTATCGCTACAGCCAGCGCGCCTACCTGGTGCAGCTGCGCCGCGCCGGTACCGGCAGCGCGCTGATCGACCCGATCGCCCTGCCCGACCTGTCCACCGTGGGCGCCGCGATCGGCGAGGCGGAATGGATCCTGCACGCCGCCTCCCAGGATCTGCCCTGCCTGGCAGAGGTCGGCATGCACCCGGCCCGGCTATTCGACACCGAACTCGCCGGCCGGCTGCTCGGCGACGAGCGGGTCGCCCTCGGCACCATGGTCGAGAAGCACCTGGGCATCGGGCTCGAGAAGGGGCATTCGGCGGCGGACTGGTCGACCCGTCCGCTGCCCTACGACTGGCTGATCTATGCCGCGCTCGACGTCGAGCTGCTCGTGCAGCTGCGTGACGTGCTCGCCGAGCTGCTGGCAGAAGCCGGCAAGACCGAATGGGCGCAGCAGGAGTTCGAGGCGGTCCGGCTGAGCCCGCCCGCGCCGGCGCGAATCGATCCCTGGCGGCGAACGTCCGGCATCCACAAGCTGCGCAACCGTCGCCAGCTCGCCATCGTCCGTGCGCTCTGGTACGCCCGCGACGCCTACGCCGCCGAGCGCGACATCGCCCCCGGCCGGGTGCTGCCCGACGCCGCCGTTGTCGACGCGGCCCGCACCGCCCCCACCTCGTCGAGCGGACTCGCCGCGCTTGCGGTGTTCGGCGGCCCGCGTCAGCGCCGCCGGCTGGAGCGTTGGTACGCCGCGGTCGTTGAGGGCCGCGAGCTGCCCGAGGACGAACTGCCGCTGATCACCAGTGGCGTCGGCGACGGCATGCCGGCACCGTCGCGCTGGCGCGAACGCGACCCCGAAGCGGCCGCCCGGCTGGCCCGCGCCCGCGATGCGATCACCGCGGTGGCCGACAAACACACCGTCCTGAGCCAGAATCTGCTGGCCTCCGACGTCGTGCGTCGGCTGTGCTGGGAACCGCCCGCCGCCGATCCGGATGCGGTGGCCGATCGGCTCGCCGAGCTCGGTGCCCGGCCATGGCAGGTCGAGCTCACGGCCGCGCCGCTGGCTGCCGCTCTGCAGCCCGTGACTGACTGATCCGGCGGTACGCAGCCGCAAGATCGAACGGCAGCGCCCGGTCGGCGAACGTCGGTAGAACGCGGTGGGCGAATCACCCTCGCAAGATCCTCCGAGCAGTCCATCCGGTCGGACGTCACTGAGGTTCGCAACCTGTCTTGCGTCAAGTAGGCGGCAGGGTCGACCTGGGCCCGGAAGCGGATCGTCCTCTGAGACTCGGTCTCATTCCTCGGTAGACCGGAGGAATCCGTCGAGCAGCTGCAACCGCTCGACCTGCTGTCCGGTCGCGGCGGCGATGAGGTCGAAGTCCTTGTCGACGTGCAGGACCGTCAGCCCGGTCAGCTCCGCGGTTGCGGCGACGAGCAGATCCGGCACCGATGGCGCCCGGTGGTGGCCGTGGTCGGCAAGCAGCAGTTGCACCTCGACTGCCCGGTCCTCGATCGCCGGTGTCAGGTGCTCGACTGGCATGGCCGCGAGCGGCGGTTGGCGCACGGCTGCCCGGGCATCAGGACCGGACCGGGCGGAGTAGCCCACCTCCAGTCGGGTCACGGTCGTGATTCGCACCAGGCCCCGCTGGATCCGGTCGGCCCACTGCTGCGGATCGGCGCTCACGCCAAGACGGACCAGCGCAGACTTGTCAATCAGCCAGTCGGTCAATCCCAGGACCCTGCCATCACCTCGGGATCAGCCAGGTCCGCGAACGTCGTCCCCAGATGCTGGAGGTCCGCGACGGTCACCAGCACCGGCGCCACTGCGGCGTCCTGCGCCAGCCGTCGACGTACGTACTCGACCCGCGAGATTCCCAGCTTGGCTGCGCGCGCGTCGATAGCGGTCAAGACCTCGTCCGGCACGTCCCGGATCAGCACATCGCTCATCGTTACCCCTCCCGTCACCCGATGATATCGCACGATAGCACCGCGGCAGCGCCGGTGCCTGCGCAGCCCGGCCATCCGTCCCGATCGGTTCGGCGTGTGAGTGGCTTCACCATCACGGTGCGGCAGCTTTGCGGCGGCGTCAGGCAGACCTCGCGGAGGTGGCCGCCGTGGTTCAAGGACGCCGGCTGGGTGTCGGCGGGCCGCCCAGGTCACGACGAAAGTTCGCGTCTAGGACAGGCTGACGAGCGACAACGGCAGGGACTCCAGGCC
>CAZZVT010000039.1:0-12531 GCA_964657545.1 uncultured Jatrophihabitantaceae bacterium
GCTCGTCATGAACTCCGCCCAGCGCTTGTAGAACATCCGCTGCGCGGACTCGCCGAACAGGTGGGGCGAGATCTGGCCGGGGAACCGGTCGTCCGGCCCCTCGTGCCCGAGACCCATCGTGTAGTTCAGCGGGATCTTGTGCACCTGCGGACCGTGGCTCGACAGGTTGCTCGAGATGAGACCCCAGTTCTCGCCGTCGTCCTGCTCGGCCATGCCGGCCGGCCCGAACTGCGTCTGGGTGAGCCAGCGGGTGGCTTCCTTGACGTCGTCCGGGGCGTCCTTGTCGACGAAGACGAACGACCAGATCTCGAAGCTGTTGGGGCCCTTCGGCTGCCAGACCCGCAGCGTGCGGGCCGGGTTGAGCCACGAGAAGTTCGGGAAGATGTTGCAGTGCAGCCCATGGCTGTTGCGGCGGTCGGCGCCCAGGCGGGCCTCGAGCTCCGGCAGGATCGACTTCTCGTACTCGTCGATGATCGGGTCGCCGCCGGTCGAGGCATAGCTCTGCATGCTCTCGACGCTCAGGAAGCCGGTGCCGTGCCCGAACGGGGACGCGAACTGCCGGCCGGCCTTGAGCATCATCGCGGCGCCGAGCTGGGCCTGCTCGGCCATCTCGCGGCGCTCGGCCATCTCCGTCGGCGCGATCACCGAGAAGTTCGAGACGTGGGTGAATTGAGCGTGGTAGGAGTCGCCGGCGAACTGCTCGGCGGCCAGCTTCCAGTTCGCCGGGATCTTGGCCTTGGTGACCCCGCCGAGGATCTCGATCCCACCCTCGCGGCGGTCGAAGTAGAAGTCGATGAAGAACTTCATGTCGCCGAGGTACTCCTCGAGCGGCGGCACACTCTCGTCGAAGCAACCGAAGATGAAGCCCTTGTAGTTCTCGACGCGAGCAACCTCGCGCAGGCCCCACTGCGACTTGTCGATCTCGCCGTGATACGCGTCCTGCTCGTTGGGGACGTTGATCAGCTTGCCGGAGGTGTCGTAGGCCCACCCGTGGTAGGTGCAGGTGAACGCCTTCGCGTTGCCGAGATCGGCGCGACAGACCCGCATGCCGCGGTGCCGGCAGAAGTTCAGCAGGGCCTTGACCGACTTGTCCCGCTGGCGGACGACGAGGATCGGGTCGGCACCCATGTAGGTCGAGAAGAAGTCGCCCGGCTTCGGGATCTGGCTCTCGTGGGCCAGGAACAGCCAGGTCCGCCCGAACAGGCGCTCGAGCTCGAGCTCGTAGAGCTCCTGGCTGGAGAACACGTGCGGGCTGACGAGCCCGTTCTCGGAGTCGACGTAGGAGTTGATCGTGTCATTGCTGATCATTGCGCGTCCTCACATGCAGATGGTTCGGGGCGGATTAGAGAAAGATCGAGAGGTTCTTCGAGAGCACGACGTTCTGGTCGAGGATCACGGTGCGGCGCGCGATCTGCCAGGTCTGGACGTCGAGCCGGCGCAGCAGGTCGTGACGCTCGCCGACCCAGAAGTCGACCTCGTCCTCGAGCCGGTTGCGGTACACCAGGAAGTTCGAACGAACCTCGTACTGGTTGTCGACCTCCGTCGGCTCGATGCGGATGTTGGTGATCAGGTGCCGTGCCCGGCTGGGCGGGTCCTCGGCCCAGTGCTTCTGGGTCAGGATCTGCCGGACGCGCCAGCCGAGGGACATCTTGTTCTCGTCGAACAGGCCCATCTGCCGCTCGGTGGTCTTCTCGAGGTTGGCCTCGTGCATCAACCGGTTCATCCGGTTGGGCATCCAGTAGTGGACGTCGTCGGCGAACAGGCGGTACCAGTCGGCGAAGTTGCGGTCGTCGAGCAGCGTCGCCTCGAAGTAGAGGAACTGCTCGACCTCGACGCGCAGGTCGGGGTGGACGAACAGGTTGTCGGGGATCCGGAGCAGTTCCTGCTCGGTGGACACCGTGGTCATCGGGACTCCTTTGTCATGAGGTCTGGGGCGTGGGCACGGGCGTTGCTCAGTGGGCGGACGATTCCGGCACGGGTGCCGGCGCGGGGTCGTTCGGCGGCTCGGCCATCAGCTCGTCGATGGCCGACTTGCTGGTGACGAAGGTGCGCTTGTGGCCCCAGATGCTGGGGCTGCGGAACCATGCCGGCACCCACGTGTCCTCGACGAGGCGGCCGCCGACGCCGTACTCGACGTCGAATCCTGACGGCGTGCGGATGTAGAACGAGGTCATGTAGTCGTTCGAATGCTTGCCGAGGGTGACCGTGACCGGCACGCCCTTCTCGGTGAGCCGGTCAAGTGCGCATCCCACGGTGTCCATGTCGTCGACCTCGAGCATGATGTGGTCGAAACCCTGCTTCATCGGGCCCATGGCCGGGCCGAAGGCCAGGCTGTGGTGGCGCGGGTTGATGTGCGTGAACGTCGACCCCATCGCGCCGTGGATGATCCGGTCCGACGGCGCGAACTCGAGGAGGTTCATGTAGAACTCCGTCGCGGCTGGGAGGTCGTTCACGAACATGACGATGTGCCCGAGCCCGAGCGTGCGGCCCTCGTGGCTGGTGACGAACCGGGCGCCGGTCGGCGAGGTGAACGGCGCGCTGTTGATCTCGGCGCCGTAGAAGAACTCCAGCGACAGCCCGGCCGGGTCCTGGCAGGTCAGCAGGTTCAGTACCCCGCGCACCTGAGCGAGCTCGGGATTCGGCTCGACGGTGAAGCCGGCGCCGGTGAGCGTGTCCTTGACCCGCTCGAGCGCGGCGAGGCTGGCGACCTCCCAGCCGATGTAGCCGATTCCGGGCTCGCCGTCCTGAACGGCGATGCGCCAGGCGCGATCGTCCATGCGGAAGCGGGCTTCCGACGGGTTGGACGGGGTCGTCGTCTGCAGTCCGAGGATCTCGGCCAGCTCGAGCCATTCGCCGACCGGCCCGGTGAGCCCGACGTACCCCAGCGCCGCTATGTCACTCATTGAATCGCCTTCCAGAGCTGGTTCGTTGATTGATCGTTCGGTTAACGAAAGCAGGAAGTGTGACCTACGTCAACCCTCCACGCTGTTGTTCGGATAAGAACCTCCGAGGGCGGAGCACCAACCTTGACAAGCGAAAATCGTTAGGGCTCTAATTCACGAATGGGGACAGCAACCTGCCCGGTGGTCCACTTCGACCACCAGGCACCGACCACAGAACACGAGCTACGCCTGACCTACCGGGGCTTGCTCGACGAGCCGACCGCGGTGCGCTCCGACGCCCATGGTGGGTTCTGGCTGGTCTCGGGTTACGACCAGGTGCGCGCTGCAGCTCTGGATCATCAGCATTTCAGCTCGGCCCAGGGCGTGTTCTTTCCCGACGTCCCTGGACGACCCTTCGGTATCGCGATCGAGATGGACCCACCGGTTCACATCGGCTACCGGCGGCTCTACGCCGAATGGGTCAGCAGCGGCCGGCTCCGCGACTACGAACCGATGATCCGGGAGCTGACCGTCGAGCACGTGCGCCGCTTCGTCGACGACGGCGGCGGTGACTTCGTCCGAGAGGTGTCGGCGAAGCTCCCGATCCAGGTCATCGCCCGGGCCATCGGCCTCGACGCCGAGGTAGCGCTGGCCTTCTTCGAGGTGAGCGATCGCATGGCGCGTGGCGAGACCGCGGCGATCCGTGAGCTCTTCGCACTGTGCGCCCGAGAGATCGGCGCACGTCGCGCAGAACCCCGCGACGACTTTCTCACCTACGCCCTGGCGGCACGGATCGACGACGAAACGATGACCGATCAAACGTTGGTCTCGTGGCTCGCAGGCGCGGTGTTCGCCGGCCACGACACCACCCTGCTGTCCGGAGCGGCGCTGGTGAAGGACCTCGCCCTCGACCCCGCCCTCCAGGACGCTCTTCGACGCCGTCCCGAACTCGCGCCGGCTGCCGTGGACGAGAGCCTGCGCCTCAACAGCCCGGTACAGCGCTTCTTCCGCGTCGTCACCGAGGACGTCGACTTCGCGGGGGTGCACATGTCGGCCGGCGACCGGGTACTGCTGATTTTTGCTGCGGCCAACCTCGACGCCCGCCGCTTCCCGGAGCCGGAACGCTTTGATCTCGAGCGGGCCTACACCCGGCATCTGACGTTCGGCTGGGGCGTGCACCGTTGCGTCGGCGCACCGTTGGCCCAGCTGGAGCTGGCGATTCTCGCCGAGACCATGGTGCAGTTCTGCACGTTCGGCCTGGCCCGGGAACCGGAGCTAGGCCGTCCGACGGCGCTGGGCAACTTCGTGGGCTACGACGAATTGATGATCGACGTCGAACCGCTCTCGTCGACGTGACACTGCGCGTCGTTCGGCTCCGGGCTTACGGGCGCTGGTCGGACAGCTGAGCGAGCAGTGCCGGCATCTGGGGGCGGCGGTGGATGTGCGTCTGCATCGAGAGCCGGACGAGGTGTGTCACCCACACGAGTTCCGGCTCGTCCCCGGCCAGCTCCACGCCACTGATGACGCCTCGCTGACCGCATCGGCACTTGACCTCGCGGTCGACCATCCACGCTGTCTCACTCATCGAGCACTCCTTACACGTCGCTGCTGAACAACACCACCATCATCTTCCCGCTGGCCGAGATTGTCCCCTCGGTTCGGCGGACGGTGCACTACTTGCAGACACACCCGCGATCCATCGCATTGGCGGACGTGGCTGCGCAGTAGCGGCGGGCCACCCGGTCATGATCGTCGAGCGGATGCACGCACATGTCGCACGTGGCAACCGTCGTGACCTCCGGACCCGTCGTCGTGATCGGCTCGTCCAGAGTCGCCTCGGCGCTGACAGAGGTCATCGTCCATCTCATTGCTGGCTCGAGGGCCGGGGAGCGGTTCGCCGAGGACGGCGCCGGCAGGTGGTCGGCGTGCACAAGGGCCTCGGTAGGCCTGACGTTACGCGGTCATCAGCGTCCCGAGAGCCATTCAGGGTGCCGAATCGTCGTCCGGACCTGCGCACGATGCTCGGATCCGGGCGTCGACGGGCTGTCGGCAATCCTGCGGCGCACTGGACAAGCTCCGGTGTCCACTCAGCTGAGAACGACCTGCACCGTCACGCCGCCCTTGGCCGACCGCGCGGCGCGGGCGTGGCCGGTGCGCTCGTCGGATCCGATGCGCAGCTGCATCGGCGCACCGTCGCCGGTGAAATTGCGCCACCAGGTCTTCGCATCGGGTGCCATCACCCGGATGACGATCTCGTCGCCCGACTTCGCGCGACGGTAGTTGACCGGGAACGTCACCTCACGACCGGACTTGCGGCCGGTGTACGTCACGACGGCCATCGAGCCGCCCAGCAACCGGCGCCCCGGACCGCTGCGCACCACCGGAAGCAACACCGTGTTGACGGCCGACGCCACCCTGCGGAAAAGCAGACCTCTGTCCATGGCCCCATCCTGCCAAACTCCGCTGGGCACGCCGTCGATCACACAGACGCACGGCAGTACGACCGTACGGATAATCTGGTGAGGTGGAGCAGCGGCCGAACCAGTGGTGGGCCGCGCGTGTTGCCGTGCTGCTGACCGTACTCGGCCTGGTGGGGATGCACGGCTTACCCGACGCCATGGCCAGTTCGACCGGCGGGTCGATGACGGCCACCGCGTCGATGATCGCTGCGCCCACCGCCCCGGCGATGAGCGAGTCGGCCTCTGCACGCCATCCGGGCCACGGCGACCGGCCCGCCCGGACCGCGGCCGTTCTCCGCGGTGGTTCGCGGGTCGCACGTCCTGGCCTCGCTTCGCCGACGGGGTGCGGCATGGACCACGCGAACTGCGTTGCGGTGCTGCGCGACTCCGGGCACCTGAGCACTCCCGGTGTCTCTTGGACTGTCGCGAACGCCGCACTCAGCATGCCCAGGCAATCGCTGGTGTCGATCCCGGCGAGGGGACCTCGGGCGCCTCCCGACGTCTCCCTCATCGATCTGGGGATCAGCCGGACGTGAGCTGACCCGCGGCCCGCCCTGTGCCTCACGGTGCGGTGCAGGACCGCGTCAGCGTCATATCCCGATTCCGGCACGACCTGTCCTGGAAGGACACCCCCATGAGCAAGCGCACTCTGATTGCCGGCACCATCGTCGCCACCGCGGCAGCACTGACACTGTCCGCCTGTAGCAGTTCCGGATCCGCGCCCTCGCACTCGACGATGTCCGGCGGAGCAACGTCGATGTCCGGCGGCGCGATGTCGAGCGGCATGTCCATGAACGGCGCGGCCAATGCAACCGCGACCGTTCAGGCCGGCGCACCGGCGACCGGCCCACACAACGCGGCCGACGTCGCCTTTGCGACCGACATGATCCCGCACCACGCCCAGGCCCTCGCGATGGCGAGGACGGCACTGAGCAGGGCCACCAACCCGACGGTCAAGCAACTGGCCCAGATGATCGAGAACGAGCAGACCCCGGAGATCAGCGCTATGTCCGGATGGCTGAAGGGGTGGAACGAGCCCGTCCCCAGCACCTCGACGGGCAGCATGAACATGGGCGGCATGAGCATGCCCGGCATGATGAGCGACGCCGACATGACCAAGCTCGACTCCGCCACCGGCGCCACGTTCGACAAGCTGTTCCTCACCCAGATGATCACCCACCACACCGGCGCACTGACGATGGCCAACACCGAGTTGTCCAGCGGTCAGAACACCGACGCCAAGACCCTCGCCCGGTCGATCATCGCCGGCCAGAGCAAGGAGATCACCGAGATGAAAGCCCTGCTACCGACCATCAAATAGCAGGCATCAATGACGCCGGGCGGACTCGTAACGCCGCCCGGCGTCGACGATCCGTGTCAGACGGTCGACCGCGACAGACCGACAGGTGTCGTCGATTTCGGCCTCCGGCGCCGAACCGATGAGCTCGCCGCAGCTTGCAGAGTTCACCTCACACGTCATGTCGAACCGGGGGTGACCCATTCGCCACCGAGGTGGCGCTCGTCGTGGTCGATCGTCACCTCCTGTCCTTCGAAGAGTCGGCGACGATCAGGGGCCGACCGCCGAGGTGGTCCTCAGCGGGCGTGACGGCGGCGGCGCAGGAGTCCGGGCCGACCGCGACGACCGACGTGGCCGCCGAGAGTCGGACCCGTGCGGCCAGCAGGACCGCGAGCAGACTCGGGCCGGGTCTCGGTGTGCTGCCCTGAAGTGCCACGGCGCGATCGCCCCGACCATGCCGACGGTCAGCGGTCATGGAACCGCGCTCTGCATTGCGGGCCGCTCCAGTCCGCCGTTGCAACGACCGTCATCGGTCGTCGCGGACCACACGTCGGCCAACCGGTCGCAGGCGTCCATGGTCTCGGCCCGGTGGCGGACCGGGTCGTCGCCATCCTGAGTGACCGGCCCCGTATCCAACTGCCTCACCACCATCGACAGAAATTCGCCATAAGGGTCGATCGTTCATGCGGTGAAGAAAGTGCGGCAGACAGAGCGACAGCGGACCGCGCAGGTAGGCCACCGAGCTGCGGTCGGCGGCGAAGACGGACGGGTGAACCGCAATACTTCGACCGGCAGAGTGACCAAGGCCCGGACCAGATGATCACCCCTCACGACGGTGCGCTCACGGTGCAGAACCTCCTGCCGGCCATCGGTCACACGATTGTTCTGGGGTCCGTAGGTCACCGCGCGGAAGGCCGCGACACACGAACGACTCGGACCATCAGCTCGTGCTGCGAGCAATCGTCGCCGCCGCTGCCCGAAGCAACTGCACGGTGCCCGCTTCGGACACCCCGGCCAAGCCGCACGCCCGCACGCGGGCCGCACCGAGTTCATTGCGCCCGACGACGGCATGCACCGGCACGGCGCGACGCGCAGCGGCCCGCACGACCCCGGCAACGACCTTGCCCTGGAAGGACTGCTCGTCCAAGCGCCCCTCGCCGGTCAGCACCACCGTGGACTGCGCGACCAACGTAGGGAAACCGACGGCGTCGAGCACGTAGTCGATGCCGGACACCAGCTCCGCGCCGAACACCGCCCAGAGACCGCCGGACAGCCCACCGGCGCAACCCGTGCGCGGCACCCCCAGCGGGTTGTGCGGGAGCGACCCCGCCAGCTGCACCAGCCGGGTCGTGAGGCGCTCGACCGCGGCGGTGTCAGCGCCCTTCTGCGGGGCGAAGACCCGGGCCGCGTCCTCGTAGGCGGTATCGACGTCGCACAGCACGGTGAGCCGGGCACCGCGCAGCCCGCCGGCCTCGGTGAGCGCCGTGATCGCGCCCGCTCCCCCGTCGGTGGTCGCGGACCCGCCGACGCCGAGCAGGAGATGCCGAGCTCCCGCGGCGACCGCGGCGGCGAGCAGTTGCCCGGTGCCGTAGGTCGACGCGCGCTCGGCGTCCCGGTCGGCCGGCGCGATGAGCGTAAGTCCGTCGGCCGTCGCCGTGTCGACCGCCGCGACCGTACCGTCGGCGGTCAGCAGGTAACTCGCCTCGACCTGGTGTCCCAATGAACCTCGTACGGCGACCCGCCGCAGCTCACCGCCGAGCGCGACGCGCAGCACGGCGACCGTTCCCTCGCCGCCGTCGGCGAGCGGGCAGCGGATTGCGCGAAAACCCGCGTCGGTGACCCCGGCCGCCAAGGCGTCAGCGACCTCGACCGCCGACATCGTCCCCTTGAACGAGTCGGGCGCGACGAGGACGACCGGCGTCATACGACCCGCTCGACCGACGCGGGCGGGGCGAGGTACGGGATGGTTTGTGGTCCCTCGGGAAGCACGCAGACCCTCGCGTGCGGCCCGGCCGCGGCCAGCGCATCGCGCACGGTCCGAGCGACGTCGTCGGTGGAGCGAACGTGCGCGCTGGCGAGCTCGGCCCGCGACAGCCGGCTGTTGTGGACATAGACGACGGCCTTGACGAGGATGCGCGCGAGCACCTGCACCTGCCACTGATCGGGAACGGTCTCGGCGCGGGCGGTGATCGAGTCCAGCAACGCCTGCGGCGACTCCGCAGAGGACAGGACCGCGCGGAAAGACCCGTGGTCAGGGAACCCGTCTCGGCACTCCGCGGCGCAGACGATCACCCCACCGGGCTTGACGATCGTCGCCGCGGCCGACATCCCCTTGACGGCCTGGTAAAGGCTCTGGTCGAGCGGGAAGCCGGAGTTGGTCGTGACCACGACGTCGAACAACCGATCCACCGGGCTCATCGCGACACGTCGCACCGTCTCACGGGCCCGCTCGTGCATGGCCAGCAGATCTCCGCCGAACGCGGCGACGATCTCCTTCTCCCCGTTCAGCACGACGTCGAAGCCGAAATCGCAGCCGGTCAGCGCGGCGATCGCCCGCACGTCGTCGTGCACCGGATTGCCGTTACACACCCCCCACGTCGCGGATTCCGAGCCGATGCGCGCTGCGTCGTGCAGGGTGAGCACGGTCTCCAGACCAGCCAGCCCCGGCGCGATGAGCTTCGGCCCGCCCGAGAATCCCGCGAAGAAGTGCGGCTCGACGAACCCGGTGGTGATCCGGACGTCGGCCTCGACCCACTCGCGGTTGAGCCAGACCGGGACGTTGTCGCCGGCTATCCCGCACCAGGTGAGGCTGGAGCGGTCACGACCGTCGTGGTTGACCACGCGCACGGTGTCGAGCAGGTCGCCGAGCATCGAGCGCAGTTCCACCGCAGTGTTGCCGCGATGGGTTCCCGTCGCGACCAGCACGGTCACGTCCGCGGGGTCGGTGATGCCGTCGAGCTCGGCGAGCAGCGCCAGCAGCATCTCCCGCCTCGGCTGGGGGCGGGTGAGGTCGCAGATCGAGACGGCCACCCGCTGCCCGGGACGCACCCGATCCCGCAGCGGCGGACCGGCGACCGGTTCGCGCAACGCAGCGCGCAACAGCGCAACCTGGTCGTCGCCGGCGGGCAGGTGCGTCGGCCGCACCACGGTGGTCGCCGCCGCCGGCAGGCGAACGGTCAGGCCGGTCTCGCCGTAGGCGAGCTCGACCTCGACCGTCGCGTCGTCGTGCCCGACCGACACGTCAGGAACTCCGCGGTCGAAGCCGGAGCCCCGCCATGCCGCCGTCGACGGCAAGAGCCGTGCCGGTCGTCGACGCGGCGGCGGGCGAGAGCAGGTACACGATCGCTGCCGCCACCTCGTCGGCGGACACCAGCCGGCCCATCGGCTGGCGCGCGGCCAACGCGGCCCGCTCCGCCTCAGGATCGGCCGCGCGATCGAGCAGACGGGCCACCCACGGCGTGTCGGCGGTGCCCGGCTGCACGACGTTGACCCTGATGCCATCGGCGACGAGATCGGCTGCCATGGCCAGCGTCGCCCCGTGCACCGCGGCCTTGCTCGCCGAGTACAGCACGCGCTCCGGCAGCCCGGCCCACGCGGCGATCGAGCCGGTGTTGACGATCGCCGCCGCCGACGACTGCCTGAGCAGCGGCAGGGCGGCGCGGGAGACGCGGGCCAGGCCGATGACGTTCACGTCCAGGACGTGCGCCCACTCGTCGTCGGGATTGGTGGCGACATCACCCTGCGCGCCGATGCCCGCGATGTTGGCCAGCAGGTCCAGCCCGCCCAACTGCGCGCCAGCGCTCTCTACGGCGACCCTGACCGCGGCGTCGTCGGTCACGTCGGCCCGCACGAAGACGACGCCGTCGTCATGCGCCGGCGGTTCGCGGTCGAGCACCGCGACCTGCGCTCCCTGGGCCGCGAGCATGCGCGCGGTCGCCAGACCGATGCCCGAGGACCCACCGGTCACGAGGGCCTTGAGCCCGTCCACGCTGCCCATCAGGCCGGCCCGAACTGCTGGCGCTGACGACCGAGCCCGTCGATCTCGAGTTCCACGACATCGCCCTTCGACAGATAGGCACCGTCAGGCCGACCCATGGCGACGCCGGCGGGCGTCCCGGTGTTGATCACATCGCCGGGGTGGAGCGTCATGAACTGGCTGATGTAGTGCACGAGGTGGGCAACGCCGAATGCCATATCGCTCGTCCCGCCGTTCTGCCGCAGCTCGCCGTTGACCCACAGTCTCAGGCCGAGCGCTTGCGGGTCCGGGATCTCGTCGGCCGTCACCAACCACGGACCGAACGGGTTGAACGTCTCGCAGTTCTTGCCCTTGTCCCACTGCCCGCCACGCTCGGTCTGGAACTCGCGCTCGCTCACGTCATTGCTGATCGCGTACCCCGCGACGTGCTGGAGGGCCACCGCTTCGCTCTCGAGATACCGTGCGGTACGGCCGATGACGACGGCTAGCTCGACCTCGTAGTCGGTCTTGACCGATCGCCGCGGGATCAGCACTTCGTCCTCGGCCCCGACGACGGTGTCCGGGGCCTTGAGGAACAGGATCGGCTCGGGCGGCAGTTCGGCGTTCGTCTCGGCGGCGTGGTCGCGGTAGTTGAGCCCGACGCACACGATCTTGCCGATGCCGGCCAGCGGCGGGCCGGGACGGGTGGGTCCGGCGTAGACCGGCAGCGCCGCGACGTCGCCTCCCGCGATCAGCGCGGGCAGCCCCTCGGTCAGGAAGCGTGGCGTCAGGTCGTCGGTGACGCTGCGCAGGTCGCGCCACGTCCCCTCGCCGTCGGCCACCACCGGGGTCTCGTGCTGTGGGTCTCCGAACCGGGCCAATCTCATTGCCGGACCGTCCTTTCCAGGTACTCATCGATGTCGTCGAACAGGTCGGATGGGACGGGTGTCTGAATCGCCGCTGCGGCCGACTCGACGTGCGGCGCCGAGCCGAAACCGGTGACGACCGACGCGACGGCCGGATGCCGCAGCGGGAACTGCAACGCCGCCGCCGGCAGTGCGACGCCGCGCTCGCGGCACCGCGCGGCGAGTCCACGGGCGGTCGTCAGCAGCGGCTCGGGCGCCGGGCCGTAGTCGAAGCGCGCGTCGTCGGGGACGTCGTCGCGGGCGAGCAGGCCGCTGTTGAACGGCGCCGCGACGGACACGCTCACCCCCCGCTGTGCGCAGAGGTCCAGCAGCGGTTGCGCGCTGCGGTCCAGCAGCGTCCAGCGCCCGGCGACCATGACGATGTCGACGTCGGTCTCGGCGACCATGCGGTGCAGCGGCTGCCACACGTTCATCCCGGCACCGATGGCACCGACCACGCCCTGGTCGCGCAACTCGACGAGGGCAGGCAGGGTCTCGCGCACCACCTGCTCGACATGCGCATCAGGGTCGTGGACGTACACGATGTCGACCCGGTCGAGACCGAGCCTGCCCAGGGTGTCGTCGAGGCTGCGGCGGACGCCGTCGCGGCTGTAGTCGAGCACCCGCTCGTGCGTGATCGGGACGTCGAACCCGCCGATGTCGAGGTCGGATCCCCCGGGCCGGGCAACGGGTCGCAGGATCCGGCCGACCTTCGTCGAGACGACGACGTCGCCGCGCGGGCGGGTCCGCAGGAACCGGCCGAGCCGTCGCTCGGACAGCCCGAGCCCGTAGTGCGGTGCGGTGTCGAAGTAGCGCACGCCGGCGTCCCACGCGGCGGTGAGGGTCTGCTCGGCCGTCTCGTCGGTGACCGCCCGGTAGAGCCCCCCGATGGGAGCTGCCCCGAAGCCCAGTTCCGTCAGCGCCAACCCGGTTCCTGCCACCGTCCGGCGCCGCATCACGCTGCGCTCGCGGGCGGCGTCGACCTCACCGGGCCGCCCAGCCGGTACAGGCTGCGGGCGTTGCCGTCGAGCAC
>CAZZVT010000039.1:12631-23961 GCA_964657545.1 uncultured Jatrophihabitantaceae bacterium
GAGGTAGGGCCGAAGGTCTTCCTCCCGCCAACCGGAGGGATCCGCCTCGGTGGTCAGACCGGACAGCTTGACGTGCACGTTCGGCCGCGCCGCCGCTGCACCGATCGCGCGCCGCCAAGCGTCGAACGAGCCCTGGCGGATCGGTGGTTTCCCCAGATGGTCCAGCACGATCGTGGCGTCGGGACAGGCCGTCGCGACCGCGGTGAACTCCTCGAACTGGCCGAAGCGGATGCAGACGTCGACCGCCAATCCGGCCGCGGCCGCGGTGTCCACGCCGGCCACCATCTCCTCGGTCGCCAGCGCGCCGTCGGGGCGTCCCTGCAGGCCCTGGCGCACCCCGCGCACCCGGGGGTGGTCGGCCAGCGCCCGCACCCGCGCGGCGAGATCCACGGGATCGTCGAGACGGCACTGCGCGACGATGACCGCCTCGTAGGCCAGCGCATCGGCCTGCGCCGACAGCCATTCGATCTCTGCCGCCGCCGCGGGCACCTCGACGTCACCTTCGACCAGGACGACGCCGTCGAGGTCCGGCGCGACCGACGCGAGCTCGGTCGCGGTCACCGTGCGGGGTAGCTCAGTCTCCACCTCCAGCCACGGGTAGTGCAGCGAGCCGGTGTCCCACAGATGAGCGTGTGAGTCGATCACGAAGCCGCGGCCGCCTGCACACGCGGGGGCTCGGTGGGAAGGTCGATCGACACCGGTCCGGCCGTGGCCCGACGCCAGTACTCGCCGTCGGGAAAGGTGTAGTCGGCGATCGACTCGGCGAACATCTCGATGCTGTAGCCGGGCTGCGAGGGTAGGCGGTAGTGCGCGCGGTCGACGACCACCGGGTCGACGAAGTGCTCGTGCAGGTTGTCGACGTACTCGCACAGCCGACCGTCCAGACTGCCGGACACGGCGATGTAGTCGAACGCCGCCAGGTGCTGGACGTACTCGCACAGCCCGACACCACCCGCGTGCGGGCACACCGCCACGCCGAACTTCGCGGCCATGAGCAGCACCGGCACGATCTCGTTGATGCTGGCGAGCCGGCACGAGTCGATCTGGCAGAAGTCGATCGCCTCGGCCTGCAGCAGCTGCTTGAACATCACGCGGTTGTGGCAGTGTTCGCCGGTCGCGACGCCGATCGGAGCGACGCCTCTGCGGATCGCGCGATGGCCGAGCACGTCGTCGGGACTGGTCGGCTCCTCGATCCACAGCGGGCTGAAGGGCGCGAGCCGGTTCACCCAATCGATCGCCCGCGGCACGTCCCACACCTGGTTGGCGTCGATCATCAGGACACGGTCGGGGCCGAGCTCCTCGCGGGCGATCGCGCAGCGTCGGACGTCGTCCTCGACGTTCGCACCGACCTTGAGTTTCACGTGCTCGAAGCCGTCGGCGATGGCCTCACGGATCAGCCGGCGCAACTTGTCGTCGCTGTAGCCGAGCCAGCCGGGGGACGTGGTGTACGCCGGATATCCGTTGCGGTGCAGGGCATTGATCCGTTCGTGGTGCGACGGCCGCAATTCCGCCAGCATTGCCACTGCCTGTTCGGGCGTCAGCACGTCGGACAGGTAGCGGAAGTCACACGCCGCAACCAGGTCGGCGGGCTCGAGGGAGGTCAGGAACTGCCACAACGGCAGGCCGGCCTGTCGCGCCGCAAGATCCCACACCGCATTCATCACGGCCGCAGTCGCCAGGTGCACGACACCCTTCTCCGGCCCGAGCCAGCGCAGCTGCGAGTCGGCGGCGATACGGCGATACACCTCGCCGATCACCGACCCGCTCAGGTGGTCGGCATCGACACCGAGGGCGTGCCGGCCAATCTGCCGGGCGGCGGCAACACAGAGGTCCGTTCCGCGTCCGATGGTGAACGTCAGGCCGTACCCCTTCGTCCCGTCTGCGGCGGTGAGCACCACGTACGCCGCGGAATAGTCCCCGTCAGGGTTCATGGCGTCCGACCCGTCTGCGGTCGCAGAGGTCGGAAAACGGACGTCGACGACGTCGACCGAGCAGATGGTGTTCACGCCAGGTCCTTCCAAGGGGTGGAGAGCTGCGCTCGACGGGCACGAGCGCGCAGGGGGTGGGATGCACGCGCCGGTCACCCCTTGGTCGCCCCCGAGGTGAGCCCGGAGACGAACCGCTTCTGCAGCGCGAGGAAGAGGATGAGCAGCGGCAGCGTCGCGATGAACATGTATGCGAACGTCGTCCCGAAGTCGGAGTTGAACTGGCCCAGCGATCGATAGATGCCGGCAGTGATCGTCGTTCCGGTCAGCGGCCCGAGCAGGATCAACGGATTGACGAAGTCGTTCCACACCCAGACTCCGACAAAGATCGCGACCGATGCCATCGCCGGGTGCATCAACGGGAAGATCACCCGGACGAACGTGGTCAACGGGCCGGCGCCGTCGATCGCTGCGGCCTCGTCGAGCTCACGCGGAATTCCCCGGACGAAGCGTGAGAACACCAGAACGGCGAAGGGCAGGTAGTAGCCCACGTTGAACAGGATCAGCCCGGCATAGGTGTTGAGCAAACCCACCGAGCTCAACACCCGGCTGACCGGGATCAGGATGACCTGGAACGGGATCGCGAGCCCCAGCAAGAGCAGCAGGGTCATCCCACGCTGGATCGCACCGTCGTTGCGGCCGAGGTAGTAGCCGAGCATCGAGCCGAGCAGGACGACGAGAACAAGGCTCGCGCCGGTGATCCAGACCGTGCGGATCAGCGTCGGGATCAGGTCGTTGTCGGACGAGTTCAGCACCGAGGTGATGTTGTGCAGCGTGAACGGGGCGGGTAGGGCGACCGGGTCGGCGGTGATCTGGCTGTTCTTCTTGAACACGTTGTCGATCGCCAGGTAGAGCGGCAACGCCAGGATCGCGGTGACGATCACCGCGACGACGGTGCGGCGCACACCGGCCCGTTCCCTCGCCCTCGGTTCTCGCACGATGCGGCCCCGCAGGCTGGTGGTGGTGGTCATCGTTCCGCCCTTCGCGCGATTGCCAATCCGATGACGGCGAGAACCGCAACCGTCGCGAGCAGCACGACTGCGATCGCGCTGGCGTAACCCGCGTGATTCTCCGAGAATCCGACCCGCAACACCTGCACAGCGCCCGTTTCGGTGGCGCCGTTCGGCCCGCCGCCGGTCAGGATCAACGACGCCTCGTAGCTCTTCGCCCCGTTGATCAGCATGACGGTCGAGTTGACGATCAGCGCGGGTCTGAGCATCGGCCAGACGATGTGGAAGAACCTGCGCCGCGGGCCGGCACCGTCGACCTCGGCGGCCTCGAGCAACTCGGCCGGGACGCCTTGCAGAGCGGCGAGGTAGACGGTGGTCGAGAAGCCGATCGCCGGCCAGGCTGACACGATCAGCACGCTCAACTGCGCACCGCGCGTCGTCCCGAGCCAACTGTGCTGCAGCGACGTCAGGTGCACCGTGTGCAGCAGCGAGTTGAGGATTCCGGTGTCGGTGAGGATCGACGACCAGAGGAACGCGATCACGACACCGCTGAGGATCACCGGGATGAACGTGATGGTGCGCAGTACGTAGAACGTGCGGGTGGGCCGGTTGAGCAGTACGGCCAAGCCGACGCCGACGACGTTGGAGACCACGATGAGAAACACGATGATCGCGATGGTGAAGCCGTACGCGTCCCAGAACGTCGGGTCGGCGAAGATCGTGCGGTAGTTCTCCAGGCCGACGTACGGGCCGCTCGAGGTGAGCAGGTTGTAGTCCCTGAGCGAGTAACTGATGCACAGCCCCAGGGGCACCAGGACGGCGAAGGCGTACAGCAGGTAGGCCGGGGACCCCAGGACAGCAAACGTCACGACGGCCTGCCTGCGACGCGCGAAGGCGCGGCTGCGGCGGGGTGGTGGGGGCGTGTCCGGCGGACGGACGGGCTTGCCGTCGGCGGCCCGCGCACGGCTCAGGACGTTGTTCGTCACTACGGTGGAGCTCCTTCGGTTGCCGCGTCTATCGGCCGCGGGGGAAGACCCGGGGGTGGAGGTCTGCTGACCCCCACCCCCGGGTGCGGTGCCGTGGAGACCTAGTTCGACAGCGAGTCCCACGACTTGTCGAGGCTGCTGGCGAAGTCCTTCGCCGACTCCCCACCGAGCAGGGCCTGCATGGCCTTGCCGAACGCGTCGGTGAAACCGGACGGCGGTGAGTCGTCGCCGACCTCGTTGAGGAATCCGACGACCTGCTTGTAGGACTTGTCCTGCAGCAGCTTCAGCGACGAGAGCGTCGCGTCGGTCGTGCCGGCGAGCGGGGTGATGCCGGAGACGATCGGCAGCACACCGTCGGACTTCAGGTCGTTCGCCTGCCAGGAGGGGTTCGTGATGAGCGAGACGGCTGCCTGCTTGGCCTGCACCGGGTGCTTGGTCTTCGCGGAGACGTAGACCGCGGCACCGATCGACACCGGCAGCACCTTGCTGCCGTCAGTGGTCGGGAAGGCGAACACGCCTTCGTCGAAGGACGTCTTCGCGGCCGTGGCCCACGAGCCCATCGGCCACATCGCTGCCTTGCCCGCGTCCCAGGCGGTCGTGGCCTGCGCGTAGTTGATGCTCAGCGCGTCCTTGTTGATGAAGCCGGCCTTCTGCAGCGAGACGAACTTGTTCACCGCGGCGACGAAGTCCGGGTCGCTGAACTTGACCTTGCCGGACTTGCGGTCGGCGAGCCAGGTCGGGTTCTTGCCGTAGATGTCGGCGGTGACGATGCCCTGCAGCAGGTAACCCGCCGACCAGAGGTCGGAGCCGCTCTGCACGAGGAACGGCGTGATCCCCGCTGCTTTGAGCTTGGTGGCGTCGGCGACCAGCTCGTCGAAGGTGGTCGGCGTCGAGGCGATGCCGGCCTTGGCGAAGGCGGCCTTGTTGTAGTGCAGCGCCGGGACGAGGAACGATCCGTTCCACAGGTTGTAGGTCTTGCCGCCGATGGTGCCGTAGCCCGAGGGGACGTTCATGCCCTTGAGGTCGGACTGGGAGAACGACAGCAGCGCGCCGGCCTTCACGAAGTCGGGGCCGGGGGCGTCCCAGACGATGTCGGGCAGCTGCCCGGTCGCCAGCAGCTGCTTGGCGTAGGCCTGCCGGTCGAGGTTCGGCGTGTACAACACCTTCAGCTTCGTACCGGGATACTTCTTGGTCACGTCGGCGGCCGCACCGTTCCACAGCGACTTGGTGACGTTCGGGCTCGTGAACGTGAGGAACGACAGGCTGGCTGCCGAACCGGACGACGACGATCCACCCGAACTGGTGCCGCAGGCGGCAACGAGCATCACGCTGGAGGCTATGGCGGCTCCAGCAAGAAGCCGATGGCGAGTCTTCACTGACTACCTTCTCTCTCGGGGCGTGCTCCGGGCGACGGGATGACGGGATGCGCGCTGGGTGGTTTTCTACCAGTCATCCGATGTCTGTGTCGAGGATTACTTTTGGCGCGACCTAGCCGAAGCGGTTACGCCGTCGTTGTCGCACTTTGCATCCGAGGTTTCCTGCGCTATTTTCCGATCAGAACCAACGGCTGGCCGTCGCCGACCTGACGCAAACATCGGGTTGATGATGCAAGACAGGGGGTGCGGCCGTGGGCCACGACGACATTCTGGACGGCAGTCTGCACGACGCGTTCGATCACCCGCCCGCTGCTGCCCGTCCGAGTCCGCTGTTCTGGTGGAGCGGTACCGACGTGACGCGCGAACGCCTGAGCTGGCACCTCGACGCGGTCGCGGCCGCCGGTATCGGCGCCACGATCGTCGGGTACAGCCACACGCTCGAGGCGTTGCCCGATGCAGGCCGGCCGGCGCCCCTGAGCCCGGCGTGGTGGGACCTGATGCGCTGGTACGTCGACAGCAGCGCTGCCCGCGGGCTGACGGTGGGCTTCCAGGACTACAACTTCGTGACCGAAGCGCTGCGCCGCGTCGGTACGAGGACGGCCGACCGTCACGGCGGCACCTTGATCCATCGCGACTGGGTGGTGACCGGGCCGTGCACGTGGTCCGGCGAGGTGGAGGGCACGCTCGTCGACCTGGTGCTGCTCGGCGACCACGTCTCCTTCCCGCACGCGATCGACCACCGCGACCTCGCGGACGCGGTGACCGGCCGGTGCACCGTCACCTGCGAGGTGCCGCACGGCACCTGGCAGGTCTGCGCGGTGTCCCGGACGCCGGGCGTGCTGCGCGGCGCGGCGAGCACGTTCGACCCGCTGCATCCGCGGGCCGGCGCCGACCACATCGACGAGTACTACGACCTGTTCGCCGCCAACCTCGGTGCGCAGCTGGGTACGGCGTTCACGACCTTCTTCCAGGACGAGCTCGACCTCGGCGTGCGGATGCCGATGGTGAACGACGACGTGCTCGAGGCCCTGGCCGCGGCCGGGTTCAGCGGTGGCCCGTGGCTGCACGCTCTCTGGCACGACGTCGGTCCAGGGACGGCGCGCTTCCGCGAGATCTACCACCAGCTCGTCGTCCAGCGTCTGGAGGAGAACTACTTCCGGCCTATTTTCGACTGGCACGAGCAGCACGGCACCGTGCTGTGCATGGACCAGCTCAGCCGCGGTGACCTGCGGGCCGGGCGCGAGCACTACGGCGACTACTGCGCCACGATGAAGTGGTACCAGGGCCCGGGCAACGACGACCCCGACCTGCGCGCGCCCCGCGCGCTCGCCGCGTTCAAGGTGAACGCCTCGATCGCCGCACTGAACGACAGGCCGTTCGTCATGGACGAGGCGTTTCACAGCAGCGGCTGGGACGTCACCCCCGCGGCGATCCGGGCCGGCCTCGACCAGGCCTTCGCCGCCGGCGCCAGCCAGATCGCGCTGCACGGGCTCTACCTGACCACCGAAGGCGGCTGGTGGGAGTGGGCGGCACCGGACTTCCACCACCGTCAGCCCTGGTTCGAGCAGTCCGACCAGCTGTGGGCCTACGTCACCCGGTTGTCCGCGGTCCTGCGCACCGGGCGCCAGGTGTGCGATGTCGCCGTACTCGACCCGACCGAGGACCTCGATCTGTGCGGTGAGGACACCGCATCACCCGAACTCGCCCTCGCCGCGTTGAGCCACCTCGCCACGCACACCATCGACGCCCATCTGCTCGATCGGCAGAGCCTGCTCGATGCGACCGCGACGTCCGACGGGTTGGTGGTCGGTGGCCACACGTACCGCGTCCTCGTGGTGCCGGGTATGGCGGCCGTGCGTGCCGACACCCGCGCCGCGCTCGACCGGTACCTTGCCACGGGCGGAGCACTCGTCGTGATCACCGGCGAATCCTCGGGACGACCGGCCGACGCATTCCGGCCCCCGGCGGGCACGGTCGAGCTCAAGCCGGCCGAGCTCGACCAGCTGGCCCCTGCCGTCCGGTCACTCGGTGCCACGGACATCCGCTGTGACGACGATGCCGGCCTGCTCGCCATCCACCGCGTGGTACCCGGCGCCGACGCCTGGTTCGTCGCGAACCCGCACCACCACCCGGTCAGCACACGACTTCACCTGCGCGGGCGCGGTGACGTCGAGCAGTGGGACGCCTACACCGGCACCAGGCGTCGGCTGCCCAGCACCGCCTCCGAAGCGCTCACCACCGTGCCCGTCGACCTCGACGGGCACGGCTCGGTGCTGCTCGTGCTCGTCCCGGCATCCGCGACCACCCGGGCGGAGCCGATATCGGTCCGACCGCCCGTCCCGCCGTCGATCACCAGCTCGCTGGGTCCGTGGATCGCCCGGCCGCGCGCAACGCTGGACAACCGGTTCCAGGACGTCGTGGCCCATGACGACCTACCGGGCGTACGGCCCGACGACCCGGTGCCGGTCGCCACCTGGTTCGTCGAGAGCCGGTCGTCAGCCGGGGACGACGCCGCGCAGAAATGGGACACCGCACTCGTCGGCGACGCGCAGCAGTTCTGGGTCGTCGGGCCGGTCGCCGCGCACGATCGCGACGCCGTCGAACGCGTCCTGACGACGCTGACGGACGTGGACCCCTCGATCGAGGTCGTGCCCGGCCTGCGCTGGCAGCCCTACGCGTTCTCGCCGTCGACCGGGCTCATCGACGATCCGCTGTTGCGCGACAGGTCGAGCGGTCCGCACGGACTGCGCTCGGTGTCGTCGGAGTTCCTCGTGGCCGAGGCGTTCGGGCCCGTCACCGAACCTGGAGCGTCGTTCTACTTCTGGACGTCGGTCGTCGCCGACACCGCCCACGTCACAGTGACCATGGGCGCGCGCGTCCCGCTCTCGGTGTGGCTTGCGGGCGACGCCGTGCCCGGCGCGCCGCAGGGCGAACCGGACGTCACCTACCCGCCGTGGGACCTGCTCGAGACCTCGGTGCGCTCGCAGCACACCGACGTCGCCGTCGCGCCGGGACGCGTGCCGCTGCTCGTGCGGCTGGAGTGCGTCGAGCGACAACCGGGGCGCGCGCACGTGGTGGTGCACCGCACGGCCGACCGGCCGACCCGCTCGGCGCCCGCGCCGCGCGACCGGATGCACCTGTCGTGGTGGCGCGGCGAACGGCCGGCGCTGCGCTTCGACCCGCGGCCGGGGATGCGTGACGAGCAAGTCCTGCGCGTCACCCTGCCGCCCGGCGCGACACGAGCCGTGGTGCGCGCCTGGAGCGCGCTGCTCTCCGCGACCGTCGGCGCAACGACGGCCGGCGTGTCGAAGCTCGCCGGCGCCGCGGGCGACGCGCCCACCGGGTTCTCGATCAACCTTCCGCCGACGACCGCCGGCGAGCTGCTCGAGCTCGTCTTCGCGGCGGGCCCGTCCTGGGCGAGCGGAGCCGGCGTGCTCGACGGACCCGTTGTGTGGATCACCGACGAGGGGGCGGTCCACGACACCCGATGGACCGAGATCGGGCTGTCCGATTTCTCCGGCGGCGTCAGCTTCCGCACGACGGTGCGCGGTCGTCGCGAGGACGAGCCGGTCGCGGTGCTGACCCTGCGCGGACTCGTCGGCTCGGCCGCTGTGCGGGTGGACGGCGTCGAGGTCGCCCGGCTGATCGAGATCGACTCCGTCGTCGACCTGTCCGCCGCACTCGGCCCTGGCGACCACGACCTCGAACTCGACACCCGCAACACCGCGGCCAACATCCACTCGCGACTACCCACACCATTCGTCAGCCGCGCCGAGGTCGGCGGCGGCTTCGACTCGGCCTCGATCGGTTACGGGTGAGCCCGCCGGGAGTGACTCCGCCGACATCCGATGTCTGTCCCGCACAGTGCGTCATTTCGAGGCAGGATCCGATCTGCACGTGGTAGACATCGGACAGGTCGGCCCTGAAGGCGGCATTTCGACAACGACGGGACGGGAACGCAATGGCTGCCCCTGCAACCGAAGAAGCGATCAACAAGATGCGGCAGCTGATCCTCAACGGCGATTTGCACCCGGGATCGCGGCTGCCGGCCGAGTACGAGCTCGCCACCCAGCTCGGCCTGTCGCGCAACACTCTGCGCGAGGCGGTGCGCGCGCTGACGACGGCCCGCGTGCTCGATGTGCGGCGTGGTGACGGCACGTACGTCACCAGCCTCGAACCGCGACTACTGCTGGAAGGCATCGGTTTTGCCGTCGAGCTGATGCAGGAGGACCGGGCACTGGAACTGCTCGAGCTGCGTCGCATCCTGGAGCCGGCCGCGACCGCGCTGGCCGCGACCCGGTTGTCGACCGCGGCGCTCGCGGACCTGCACCAGTGCCTGGTCACGATGGAGAGCAGCCACGGCGAGCCGCGGATCATGCAGGACATCGAGTTCCACGCGAAGATCGCCACCGGATCGGGTAACGCGACGCTGTCCAGCCTGCTGTCCGGGCTGTCGGGCAAGACGGTTCACGCCCGCATCTGGCACGGCCTGCTGGAGCAGCACGCCGACTCACGCGCGCACGAGGAACACCAGCAGATCTACGACGCGCTGGCCGATCGAGACCCGATCCTGGCGCACTCCGCCGCGGTGATGCACGTGTCGAACACCGAGCGGTGGTACCGACGGATGCTCGCCAACGAGGAACTGTCCCGCCTGCAGCCCAAGGTCTCCTGACCTCGCTCGCGTCGGTGCCCGCTTCGATCGTCCGCTCAGGCGTGACGCAGGGTCGGCGGCAGCACCGCGTTCAGGCCCCCGGACCGGAACGGGCCGACCTCGACCGGGACGTCGAATCCCGCTGCACGCACTGCTCGTTCGACATCCGGACCGCGAACGAGGTCGACGACCGCGGCATCGACCTCCACGCGGACACGGTGGCCGAGATCGCGCACGCGCAGGTCGGCGCAGTCGACACTTGCTTCGGCCAGGACTGTCCGCACGGCGACCTCGGCGCGGTCGACCCGGGCCAGGCGCAGCGGGGTGATCGGCACGCCGTAGGCGACGCGGCTCGACAGGCACGGGCTCGCCGGCCGGTCCCAGGGCGCAAGGTCCCAGGCCCGGGCCAGCGCGCGGACGTCGGCCTTCGTCGTCGCGGTATCGGCCAGCGGGGTGCGCGCGCCACGCTCTGCGGCAGCGCGGATACCTGGGCGCCAACCCGCCACCACGTCATCGGCGTTCGTCCCAGTGACGACGATGCGCTCCTCGGCCACGTCCACCACCGCGCCCACCATCGCCTCCAGCGCGTCGATCAGCGTGGCCTTGCAGAAGTAGCAGCGGTCCGCGCCGTTGCGGCTGTAGCCCTCGACGTCCATCTCCCGGGTGGGCACCTGACGATGATCGACACCGAGCAGGTCGGCGAGGGCGACCGCCCGGTCGAGCATTCCGCTGGGCAGCGCAGGCGACACAGCGGTCGCCGCGACCACGTGTGTCGGCCCGAGTGCACGCACGGCTGCGGCGAGCACGACAGCCGAGTCGACGCCGCCGGAGAGCGCGACCGTCACCCCCGGCACGCCGTCGAACCACCCGAGCAGCTGCGCGATGGTTTGACGATCGGGCAGCTCAGTTGGCACCGTCAGAGCGTGACACACCGGCCGCCCGTGGCAGACCTCGGTTTTGCCCGACTCGACCTCGACCGGGCCCGCCGCACCGGCGACCCCGAGGCGGTGCTCGCGTCGCACAAGACGCCGGAGCAGACGCTTGCGGCGCTCACCCGGCTCGCCGCCGAGCACCCTGACCGCGCCGTGCTCGCCACGCGTTGCGACGACGCCACGCGGTCGGCGGCTCGCGAGATCGCCGGTGCGCGCATCGACGATGTCGGTCGCACCGTCGTGCTCGGCCCTGAGCCCGAGGTGCGGGGACGCGTGGCCGTCGTGGTCGCCGGGACGTCGGACCTTCCGGTGGCCCAGGAGGCGCTCACCACGCTCGCGGTGCACGGCGTGGGCGCCGACCTCGTCGTCGACGTGGGCGTCGCCGGACTGCACCGGCTGCTCGCCGAGCGCGACCGCATCGCCTCGGCCGACGCGGTGATCGCGATC
>CAZZVT010000040.1:0-11544 GCA_964657545.1 uncultured Jatrophihabitantaceae bacterium
GACTCGGGGGATGACTCGGCCTCGAACGCGCGAGCGAGTCGGGCGCGTGCCCGCGACAGCCGGACCTCGAAGGCGCGGGCCGAGCAGCCGACCACCCGTGCTGCCTGGGTGGAGGTCAGACCGTCCCAGGCGACGAGCAGCAACGACTCGCGTTCCGTGTCGGTCAGCCGGCCCAGCGCCGCCAGGTAGGCGGAGCGTTCGACGACGCTGCGGTCGGCTCCCTCGGCCGACACGGCCACGGCGTCGAGTCGTTCGCCGGCATCCAGCAGGCGGTGTCGGCGTGAGTCCTGCCTGCGCTTGTTGGCCAGGACGTTGCGCGCCGTGACGAGCAGCCACGGCAACGGTTCGGCCGGGACGTCGGCCCGCCGACGCCAGGCAACGAGGAACGCGTCGGCGACGACATCCTGCGCGGTGGTGGCGTCGCTGTGTCGACGGGCGTAGGCGAAGACCGCCGGGGAGTAGGTCTCGAACATGGTGGCGAAGCGTTCGCGCTCGGTGTTCGTACCGCTCACAGCCCCACCCCGTTCGGTTCATGGACGTCGCTCACACCTCGTACTGTCCGGCCGCCCGGGTATCTCACAGCGCGCAGCGAAACATCTGCGGTCCGGAACTTGTCAGACCTGGTGCGCAGACTCGCGATTGCATGGAGAAGGGCACTCTATTTCGAATTGGCGTGCTAATATTGAGGTGTCGAATCAGGAGGCCGTCATGGTTGAACTGCTCGCCCCGTCGCGAGGATCTGCGTTCGGGTTGCTCGCGCAGGCGCGCAGCGTGCTCGGCGACGCCGAGCGCGCCGACGATGCCGGCGAGCGCTTCCGGCTGGCGCACCTGTCGGCCCTGCGTACCGCTGCAGCGGTGGCGGCGCAGCGCGGCCGCCCGGCCAGCGCGCGTCGCCGGTTGATGAGCGTCTGGGTGCTGCTCGACAAGGTGGCGCCCGAGCACGCCGAGTGGGCCGCTTTCTTCGCGGCCGGCGCCCAGGCGCGGGCCGCGGTCGAGGCCGGTTCGTGGTCAGCAGTGACGATGCGGACGGCCGATGACCAGCTCCGCGCTGCGCACGACTTCCTCGCCCTGGTCGAGGACTCGCTCGGGCTGCTCGCGGCCTAGCCCCGACCGGCCCCACTACTGTGACCAGCGTGGCCACCGAAGCCGGTTCCGGCGAGCGCGTAGCCCTGCGCGCGGCGCCCGGACGGATCGGGTTGGTGTCCCGGCTGCTGGGCGAGGCGCTCAACAGCGCCGCGAACGGGCCGGTACATGAGGTGTCGGTCCTCGACTGCGGCGGGGGCAGCGGCACGTACGCCGTCCCGCTCGCGTCGACCGGCTACGACGTCACGGTGCTCGACATCAGCGCCGACGCGCTGTCGACACTGCGGCTGCGCGCAGCCGAGGCCGGTGTCTCGTCCCGGGTGCACGCGGTCGCGGGCGAGGTCGAGCGGCTCGGCGAGCTGTTCGTGGGCCGCACCTTCGACGCCGTACTGGCACACGGCATCCTCGACGCCGTCGACGACGTACCGGCCACCTTCGCCGCCATGGTCGCCGCGGTCCGTCCGGGCGGGCTGATCAGCGTGCTCGTCGGCAACCCGCTGGCCTCGGTGCTGGCGCGGGCTCTCGCCGGCGAGCCGGCCCAGGCGCTGACCGAGCTGCGCGGGCTCGACACCCCGAGCGATTCGGTGGGACCCGACACCGTCGACGCCCTGTGTTCGACGGCGGGCGTCAGCCTTGTCGCTCGGCACGGAATCGGGGTCTTCTCCGATCTCGTTCCCGGGGCCGCCCTTGACTCGCCGGGCGCCCGGCAGGCTCTGGCCGAGCTCGACGCCGAGGGCGCCGACCGGCTGCCGTTCGCCGATCTCGCCGCGCGCATCCACCTGCTCGTGCGTCGCCCCGGCGAATGACCGGGGACTGAGCGGGCATGGGGCGAAGCGCCGACCTGCCGCGCACCGCCGGCACCTACGACGGCGACGACACCGGCTGCCCGATGCTGCACGTCGACATGGACGCCTTCTACGCCAGCGTCGAGATCAAGCGGCGACCGGAACTGCGCAACCGGCCGGTCGTGGTGGGCGGCGGGCACCGCGGTGTCGTCGCGGCGGCCTCCTACGAGGCGCGCAGGTACGGCATCCGCAGCGCGATGCCCATGAGCCAGGCGCTGCGCCGCTGCCCGCATGCAGTGGTGCTGCCGCCCGACCGCGCCGCCTACTCTGCGGCGTCCGATCACGTGATGGCCATCCTGCGCGACGTCACCCCGCTCGTGCAGCCGCTGTCGCTCGACGAGGCCTTCCTCGACGTCTCCCGCGCCGTGCGCCTGCTCGGGCGCCCCGGCGCCATTGCCGCTGCCATCCGCGTTCGCGTCGAGGCCGAGCTGGCACTCACCTGCTCGGTCGGCGTGGCGCCCACGAAGTTCGTCGCCAAGCTGGCCTCGGCGCGGTGCAAGCCCGACGGCATGCTCGTGGTGCCGGCTGCCCGGGTCCTCGAGTTCCTGCACCCGCTGCCCGTCACCGCGCTCTGGGGGGTCGGCGCGCGTACGGCTGAATCGCTGCACCGCCTCGGTCTGCGCACGGTCGCCGACCTCGCAGCCACCCCCGTCGACACGCTGCGACGGGCAGTCGGCGCGGCGGGGGCCGAGCACCTCTCGGCGCTCGCGGCGGGGCACGATCCGCGCCCGGTCGAGCCGGACGAGGTCGAGAAGTCGATCAGCGCCGACCGCACCCTCGACGCCGACCTCGTGCTCGAGCAGGACGTGCGCCGAGAGCTGCTTCGACTGTCCGAGGAGGTCGGCACCCGGGTCCGATCCCGCGGGTTCGTGGCCCGCACCGTCGGCATCAAGATCCGGTTTGCCGACTTTCGCACCATTACCCGGGTGCGCACGCTGGCGTCCTGGACGGCCTCGACCGCAGAGATCTTCCAGACAGCCGCCGACCTCTATCGCGGTCTCGGCCTCGACCAACCGCGCGTCCGACTCGTCGGGGTCAAGTGCGAGAACCTGCGCGAGGCCGCCGAGGCCCCCGAGCAACTGAGCCTGGATCTGAGCCGGGGCGCGCACGCAGCACAGCACGATTCCCCGCGTTTGCTGGCCGATCGGGCGGTAGACGCCGCACGGGAACGCTTCGGCGCCGCCGCGGTCCAGGTCGGTTCGCTGGTGCCCCGCACCGGTGCTGACGACCCCGCGTCCGTCAGTTCGGCCGACCGATACCGACCCCGGAGCCGACGCCCGTCCGATTCACCCACGCCGTAACTTTCGAACCGACGATTTGACTCGTATGCTCGATGATGTAGACCCGCGAATGCGGGTACACACTCACTGTTCAGACCATTTTCCGCCGTAGTCCACCCGGACACGGCAACGAAGGAGGGCCCGGTGCCGCTCTCCGACCACGAGCAGCGACTGCTCGATGAGATCGAGCAGGCCCTGTACGCCGAAGATCCAAAATTCGCGGCGTCGGTTCGCTCCGCACGGCGCAAGTCCCGAACCCGACGATCCCTGGTGCTCTGCATCCTGGGTGCGATCGTCGGCCTGGGCCTTGTCCTCGTGGGGCTGGTATCCCAGATCATCGCGCTCAGCGTCGTCGGCTTCGTACTGTTGGTCGGTTGTACCGGCTACGGCGTACAGATCGTCCGTGGTCGCGGCCAGTCCGGGGCCACTCCGGATGACGTGTCCGGTGCCCAGCGGCCGAACAACAGTCCGCAACGTCAGTCGGGACTGCGCAACCGCATGGAAGATCGGTTACGCAAGCGCTTCGACGAGGAATAGCCGAGGTCCGTCCACGATCGGGCGAGGGGTGACGGATCGTCCACCGCTCGGGTGACCTCATCGAGATCCAGCGCGCCAAGCCCGGCATGACATTCTGTGACACCGTCGTCGGCGCGCTCGGCCTACCTCAGCGATCTTTATTGCGGCTGTGACCAAGCGGTTATCCGACGACGCCGAATCGTCTGAGACACCAACCTCGGGCAGGCAGCAGCCGAGATCGGACCCACCTGGGAAAATTGCGTCGAGCACGTGCCCGGCCTGCCGGCTATCCGGGCGCAAGATCAAGGGTTCGGCGAGGGACCCAGCCGATTCGGCCGTCCGCATTGCGGCACCAGCACCAGCCGCTTTCCGCGTCCACCTCGACGACCGTCAGCGTCTGGCCCTCGCTGGTCGGTAACTCGGTGGTGTCGTAAGCCTTGCACACTGCCGCCGATCCCGACTGGGCGCTCAAATGACGCGCGGGTACCCAGCCCGTTCCGTGTTCAGCGGTGACGAAGACGAATGCTGGCCATTCCGTGTCGCGCCGTCCGACCTCGACCTGGTCGCCGACCTGTAGTCGCAGCGGTGATCGTTGCGGGATTTCGTGAGCTGTGCGGGCGATCGCGCGGGTCACCCGGCAATGCTCGCGTGAGCCGTCCGATCGTTGCAAGCAGTCTGCCCCGACTGCATCAGTTCTCCCGCTCGCCGCGGTGCCCGCGGCCCCATCGCAGCGAGGCCGGCCACAGCACCGAACGTATCCGCGTGCTCCGGCTGCGCCCGGCGCGCAGCGTTCCGGTGACGTCGCGCAGGCCGCGCTCGAGTCCCTCTTCGTCGGCCGCCCGGGTGCCGGGTGCGGAGTAACGGCTGCGTTCGACCGCGGCCGCGAGCTGGTGCAAGGCGCCTGCGGCCTCGCCGGCGTCGCGGTTGAGCCAGCCGGCGACCTGACGCGGTGAGCGCGCCGCGGACCAGACATAACCCAGGTCGACGGTGGTGTCGGACAACTCCGCCCAGAGCGCTGCGGCATCGCCGTCGCGCCGGGCCGACGTGATGCGTCGACGGCGCCGCACGGCGCGGGCCCCGGCGGGGGTCAGGAACAGGGCCAGGACGATGAGCGCGCCGACGAGCCACCACACTGCTTCCAACGAGGTGAACGTCGTCGAACTCGACGTCGCACTGGGCTGCGGCGCCGCGCCGGTCGTCGGGGCCGCGGCCGACGTGACGGGTGCGGCCGACCCGGACTTCGCGCCACTGGGCTTGGACTTGTCCGGCAGGTCGTTACTGCTGCCGGAGGGGTAGGAGTGCGGTGCCCAGGGGAGGTCGGTCTCGCTACCGCCGACGAGTCCCGACGACGGCGTCGGGTCGAACGAGACCCATCCGATGCCGCTGAAATACGCCTCGACCCAGGAGTGCGCATCGGCACTGGTGACCGTGAAGTTGCCCTTGGTGTCGGTGGCGTCGTGCATGTACCCCAGCACGACACGCGCCGGCACCTTCGCGTCGCGCAGCATCACGGCCATCGCGGCTGCGTACTGCTGGCAGAACCCCTGCTTGTTCTTCAGGAAGTCGACGAGCGCTGAGCCGGAGTCGCCCGCACGGGTCTTGAGGTCGTAGACGAAGCCGTGGGTCCCATCGGTGAAGTAGTCGTTGATTGCGCGGGCCTGCTCGTACGGGTTCGTCGTTCCCTTGGTGATCTGGGCGACGAGGTTGTGCACGTAGTCGGGGACGTTGCTCGGCAGCTGCAGGTCCTGGGCCAGCTCGGCGCCCGGCGCGCCGGTGGCAGCACGGAGCTGGGCGGCGGTGGGCGCGGGCTGGGTGAAGTTCTCGACGTAGGTCTGGCCCTTGCTGACCTTGCTGCCCAGCAGGATCTGGTCCTTGGGCGCCCAGGTGGCACCGTCGAGTCCCGTGATGGAGGTGGGCACCGAGAAGACCGGCGCGTTGCCGGTGAGGCCGGTGACCTTGATCTGGGCCTGGATCGGCACGCTGTTCGTCGCCCCGCCCCCGGCGGGCTGCGTCTGGTACCGATCGTCGTCGATCGACACCTGGTCACCGTGGGCGCCGACCTGGAAACCCTTGCCGGTGTAGTCCTCGAGCACGTTGACGCGCAGATAGAACGGCTGGGTCTTCCCGCCGCCCACGATGTGCACATCGGCCATCGGGTACGGCGTCGGTTGGTTGAGCTGCCCCTTCAGCGCGGCGAACGGACTGATCGACCCGCCGCCGGAGCCACCGAAACCGCCGATCCCGCTGCCCCCGCCGTTGCCGTGGAACGCATCGGCGATCAGGTTGCGCGACTGCCCCGGAACGGCGAGTGGGGCGAGGACGGCCAGCACGAGCGCGGCGACCACGATGCGCGGCGTCGACACCGACCAGCGAACGGTGTTCGTCGCGCGCCGGGAACTGCGGAACCGGCGACCCCAGCGGTCGAGTTCGTCGCCGGCCTCGAGACCGAGCAGCAGCAGGAACCCGACGGCCGAGAAGAGGAACCAGACCCAGGACACCGGCTTGCGGGGCACCGCGCCCGAGATCGTGTAGACGACGAGCAGCGGCACACCGGCGAGCGCGCCCCGGCGCCCGACCACGGCGATCAGGTCGATGAGCGCGGCCAGCAGGCCGAGCAGCGCGCAGAGCACCAGATCGACGGCAGCCGTGCTGTGGATCGGGGCGACGGAGTTCGCGGACGTGTCGTGCAGGGCGCGCAGGGCAGACGAGACGTCGCCCGCCGTACCGCTGGTGGGGATGAACCCGGCCAGCGCGTGGTCGGGCAGGAAACGCCAGGTCAGCCACGGGACGAGCAGGACGATGCCCGGCCAGATGTCGAGCGCGCTCGGTGGCCGGCGCCGACGCAGCCACAGCGCCGGGGCCAGGGTGACGAGCATCGTGATCCACACATCGGCAAGCCAGTTCCAGTCGCTGAGGATGCCCTTCAGCGAGAGCGTGCCGAGCGCCGCGCCCAGCAGGGACTGCGCCGTCCGCCGGACGCCGGGGTTCACGGCGGCGCGGGGTGGCCGCGCCGGCGGCTGCACCGGCGAGCGGGCGTACGCGGTGGCCGTCACCGCAGCACCGCCGTAACCGTGGACGACCGACCGACACCGGCCATGAGCAACTGCCACGCGTGCGGCAGCGCGATGCCCTGCCGCACGACGTGCACGCGCCAGCCCGCCGAGCGAAGCACGCCTGCGGCCGCCTCGGCCGGTGACGGCAGCCCGTCCGTGGACGGGCTCGTCGCCCACGAGTCGACGTCGAGCAGCAGGGCCAGGGCCGGCGTCGTACGCCCGCGGGGGTGCGCGTTGCAGAGCAGGCGGATGTCGGCACTGCTCAGGCGGCCGAGCACGGCGACGAGTGCGGAGTCGCGGGCGGCGGCACGGATCAGGTCGGACAGGCCGGTGAGGTCGCTCGCCGGCGACTCGCGCACGGTGGCCAGGTGCGTCGAGTACTGATCGGCGTCGGTGAACTGCGCGCGAGTGTCAGGACGGGTGTCGGCGATCAACGCGAGGTCGCGGCCGGCCCGCATGGCCTGCACCCCGATGCTCGCCGCGGCGCTCACCGCCCACTCCAGACTGCTGGTGCTGCGTTCGTCGGTCGACCCGGCTTCCGGCTCGCGGGATGCAGACCGGTGCGCGACCGCGCGGACGTCGAGCAGCACGGTGCTGTGCGAGCGCCAGGGTCGCTCGGCCTGACGCACCATCAGCTGCCCGGTCCGCGCGGTCGAACGCCAGTGGATCTTGCGCAGGTCGTCGCCGGTCCGGTACTCGCGGGTCGACGCGTCATCGGCGCCGTGCGCGCCGATCGAGTGGCTGCCGGAGCTGGTGCCCAGCTCGTCGGATCGGGGCGGGTCGTTGGCCAGCAATCGGTCGAGGCGCGGGGCGACCAGGAATTCGGTGGTGGTGCTGAACGAGCGGGTCAGCTCGATCATCCCGAACGGGTCGCCGAGCCTGATGTGCAGCGGCCCGACCTGGTAGCGCCCGCGGCCCAGCGCCGGGATGCGGTAGCTGACCGTGCGGGCCTCGTGTCCGGACAGCGAGTCGACGACGAACCGTGCCCGACCGGTGATCCGTCCGGGCAACTGGTCCTCGAGCATGAGCGCCCCGGTGGGCAGCACGGAGCGATTCGTGACGGTCAGATTCACCGTGACGGTGTCACCGGCGGCCGCGCGCCGCGGTTCGAGCCCGCGCCGGTTCGCGACCTGCAACCGTGAGCGGTGGACGACCACCGCTGCGACCAGGGGAATTGCTGCGGCCAGGACACCGGCCCGCACGAGATCGGTCTCGCCGAGCAGCACGCCGCACAGCATCGCGGTGATGCCTGCCGCCAGCAGGCAGCTGGCTCGGGTGGTCAGTCCGAGCCGCCGACGGTCCGTCATGTCTAGCGCGTCCCGACGTCGGCGCCGGGAATGGCCGTGGCCTGGCTGATCCGGGTCAGGACGTCCTCGGCGGTGCGCCCTGCCACATGCGCTTCGGGAGTCAGCAGCAGACGGTGGGCCAGCACCGGGACGAGCAGATGCTGCAGGTCGTCGGGGATGACGTACTCCCGCCCGGCGAGCGCGGCCCAGGCCTTTGCCGAGCGCAACAGCTGAAGCGTGGCGCGCGGCGACGCGCCGAGCCGGAGATCGGCGGACCGGCGGGTGGCCTCGATGAGGTCGACGGCATATGCCTTGACGGGGTCGGCCACATACACGCTGCGGACGGCGGTCACGAGGGCGCGGATCTCGGCCGCGTCGGACACCGCGCCGAGGTCGTCGAGCGGGTCACCGGCGGCGTGCTCGTCGAGCATCGCGATCTCGGACACCCGGTCGGGGTAGCCCATCGAGATGCGTGCCGTGAACCGGTCGCGCTGGGCCTCGGGCAGGGCGTAGGTGCCCTCCATGTCGATCGGGTTCTGGGTGGCCAGCACCATGAACGGCGATTCGAGGTGGTAGGTGTCGCCGTCGACGGTGACCTGGCGCTCCTCCATGCATTCCAGCAGCGCGGCCTGGGTCTTCGGCGAGGCCCGGTTTATCTCGTCGCCGACGACGATGTTGGCGAACACCGGGCCGGGCTTGAACTCGAAGTCACGGTCCTCGGAGTTGTAGACGCTGACCCCGGTGACGTCGCTCGGCAGCAGATCCGGGGTGAACTGGATCCGACGCACCGAGCAGTCGATCGAGCGGGCCAGCGCCTTCGCGTACTTCGTCTTGCCCACCCCGGGGACGTCCTCGATGAGCAGGTGGCCCTCGGCGAGCAGCACCGTGAGGCCCATCCGCACGGCCTGCGGCTTGCCCTCGATGACCTGCTCGATGTTCGCGCCGATGCGCTTTCCGGCATCGGCGACCGCGCTGAGCGGCACCGACACGGCAGTGGTCGGGGCGACGTCGGAACCGGCGTGCCGGGCACTGCGATGCAGGTCGTCCACGGATACGTCCTTCGCTCTCGGGCGGGGCCCCTCGAGTATGCCGACTCGCGGCGCGCGGGGCAGCAACAGTGATCACCCCGTGGAGGGGGAACCGCCGACACGAGACGACCAACCAGCATTGACGGTGGCCAAATGTGGGTTAGAGTGGGGCGCAGTGGGGAGAGTTGGTGACGACTGGCTCGGAATTCCGCACAAGTGGGTCGGAGAGGTGAGCTGCCGTGTTCCTCGGTACGCACACCCCGCGGCTCGACGACAAGGGCCGCCTGGCGTTGCCGGCGCGGTTCCGCCAGGAGCTCGAAGGAGGCCTCGTGATCTGCAAGGGACAGGATCGCTGCCTCTTCGTGTTCCCGATCGCCGAGTTCGCCCGGATGACCGAGTCGCTGCGCTCCGCACCGGTCACCGACCGCAAGGTGCGCGACTACTCGCGAGTGCTCTTCGCAAGCGCCTCGCAGGAGAACCCCGACGGTCAGGGCCGGATCACCGTGCCGCCGACGCTGCGCGACTACGCCGGACTGTCCAAGGAATGCGTCGTCAACGGCGCGAACACCCGCATCGAGATCTGGGACTCCGGCGCGTGGAACGACTACCTCGCGACCGCCGAGCCGGGCTTCGCCGACATCGGCGAGGAGGTCCTGCCCGGGGTGCTGTGACCGACGTGGTTTGTGGCCTCCTCCCGTCCAACCACCTGGCATCACTTCCCCGATGCCAGGCGGGACGGGCGGGGACCAGAAGCAACGTCCACCCCACCACCAGTCGTTCGACGATCTCGACCACGAAAGCGACGCGTTATGACGAGTGACGAGCACCCTGCACCGGCGCATGTGCCCGTGCTGCTCGAGCGTGTCCTCGCACTGCTGGCGCCTGCGTTGTCGGACCGACCCGCGGTGGCCGTCGACGCCACGCTCGGGCTCGGTGGACACGCCGAGGCGCTGCTCGCCGCACACCCGCAGTTGACGCTCGTCGGCCTCGACCGCGACCGGACAGCACTGGATCGCAGTCGCGAGCGACTGGCCCGCTACGAGGGCCGCATCCACCTCGTCCACGCGGTGTACGACCGGATGCCCGAGGTCCTCGACGAATTAGGGCTGCACGGGATCGACGGCGTGCTGTTCGACCTGGGCGTCTCGTCGATGCAGCTCGACGTCGCTGCCCGGGGGTTCGCCTACGCCCAGGACGCTCCGCTCGACATGCGCATGGACCAGAGCACCGGCGTCACGGCCGAGGACGTCGTGAACACCTATCCCGTCGCCGAGCTCGCGCGGGTGCTGCGCGTGTACGGCGAGGAGCGATTCGCCCTGCGGATCGCACAGTCGATCGACCGCGAGCGCCGGGTGGCCCCGCTGCGGTCAACAGCAGCACTGGCCGAACTGGTGCGCGAGGCGATACCCGCCGCGACGCGCCGGCGCGGGGGCCACCCAGCCAAACGGACGTTCCAGGCACTGCGGATCGAGGTGAACGCCGAGCTCGACGCCGTGCGTTCGGCCGTCCCCGCCGCACTGGGCGAACTGACGATCGGGGGACGCATCGTCGTGCTGTCCTATCAATCGCTCGAGGACCGGATCGTCAAGCAGTCGATCGCCGAGCTGGCCGTCGACCGCACGCCGCCGGACCTGCCGGTCACGCTGCCCGACAGCGGACCGCAGCTGCGCCTGCTCAGCCGGGGGGCTGAGCAGGCCACCGACGACGAGATCGCGGCGAACCCGCGCGCGGCCTCGGTGCGGCTGCGCGCGGCCGAGCGGGTCCGGCAGGCCTCGTGAGCGAATCCAAGCGGGCCCCACGGGTGCCGTTCGCGCTGCTGATCACCGCTGTGATCATCGGCGGGCTCGGGCTGCTGCTGGCACTGAACACTGCGTCGGCGGCCAACGAGCTCACGCGGCACGGACTGGCGACCAACGACCAGCAGGTCGCGGCGCAGGTCGAGCAGCTGCGCAACGAGGTCGCGCTCAGCGCGGCCCCGAGCAACCTGGCTCGTGCGGCGGCCGAGCTCGGCATGGTGCCCGCCGCAAACCCGGCTTTCATCATCGTGGGCACGGACGGTTCGGCGACGGTTCTGGGCAAGCCCAAAGCCGTTGCCGGCGTTCCGCAGGCCGTCGCCCCCGCCTCGAGCACACCGAAGCCCACCCCGTCGCCGACGCCGCGCGCGTCAGCGAGCACGAAGCGGGGCCTGCACCCGTCGGCGAAGGCGACGCCGTCGGCGAGCAAGCACCCGAGGCCCACACCCACACCCACCCCGACCCCGACCCCGACGTTGACGCTGCCCGGAGGTAATCGATGACCGACCGGCGCCGACCGCCGCAGGATCTGCCGCGCCGGGCCACCCAGTCGCGAGGAGGCCCCGGGGGAGGGGTCCCTCGTCAGGCGGCAGCGCGCGGGGGCGCGCCGTCCGCCGGGCAACCTGGCCCGAGGTTCGGCCCGCCGCCGGCATCACCGCG
>CAZZVT010000040.1:11554-23791 GCA_964657545.1 uncultured Jatrophihabitantaceae bacterium
CTACTCACGGGCCGTCATCGCCGAGCTGCGGGGCGGGCTCGAGGACTTCGAGGTGGCCGTCTACGCCCCGCCGGGCCGCAACCTGGCTGCCGATGAGGCCACCGGCATCACCTGGTGGATGACCGACATCGCCGCCGGCATCACCGCGGGGAAGTGATGCCGGTCGGCGGGGCGAACAGGGTCGTCCGGTCCAGGGTCGTCCGACGCGCCCGCCGGCCCGTCGACCGGTGCGCCGCGCTCGCGCGCTGCGACTCGGCCGCCTCGACGGCCGCGTCCGGTACGGCTTCGCTGCCGTCTGCACGCTGCTGCTGGTGATCGGCGGACGCCTGGTGCAGCTGCAGGGACTCGATCACAGCAACTACTCCGGCGCGGCCGCCGCCCAACGAGTCGACACCGTGGGGCTGAACGCGTTGCGCGGCAGTATCACCGATCGCAACGGAACGCCGATCGCGTACACCTCCAACGCGCAGGACATCACCGCCGATCCGCACCAGATCGCGGCATCGGCTCGCGCCGGCTACGCGGCGAAGTTGGCCCCGCTGATCGGCTCGACCCCGGCGGCGATCGTGGCCGCGTTGTCCGTCAAGACGCAGTACGCCGTGCTCGCCACCGCGTTGTCGCCGAGCAGGGCCCAGAAGGTCATGGACCTCTCGCTCGTCGGCATCTACGAGCAGGCCACCACGCAGCGCCAGTACCCGGGGCACACGACGGCGGCCAACATCGTCGGCACCGTGCACTCCGACGGCTCCGGCGCGGCCGGCATCGAGTCGGAGTACAACAGCGTGCTGGCCGGCAAGAACGGCAGCGAGACCTACACCGTCGACAGCTCCGGCAGTGTCAACCCCAGCAGCCGGGCCCAGACGACCCCGGCCGTCAACGGCTCGAGCATCAAGCTCACGATCGACGAGAACCTGCAGTACCTCGCGCAGCAGTACCTCGACGCGGCCGTGCCGGAGTCGAACGCGAAGGGCGCGCAGATGGCGATCCTGGACGTGCACACCGGCCAGGTGCTGGCGCTCGCGTCGTCGGGCACCTTCGACGCCGCGAACTCCGACACGATCAACCCGGACGAGCCGATCAACCCGACCGTGATGTCCGCCTTCGAGCCCGGCTCGGTGCAGAAGTCGATCACGTTCGCAGCTGCCCTGCAGCAGGGCCTGATCACGCCGCAGTCGGTGTACTCGGTGCCCGACTCCATCCGCACCGGCGGCGTCACCGTCCGGGACGCGTGGGACCACGCCACCGAGTCCTTCACGACCACCGGCATCCTGGCCGAGTCGTCGAACGTCGGCACGCTGAAGGTCGCCGACCAGCTCGGGCCCGCGACCTGGTACCGCTACGAGAAGCTGTTCGGCGTCGGGGAGAAGACCGGCATCGAGCTGCCCGGCGAGAGCGCCGGTTACGTTCCGCCGATCAAGGACTGGTCGGCGTCGACGTTCGCGAACCTGCCGTTCGGTCAGGGCGAGTCGATGACCGTGCTGCAGCTGGCCTCGATCTACCAGACGATCGCCAACAACGGCGTCCGGATCAAACCGCGCATCGTGCAGTCGGTGACGAAGGCCGACGGTTCGGTGCAGGTGACCAAGCAGCCCAAGGGCATCGACGTCGTCAGCGCGACAACGGCCGCGACGCTGCGCACGATGCTCGAGTCCGTGACGATGGCCGGCGGCACCGGCGTGAAGGCGGCGATCTCGGGGTATCGCGTCGCCGGCAAGACCGGCACCGCCCAGCAGCCCGACCCGGCGCACGGGGGCGCGTACTCCAGTTCCAAGAACTGGGACACGTTCGCGGGCATCGTGCCTTCCGACAACCCCCAGTTCGTCGTTGCGATCATGGTCGACAACCCGGCGCACGGGGTCGAGGGCGGTGACGTCGCCGCGCCGCTGTTCCACAAGATCGCGACGTACGAGGTGCAGCACGCCGAGGTCGCGCCGACCGGGTCGACGTCGAAGCACGTGCCGCTGCAGGACTGCGCCGGCAAGGACCGTCGCTACCTGCCCGCTAACGTCTGCTGACGTGTCAGAGATCCCGCGTCCGGCCGCGGTATCTCCGCGGCGGCTCAGCGGCCTCGCGCGGGGAACCGTGCACGGTGGCGACGTCGACGTGACCGGAATCACCGCGGCCAGCGACCTCGTCCGGGCCGGGGATCTGTTCGCGGCCCTTCCCGGCCGCACCGCCCACGGTGCCGCGTACGCCGCCGCTGCGGTGGACGCCGGCGCGGTTGCGGTGCTCACCGACGCGGCCGGGCGGCCGATGATTCCCGCAGGCGTCCCGGTGCTCGAGGTCGAGCAGGTGCGCCCCGTGCTCGGCGCGGTCTCGGCCGAGGTCTACGGCCGCCCGTCCACGGGTCTGCGAATCCTGGGTGTCACGGGCACGAGCGGCAAGACGACGACCACATTCCTCATGCGGGCCGGGTTGCAGGCCGCCGGTCGGACGAGCGGGTTGATCGGGACGGTCGCGACGCTGATCGACGAGGTCGAGGTCAAGGCGCAGTTCACCACGCCCGAGGCTCCGGAGTTCCAGTCGCTGCTCGCGGTCATGCGCGAGCGCGGCGTCACCGACGTCGCGATGGAGGTCTCGAGCCACGCGTTGCGAATGGGGCGGGTCGACGGCATCGGCTTCGACGTCGCAGCCTTCACGAACCTGTCCGAGGACCACCTCGACTTCCACGCCGACATGGAGGACTACTTCGCAGCGAAGGCTTCCCTGTTCGACCGCACCGACCATCCGGTGGTGGTGGTCGACGACGAGTGGGGGGTCAGGCTGGCGGGAATGGTCGCCGATCCGGTGACAGTCGGCACCAGCGGTGCGAATGCGACGTGGCGGGCCACCGAGATCGTCGAGCGGCCCGACGGCAGCACGTCGTTCCACGTCGACGGACCCGGCGTCGAGCTGATCACCGGCTGCGCGATCCCGGGTCGCTACAACGTCGCCAACGCCCTGCTCGCCCTTGCCGTCCTGCACGCCGACGGGGTGCCGGCCGAGCTCGCCGCCCCGGCCGTCGCCGCCGCCTCCGTACCGGGACGTATGGAACGCGTCGACGCGGGTCAGCCGTTCTTGGCCGTCGTCGACTACAGCCACAAACCGGCGGCCGTCGAAGGTGCGCTGCGGGCCCTGCGTCCCCTGACCGAGCACAGATTGATCATCGTGCTCGGCTGCGGGGGCGATCGCGATCGCGGGAAGCGTCCGCACATGGGTGGGATCGCGGCTCGTGGCGCCGATCTCGTGATCGTCACCGACGACAACCCGCGGTCCGAGGACGCGGGGGCGATTCGGCAGGCGATGCTGGAGGGCGCCCTGGCCGTGCCCGCACGCGAACGCGGCGAGGTCGTCGAGGTGGGCGACCGCGTCGAGGCCATCGCGGCGGGAGTGGCCGCGGCGGGGCCCGGCGACACCCTGCTCGTCGCGGGCAAGGGTCACGAGACCGGCCAGGAGATCGCCGGCGTCGTCCACCCCTTCGACGACCGAGTCGTGCTGCGCGAGCAGCTGGCGGCGAACGCATGATCCCGCTGACGCTCGGTGAGGTGGCCGTGATCGTCGGCGGACGGCTCGTCGGGGCCGACCCGGGCACCCCCGTCACCGGCAGCCTCGAGTTCGACTCGCGCAAGGTCGCGCCCGGCGGGTTGTTCCTGGCGCTGCCCGGCGAGCGGGTCGACGGCCACGACTACGTCGGCGCGGTGACCGCTGCCGGCGCCGCGGCGAGCCTCGTCACCCGAGCGGTCGACGGGGCGGTGATCGAGGTGGCCGACGGCGTCGAGGCGCTGGCCGCCCTGGCGTCGGCGGTCGTGCGCCGGTTGCCCGACACCACGGTCATCGGCGTCACCGGATCCTCGGGCAAGACCTCGACGAAGGACATGCTCGCCCAACTGCTCGCCCGTCTGGGGCCGACCATCGCCCCGCCCGGGTCGTTCAACAACGAGCTCGGTCACCCGTACACGGTGCTGCGGGCCGACCCGACCACTCGTTTCCTCGTGCTCGAGACGAGCGCACGCGGCATCGGGCACATCCGCCACCTGACGGACATCGCGCCGCCGCGGATCGGGGTCGTGCTCAATGTCGGCAGTGCGCACCTGGGCGAGTTCGGGTCGCAGCACGCCATCGCGCAGGCCAAGGGCGAGCTCGTCGAGGCACTGCCCGCCGACGGGTTGGCGGTACTCAACGCCGACGACCCGCTGGTGTCGGCGATGCGCGCGCGTACGGACGCCCGCGTCGTCACCGTGGGTCGCTCCTCGGGGGCCGACCTGCGTGCTGCGGACGTCGTGCTCGACGGCCTCGGTCGGGCGAGCTTCGACCTCGTGGCCGGCGACGACCACGGACGGGTGAGCCTGCAACTGGTCGGCGAGCACCATGTCGGCAACGCGCTCGCCGCGGCCGCGGTCGCTCTCGAGTGCGGCATGGACTTCGCCGAGCTGGTGACGGCGCTCGGTGCGGTGACTCCGGCCAGCCGCTGGCGGATGGAGCTCACCGAGCGTCGGGACGGGGTCGTGATCATCAACGACGCCTACAACGCCAACCCCGAGTCGGTGCGGGCTGCGCTGCAGGCACTCGGAGCGATCGGTGGCCACCGAACCGGGCGGACGTTCGCCGTGCTCGGTGAGATGGCCGAGCTCGGCGACGACGGGCCGGCCGAGCACGAGAGCATCGGCCGGTTGGCCGGGCAACTGCGCATCGCGCACGTGGTGGCGGTGGGGGATGCCGCCCGCCCGATCACGCACGGTGCGGCTCTGGCAGGCTCTGCCCCCGACCACATGCACTGGGTCCCCGACGTCGATGCGGCAATCAGGTTCTTGCGCCGCGAGTTGCGGGCCGACGACGTCGTACTGGTGAAAGCCTCGAGGGCGGCAGGTCTGGAGCGGGTCGCACTGGCACTCATCGACGAAGGAGGCGACGCAGCATGAGGACGATCCTCGTCGCGGTGACCTTCGCGTTGCTGACCTCGATCCTCTGCACGCCGATGGTGATCGTGTACTTCCGCCGCCGGGGCTTCGGCCAGGAGATCCGCCTCGACGGACCGCAGACGCACCTCGTCAAACGCGGCACGCCCACGATGGGCGGCGTCGCGATCATCGGATCCACCGTGGTCGGCTATGCCGCGGCCCACGTCGTCCGGGCCCTGCGCGGCGACGGCGGTGTGCACGCCTCGGGCGTGCTCGCGCTCCTGCTCATGATCGGCCTCGGTGGGGTGGGTTTCCTCGACGACCTGATCAAGATCCGCCGGCAGCGCAGCCTCGGCCTGCGGGCGCGCACGAAGTTCCTCGGCCAGTTGATCGTGGCGGTGGTGTTCGGCGTGCTGGCGCTGGGGTTCAGGAACCGGTACGGCCTGACACCGGGCTCGACCCACATCTCCTACGTCCGCGACATCAAGGTGCTGGGCATCGGCGCCGTGGGCTTCGTCGTCCTCGCCTACCTGATCATCTCCGCCACCTCCAACGCGGTGAACCTCACCGACGGCCTCGACGGTCTCGCCGCGGGCGCGGCAGCGATGGTGTTCGGCGCGTACACGTTGATCACGTTCCTGCAGTCGCGCAACCAGTGCCTCGACATCCCGCACCCGGCCGCCGGTTGCTACCAGGTGCGCGACCCGCTCGACCTCGCGATCGTGTCCGCGTCGGCCATGGCCGCCTGCTTCGGGTTCCTGTGGTGGAACGCCGCACCGGCCAAGATCTTCATGGGCGACACCGGTTCGCTCGCCCTCGGCGGGCTGATGGCCGGGCTGGCCATCCTCACCCGCAGCGAGTTGCTGCTGATCGCCCTGGGCGGGCTGTACGCGGCGATCACGGTCTCCTCGATCGTCCAGACCGGCTGGTTCAAGTTCACCCGAATACGCACCGGCACCGGTAGACGGGTGTTCCGAATGGCTCCGCTGCATCACCACTTCGAGCTCGGCGGGTGGGAGCAGATCACCATCATCGTCCGGTTCTGGATCGTGGCCGGGCTGTCGGTCGCGTTCGGTGTCGGACTGTTCTACGCCGACTTCATCAGCTGATGCGCGCGGGTCTGTCGGGCCGCTCCGTGCTCGTGTGCGGTGTCGGCGTTGCCGGCGCGTCCGCAGCACGGGCGCTGCTCGGCCTCGGTGCGCGGGTGTCGCTGACCGCCACCGCCGAGAGCCCGTCGGTGGCCGGTCTGGTCGAGGCCGGCGCCGGGTGGCTCGGTTCGCGCAAGGCCGTCCCCGACGGCGTCGAGCTGGTCGTCACCTCGCCCGGTGTCCCGCCCACCGACCCGGTGCTGTGCTCGGCCGCGGACCGGGGCATCGCGTTGTGGGGCGAGGTCGAGCTGGCCTGGCAGCTGCGCGCCGACGATGCCGCTCCCTGGTTGGCCCTCACCGGGACGAACGGCAAGACCACGACCGTCCACATGCTCGAGTCGATCCTGCATGCGGCCGGCCGACGCGCCGTCGCGGTCGGCAACGTGGGGGAGCCGCTGATCGACGCGGTGCTCGCTGACCCGCCGTACGAGGTGCTGGCCGTCGAGCTGTCCAGCCAGCAACTGCACTTCGCGCCGTCGGTCGCACCGTTCGCCGGGGCGTTGCTGAACCTGGCGCCCGACCACCTCAACTGGCACGGCTCGTACGAGGCGTACGAGGACGCCAAGACGGGTGTCCTGCGCGGTGACGTGGCGATCGGCAACGCGGATGACGCGCGGGTCGCTGCGCGGCTGCCCGCAAGCGCGATCACGTTCACCCTCGCCGAGCCTGGTGAGGGACAGCTCGGTGTCGTCGACGACCGGCTCGTGTCGAGGGCGTTCGGCGATGACGTCATGCGGCTGATCACCGTCGACGAGATCCGTCCGGCAGGCGCGCACAACGTGGCCAACGCGCTCGCGGCGGCAGCGCTCGCAAGGGCGTACGGCATCCGTCCGGACGCCATCGCCGAGGGGCTGCGTGACTTCAGCCCCGACCCGCACCGCAATCAGTCGGTGCTGCTGCGCGACGGCGTCGAATGGGTCGACGACAGCAAGGCAACCAACCCCCATGCTGCAGCCGCGTCGCTGGCCGCGTACCCGCGCATCGTGTGGATCGCGGGCGGCCAGCTGAAGGGTGTCGACGTCGAGCCGTTGATTGCAGAGGGCGTTCCGCACCTCGTCGGCGCGGTGCTGCTCGGCCAGGATCGCGAGCTCGTACGCAGCGCACTGCAACGACACGCGCCGAATATCCCGGTGATCGTGGTCGACAGCACCGACGATGGAGCGATGACTGCCGTCGTGCGCGCCGCCGCCGGGCTCGCGCGCCCCGGCGACACGGTGCTGCTGGCCCCGGCCGCCGCCTCCTACGACATGTTCACCGGCTTCGGGGCGCGCGGTGATGCCTTCGCTGCCGCGGCTCGCGCACTCGGTCCGGACGTCGAGCGGTGACGACGGCATCCCGTCCGGCGAGCGGGTTGCGCGCGCGTATCGGTGAGGGCCGGGTGGGCCGTGCCGATCAAGCCCGTCAGCAGTTCCTCGACAAGCCCTACGCGTCGGTGCAGATGCTGCTGCTGGCCAGCGTGGGCCTGCTGCTGTTCGGCGTGCTCATGGCTGTGTCGACCACGATCTCCGCCGTCCATGACAGCGGCGCGTCGGGCTCGATCTGGAGCCAGGCCGTCAAGGAGGCCGAGTTCATCCTGCTCGGTCTGGTGCTGTTCTGGATCGCGGTGCGCATGTCGCCGCGGATGTTCCGCGTGCTGACCTACCCCGTGCTGGCGCTGGCCCTGATCGGGTTGCTGGCCGTGTTGGTACCCGGCGTCGGCGTCCAGATCAACGGCGCCCACCGATGGATCGACGTCGGGCCGCTGCAGGTGCAGCCCTCGGAGTTCGCCAAGTTCGCGGTCCTGCTGTGGGGCGCCGACCTGCTGGCCCGCAAGCAGCAGCTGGGGACGCTGCGCCGTGCCCGGCATCTCTTCCTGCCGCTGCTGCCCGGCTTCGCCGTCGTCGTCGCACTGGTCATGGTCGAGCCCGACCTCGGAACGACGATGTGCTTCATGCTGATCCTGCTGGGACTGCTGTGGATGATCGGCATGCCGTTGCGGTACTTCACCGCCGTGCTGCTGACGGTCGCCGGTGTCGTGCTCCTGTTCGCCGCCGCCGCGCCCTACCGGTTGCAGCGGCTCACCACCTTCACCGACCCGTTCAAGGATGCGAAGGGCAGCGGCTACCACACCGTCGAGGGACTCTATGCGCTCGCCTCGGGCGGGCTGTTCGGCGTCGGTCTGGGCCAGGGGACCTCGAAGTACGGCTACGTACCCAACGCCAACTCCGACTACGTGTTCGCGATCATCGGCGAGGAGCTCGGCTTCATCGGCTGCGTCGCGGTGCTGGCGCTGTTCGCGCTGTTCGCCTACGTCGGGTTGCGTATCGTGCGGCGTAGCGCCGATCCGTTCGTGCGCCTCGCCGGCGGAACGGCGACGATCTGGATCTGCGGCCAGGCGGTGATCAACATCGGGTACGTCGCCGGCTTGCTGCCCGTCACCGGGATCCCGCTGCCGCTGATCTCGTCCGGTGGCACGTCGTTGCTCGTGACCTTCTTCGTGCTAGGCATGCTGACCTCATTCGCCCGCCACGAGCGACAGGCCGTCAACGCCTGCCGGCGCGCCGATCGGCTGGGTCGTCGCACCCGGCTCGAACGCTGGGCCCGCATCCCCGTCCCCAGGCCTTACCAGGCCCCGAAGAAGCGGCGCGGATGAGCCTGTCGATCGTCGTCGCCGGTGGCGGCACGGCCGGGCACATCGAGCCGGCGATGAACCTCGCCGACGCCGTCCGTCGGCTCGACCCGACGGCCCGGATCACTGCCCTCGGCACGCCGAAGGGGCTCGACACGACGTTGATCCCGGCGCGCGGCTATGCGCTGGAACTGGTGCCACCGGTGCCGCTGCCGCGCCAGCTGAACCGTGCGCTGCTGCGCACGCCCGGCAAGGTGCGCGACGCGGTCACGGCAGCGGCTGCGGTGCTCGACCGCGTGCAGGCCGACGTCGTGGTCGGCTTCGGCGGCTACGTCGCGGTGCCCGCCTACCTGGCGGCGCGCCGAGGCAGCATCCCGATCGTGGTGCACGAAGCCAACGCCAAACCGGGGCTCGCCAACCGCGGCGCCGCGCGAATGACCCGCCATGTCTTCACCGCCTCACCCGACGCCCACCTCTGGCACGCCACAGCGATCGGCATCCCGCTGCGGCCCGCCATCTCGCAGCTCGACCGCGCTGCCTTGCGCGCCGAGGCGAGGGCGTCGTTCGGCCTGCGTCCGGACCTGCCCACACTGCTGGTGTTCGGCGGGTCGCAGGGCGCGCAGTCGATCAATCGCGCAGCGTCGGGGGCCGCAGCCGGGCTGCGGGCCGCGGGTGTGCAGGTGCTGCACATCATCGGCCCGAAGAACTCGCTCGAGATCGAGTCCGACGACGCCGTCCCGTACGTCGTGGTGCCCTACGTCGACGGCATGCAGTTCGCCTACGCGGCCGCCGACTTCGCGCTGTGCCGGTGCGGGGCCATGACCTGCGCCGAGCTCGCCGCGGTCGGCCTGCCGGCGGCGTACGTGCCCTACCCGGTCGGCAACGGCGAGCAGCGCTTCAACGCCCAACCGATCGTCGCCGCCGGCGGGGGACTGCTCGTCGACGACGCCGACCTCGACCCCGACTGGGTCCTGGACCAGATCGTCGCGCGGGTGCTCGACCCGGCCGTCGTCGCCACCATGTCGCGCGCGGCCGAGCGTTCCGGTGCGCGCGACGCCGACGTCGTGCTCGCCCGGCGGGTGCTCGCCGTGGCCGAGGAACACCGCCGTTTCCCCGGGCTCAAGCGATGACCCGACCCACCCACGACGCCGACCGCGACCGCCCCGAGGACTGGGAGGCGCCCGGTGCCGCGCTCGTGCGCAGCGCAGCCACCGACGTCATCCCGCCGCTGGCCGATCTCGGTCGCGTGCACATCATGGGTATCGCCGGGGCGGGCATGAGCGCGCTGGCCCGCATCCTGCTCGAACGCGGCGTCGAGGTCAGCGGCTGCGAGGCCCGCGATTCGACGACGGTCATCGGCCTGCGCGCGCTCGGCGCACGAGTGCACATCGGGCACTCGCCGAGTCACCTCGACGACACGGACACCTTCGTCTACACGACCGCCATCAACCCCAAGCACGAGGAGTTCGCCGCGGCCCGCGCCAGCGGCAAACCCTTTCTGCGGCGGGCTGCTGCGCTCGCCGCCGCTCTCGAGGACAAGCGCTGCGTGGCGGTGGCCGGTACCCACGGCAAGACGTCGACGACGTCGCTGCTGGTGGTCGCGGCGCAGGCGTGCGGCGCCGACCCGTCGTTCGCGATCGGCGGCAACCTCTACGAGACCGGCAAGAACGCCCACCTCGGCACCGGCCCCTTCGCGGTCGTCGAGGCCGACGAGAGCGACGGCTCGTTCCTGCTCACCCGGCCGACGTCGGCGATCATCACGAACGTCGAGGCCGACCATCTCGAGAACCACGGCAGCCTCGAGGGCATCTACCGCGCGTTCGAGCAGTTCGTCGACCGCGTCGACGCGGACGGCCTGGTGCTGACCTGTGCCGACGACGTCGGCGCCCGCCGGATGGCCGACTACGCCCGGGCCGCCGGGCGTCGCGTCCTGACCTACGGCAAGGCCACCACCGGCGCCGACGGCCCAGACTTCGCGGTCTTCGACATCCTCACCCGTCCTGACGCGGTCGAGTTCACCGTGGCCGGACCGCGGCTGGGTCAGCGGCGGGTGCGCGTCGGTGCGCTGCTCGGCGACCACATGGCGCTGAACGCCGCCGCCGCACTGGCGCTTGCTGCCGAGCTCGGGCTGGACATCGACACCGCGGTCGCCTCCTGGGCGGGGTTCGCCGGGGTCCGCCGGCGCTTCGAGTCGTACGGCGAGGGTGGCGGCGTCCGGGTCGTCGACGACTACGCCCACCACCCCACCGAGATCACCGCGTCGCTCACCGCGGCCCGCGAGGCGCTGGCCGGCACCGGCCGGTTGATCGCCGTCTTCCAGCCCGGCACCTACAGCCGTACGCAGACCTTCGCACGCGAGTTCGCCGAGGCACTGCAGCTGGCCGACGTCGCGGTCGTCATGGACGTCTTCCCGGCCCGCGAGGAGCCGATCCCGGGCGTCACCGGTGCGACGATCAGCGACCTCGTCGAGCTGCCCGAGGGTCAGGTGATCTACGAGCCGCACTACGACGCGGTGCCCGATCGGATCGCCGAGGTGGCGCGGCCCGGTGACCTCGTCTGGACGATGGGCATCGGCAACGTCTACCTGCTCTGCGACACCATCCGCGAGACGTGTGCCGGGCGGCGGACATGAGCACGACGTTCTCGCTGCGGCAGCCGGATTCCGAGGTCGGCGACGAGCCCGCCACGCCGCAGCACCGTCGCCGCCTGCGGCTGGTGATCATCGCCGGCGTTGTCGTGGTGCTGGCGGCCGTCCTCACCTGGGTCGTCGCGTTCAGCTCGCTGTTCGGTGTCCGCTCGGTGCAGGTTCGCGGGGCGCACACCCTCACGAACGCGCAGGTCGAGGCCGCGGCACACGTCCGGCACGGCACGGCGCTGATCCGCCTCGACACTGCCGCCGTCACCCGTCGGGTCGAGGCACTGGCCGGGGTCGCGACTGCGCAGGTGAGCACCTCGTTCCCGTCCACGGTGGTCGTCACCATCACCGAACGCACGCCGGTCGGTTACCTGCGCTCGGACGGCCGGGTGCTGCTCGTCGACCGCTCGGGTGACGCCTACCGCTCGGTGTCCACGGCGCCCTCGACGTTGCCGAAGCTGGTGGTGCCGACGGGCGCGGCGGCGCGCTCGGCGCGTGCCGCGGTCGCCCAGGTGGGTGCGGCGCTGCCGGTCTCCCTTCGCCCGGACGTGCAGTCGATCGACGCCCTCGATCCGAGCGCCATCACGCTCGTGCTGACGAAGGGCCGCATCGTGCAATGGGGCAGCGCGTCGGGCAATGCCGCGAAGGGCCGCATCCTGCCGGTGTTGCTGGCCCATGCGAAGGACGACACCCAGTTCGACGTCGTCGACCCGCAGCGCCCGTTCAGCCACTGACGCCGAAATCTCGGCGTGTCGCGCGGCGCGCCTGACGATGATCCGCGGCCCGTCGATCTAGCTTCGTTCTATTGCCCGAGGTTGACATAACGTTAACCGTGTACTTGAGGGTGAGAGTTGACCCACAGACCGATCGAACGATCGACGACTTCAGGAGCCACCCCATGACAGCACCGCACAACTACCTCGCGGTCATCAAGGTCGTCGGCGTCGGCGGCGGCGGCGTGAACGCCGT
>CAZZVT010000041.1:0-20035 GCA_964657545.1 uncultured Jatrophihabitantaceae bacterium
GTCAGCTGCTGCAGGTAGGCCGGGAACCGCTTGAGGTACTGGTCGTAGGGCAGCACCGCCTGGGCCTGGGCGTCGAAGAAGTCGGTGTACCAGACGGTCAGCAGGCCGAGCAGCACCGGCAGGTTCTGCGCGAAGGGTGCGGTGCGGAAGTGGGTGTCCATCGCGTGAAACCCGTCGAGCAGCTCGCGGAAGCGCCTCGGCCCGATCGCGATCATGGTCGACAGCCCGATGGCTGCGTCCATGGAGTACCGCCCGCCGACCCAGTCCCAGAAGCCGAACATGTTCATGACGTCGATACCGAACTCGGACACCGCGTCACCGTTCGTCGACACCGCCACGAAGTGCTTCGCGATCGCGGACCTGCTGTCGAGCGCGGCCAGGATCCAGTCGCGGGCGGTGGTGGCGTTCGTCATCGTCTCGAGCGTCGTGAAGGTCTTCGACGACACGATGAACAGCGTCTGCTCGGGATCGAGGTCGCGGGTGGCCTCGGCGAAGTCGGTGCCGTCGACGTTCGACACGAAACGGAACGTCAGCTCACGCTGCGAGTAGTGCCGCAGTGCCTCGTAGGCCATCACCGGCCCCAGGTCGGAGCCGCCGATGCCGATGTTGACGATGTTGACGATGGGCTTGCCGGTGTGACCCAGCCAGGATCCGCTGCGGATCTTGTCGGCGAACTCGGCCATCCGCTCGAGCACCTCGTGGACGGCGGGCACGACGTCGACACCGTCGAGCAGGATCTTGGTGTTCTTCGGCGCCCGCAGCGCGACGTGCAGGACCGCGCGGTCCTCAGTGATGTTGATCTTCTCGCCGCCGAACATCGCGGCGATGCGCCCGGCCAGTCCGGACTGCTCGGCGAGCTCGAGCAGCAGGCGCAGCGTCTCGTGCGTGATGCGGTTCTTCGAGTAGTCGAGGTAGATGCCCTCGGCCTCGACGGCGAAGGCGGTGCCGCGGTCGGGATCCGCCGCGAACAGGTCGCGCAGGTGGGTGTCGGCGACCTCGGCGTGATGTGCGGTCAGGGCAGCCCACGCGGGACGGGCCGGCAGGGGGGCGATGTCGGTCATGGCAGATCCGGGGCCAAGCGCATGCCTCATGCCTACCAGAGTCCCGGGTGGGTCTAAACCGCGCGTTCCGGGCTCGCGGCAGCCCGTTCCCCGCTGTGTTCCAGATCCGCACGCAGGACGTCGAGTACGCGTTCGCAGACCCGCCCGTCGTCGTGGGGCGACATCTGCGCGTTCATGGCGCGGCGCCTATCGGCATCGGCTGTGCCGAGCTGCGGGTCGAGCAGTGCGGCGACGAGCTCGTCCTGGGTTCTCACTATCGGCCCCGGCACGCTGTCGGCCGGCAGGTAGAAGCCGCGCAACGCACTCTCGTAGCGCTCCAGGTCGTACATGAAGAAGATCATCGGCAGGTCGAGCAGGCCGTAGTCGAAGTAGATGCTCGAGTAATCAGTCAGCAGGATGTCGCTGGCCAGACACACCTCGTTGATCTCGTCGACACCGGAGACGTCGATGACGAACCCTCGATGCGCCGCGAGGTCGAGGGAGTTCGTCACCAGGTAGTGCGCCCGGAACAGCACGACCCAGTCCTCGCCGAGCGCGCGGCGCAGGGCGTCGAGGTCCAGCGGCTGACGGTAGACGTAGCCCGACCTCGAGCTGTGCTGGTCGTCGCGCCAGGTGGGTGCGTACAGGACGACCCTCTTCTCCGGCGCGATGCCGAGCCGCTCACGCGCAGCCTTGACGTCGGCGTCGCCGGCGTTGACGAGCTGGTCGTTGCGGGGGCTGCCCGACTCGAGGAACAGGGCGTCGACCTTCGCCGGCGGCACGCCGAAGGCGCTGGCGAAGCACCGGGTGGTGAAGGGGGCCGAGGACAGGAAGCGGGTGATCTTGCGCGCCTCGACGCGGTAGCGCTGGTCGATCTCGTCCTTGCCGTTCATCGCGGTCTCGGTGGTCTCGACGACGTCGATGCCGATGCGTTTGAGCGGCGTGCCGTGCCAGGTCTGCAGATAGGTCTGGCCCGACCGGGGGTGCAGCTCGGGCGCGATGATCGAGTTGCTGATCCAGACCGCCGCCCGCCCGAAGGCCTGGTAGAACGGCGCCGAGCGGTACCGCACGATGCTGGTCCGCGGATCACCGAGCGCGGGGAACTCTCTCGCCCGGGCCGGGTTGCGCAGCGACCAGACGAAGCGGCAGTCGGCGTAGCGCGGGTCGTCGAGCATCGCCTCGTAGAGCGCACGGGGCGAGCCGGCATAGGTGCGGCCCAGGAAGCTCTCGAACACGATCAGGCCGGAGTCGGGAGCCCCGCGCGAGTTCCAACGGAACAGCATCGACCGTTGCCGGGTGCGCCAGTGCCGGTAGCGGGTGCGCAGGCCGGGATGGTGCTTCAGCACGGCGATGCCGTAGGTGGTGACCCGTCGCTTCAGGCTCATGCGAGGTCCGCCGGGGAGGCACCCAGCGCCAGGGCCACGATGCGCCGCGTGCAGCCGCCGTCGGACGGTGCCACGAACTCGTCGCGGAAATGGGCGACGGAGGACAAGGCGTCCGATTCGTGCGCTGAATTCCCGACGATGGCCGAGTTCTCGACGATGGCCGCGACGACGTCCTTGGCCTCGGTGGCGACGGGGCCGGGCATCTCGTTGACGTAGTCGAGGAACAGGCCGCGGCGTGCGCGGTAGTCCTCGAGGTCGTAGGCGTAGAAGTACAGCGGGACACCGACGACCGCGGCGTCGAAGACGATGGCCGAGTAGTCGGTGATCACGTGGTCCGCCACGGCCAGCCAGTCGAGCGTCGAGAACCGACGGTCCTGCACGACGCCCGGTCGATCGGAGAAGTCGCGGCGGTCGAGCGGATGCAGGGTGACCACGACGTCGAAGTCGTCGGGGCCCAGCGCGTCGAGCAGGTCCTCGACGCGCACCGGCAGGCCCTTGCGGAAGGTCGGTGCGTAGAGCACGAGCGGTTTGTCGCCGAGGTGCGGGTGCGCCTCCTGGATGCGCGCGCGCTTGGCGGCGGTGACCTGCGGGTCGTGCAGCATGTCGACGCGCGGCGTGCCGATGGGCAGCACGTGCGACGGTGCGACCCCGAAGGCCTCGGCGAACGGCGCGACCATGCGCTGGCCGCCGGCGATGACCCAGTCGTAACCCTGGTGCATGCGCATGGCGGCGGCGAGCTCGCGCGATCGTCCCTCGTCGGTGTCGAGCGCTGCGAGCCCGAAGCGCTTGACCGCCCCGAGCGCGTGCCACATCTGCACGACGACGAGCGAATCGCGGTGGCGCAGGACGCTGATCGCGGCCATGTAGCTGTCGGTGATGCACGCCCTGGACGTCGCCAGGTGGTACATCTCCTGCAGCATCTGGGCGGGCACGCCGAGCGGATTGGTGTTGCGGTGGTTCAGCACGACGACCTGCAGCGACGGATCCTGCCGGCTGATCTCCTCACGCACCCGGTCGAAGTCCTGCGACGTGCGGCTGTACAGCCGGGACATGAGCACGACCTTGCGCCGCACCGGCAACAGCTTCAGGCCCGCGTAGACCACCGTGAGCGCGCCGACCACCAGGCGAGCACCCCACGCGACGAGGCTCTCGACGCGGGCGCTGGGCATCCGTACACCCTACGAAAGGCAGCTGGGCGCCGGCGGCCGGACCCGCCGCGTCCGGGGTACGGGTCAGGGCACGAGCGAGACCCGGACCGCGCGGAACTGGGTCGGGGTCGCGCGCAGGACGACCAGCTTGGGGTCCTTCACCTCGAGCCAGGGCCCCGACGGCGCAGGCAGGCCGGCAAGGCGACGGTCGCTCAGTACCGTCGACACCGCGTCCCGGTCGCCGCCGACGACGAGCGCCTCGAGCGCGCCCTGTGCACCGAGGACGCGCACCGCGGTGTCGGCGGCAGCGGCGAACGCGGCGTCGGCCTGGTTCGCGCGGCGACGGGCGTAACGCTGCTGCGACCAGCCGCCGGCCTTGGTGGTGCCCTGGACGTAGCGGGAGCCGACCTTCGACATGCCCAGCTCGGCACCGTCGAACACGCCGACCGCGTACCCGCCGCGCCGCACCAGCAGCACCCCGACGCGCCGCGCCCGTGTCGCATGCGCCGTCAGCGCCTCGACCGTCAGCTCGCTCAGCGGGGGGTACGGCACGTCGATCCACGCGCGATCGCCGTCGGCACCGACCAGCGTGACGACATCGCCGCCGACATGGGTGTCGACAGCGCCGTGCCGTTCGACGAACCCGGCCAGCCAGCGTTCCAGCCGCTCGGGCGCGACCGTGACCTGCCGGGCGTGCGCAGGCCGTTCCACCGGGCGAACGGTACGTCAGACCGGTTCGGTCGCGAGCACACCCGGCGACCCGACGCGCCCGGCATCGGTGCGGTCGCCGAGGCGGACGAGGGCGATGCCGGCCAGAACGATCACCGCGCCGACGCCCTGCAGGATGCCCGGACGCTGACCGAGCAGCAGCCACGAGAAGACGATCGCGAACAGCACCTCGGCCAGCCCGACGAACGACGCGAGCCGGGCACCGAGACGCCGCGCGGCCGCGATGCCCGTGACGTACGCGATCACAGCAGCGACCAGGGACAGGCCGAGCACCGGCACGAGCCAGCTCGTCGCGTGGTCGGCCAACCGGACGTCGCGGGTGGCGGCCGCGAACGGGATCACGCCCACCACGGCCGACAGCGCCAGCACCAGCGTGGCCACGACCATGCCGGCCCACGCCATGGCCAGGGGCGGCAGGTCCTCGTCGTGGTGTGTGGCCTGCCGGCCGGACAGGACGAAGTACGCGGCCAGCCCGACCGCGGCGCCGAGCGCCCACAGGACGCCGACGACGTCGACCCGCTGCGTCCCGGTGAGGTCGAGCACGAGCACGAGCCCGCCGAGGGCCAGCACTCCCCCGGCGACCGTGAGCGGCGTGGGACGCTGCCCGTGCCGGCCCCACATCCACAGCACGACGAGCAGCGTGCCGCTGTACTCGAGCAGCAGCGCCACCCCCACGGAGAGGTGATGGACGGCGTTGAAGAAGAACAGCTGCGGCAGGGCCACCGCCAGCAGCCCGTAGGCGACAGCGGCGACGACGTTGTCGCGGCGCAGCAGCACCCGGTGACCGTGCAGTGAGCGCATCGCCGGGACGGTGAGGACGACCGCCGCGATGCCGATTCGGAAGATGACCGCCGCGCCGGGCGTCCACCCGGCAGCCATGAGCGAGTCGGCGAACGGTCCCGAGACACCGAACGTCGCCGCGGACAGCACCGCGAGCCCCAGCCCCGCCGCACCGATGCGCGCCACCCTGCCCGCCTCTCACCGGTAAGGACTCAAATTCTCGTATGCTCATGACACTAGCGAGCCGGAGCGACAGGAGTCAAAGTGCTTTTCGCCCATGACACCGAGGTAGCGCTCACCGCCGCGGCCGCGTTGGTCAACACCGAGGCTGACGGCGGTCTCGACACCGTCGCCGAGCTTGCGGGCTTCGTCACCACCTGGGGCTGGACGGGCGCGCACCGCCGTACCCGTGCCGAGCTCGCCGGCGTGCAGGCGCTGCGACCACGGCTGCGGGCGATCTGGACGGCCGACGTCGACCAGGCGGTGCGCATCGTCAACCGCCTGCTGCGCGAGGCGCGGGCACTACCGCAGCTGGTCGCACACGACGACTGGGACTACCACCTGCACGCGACACCGGCCCGCGCCCCGCTGGCCGATCGGATGGCGGTTGAGGCGGCCATGGGCGTCGTCGACGTGATCCGCAGCGGCGAACTCGACCGCCTGCGGCTGTGCGCGGCCGACGGCTGCCGCAACGTGCTCGTCGACCTGTCCAGGAACCGTTCGCGGCGCTTCTGCGAGAGCGGCTGCGGCAACCGCGTCAACGTCGCTGCCTACCGCTCCCGCCGGTCGGCTACGACGTGATGTCCTTGCGGTCGAAGCGCAACCACGCGTAGCCGAGGAACACCGCCGCATAGACCAGTGCAACGCCGGTGCCGCGGATCATGTCGTCCCATCGGATCGGCGAGCTGAGCGAGTCGACCCACGCGTAGTTGTAGTGCGTCGGCAGGAAGTCGCGGTAGGACTTCAGTGCCGTGATCTGGTCGAGGATGCTCGAGACGACAGCCGCCATCACCGCACCACCGACCGCACCGAGCGGGTTGTCGACGGCGGTCGAGAGCAGGAAGGCCAGCGCCGCGAAGATCAGCATGCGGATGCTGATGAACCCGATGACCACGATCAGCCGCCAGATCGAGGCGCTGGTGTCGAAGGTGCCGCCGAGGGGCGACTTCGCCGGTCCCCAGCCGAAGAACAGGCCGCCCACCACGAACGCCCACACCGGCAGGGCGACGATCGCGGCGAAGCTGAGCGCACCGCCGACCACCAGTTTCTGGCGCAGCAGCCGCGGTCGACGCACCGGCTGGGCCAGCAGGTAGCGCAGTGACGACCACGTCGCCTCGCTCGAGATCGTGTCCCCACAGAACAGCGCCACCACGACGACGATCAGGAAGCCCACCGAGACGTACTCGGTGAACAGCGCAAAGTTGTACCCGCCGGAGGTCGCCAGCACGACGAGCTGCGAGGCGTCGCTGCTGGCCGAACCGCCCAGTTTGAAGGCCAGGGCGATGATGACGGGAAGCACCAAGAGCAACCCGAAGGCCACCTGGGTACGGCGCCGGCGCAGCTGACGTTCGAACTCGACCCGCAGCCGCAGGGTGCGTCGCGGGTCGAACGTCGGGGCTCGATCGGGATCCAGCGCCGCCAGCCGGTCGTGGAAGCCCCGTCTGGTGGCCGCGACGCGCGAGAGTTCGCGGTCGGTCGCCTTCTTCGTGCTGGGGCGCGTGGTGGACTCGGTCATCAGTCGTCGCTTCCGATCAGATCGAGGAACACGTCTTCCAGGGCTCGTCGCGCCGGGACGAGCTGCACGCCGATGCCGGCGGCGGCGAGTACGCGCGACGCCTGCTCCGGGTCGTCGACGGCCAGCTGCTGCCCGGCGGTGCCGGCGACGACGTCGTCGACCGAGCCGGAGGCCACGAGCCGCCCACGGTGCATGACGACGACGTGCGTGCAGGTCTGCTCGACCTCGGCCAGCAGGTGACTGGACACGATGACGGTGCGCCCGGTCTGGGCGTATTCGCGAAGCACCTCGCGCATCTCCGCGATCTGCGGCGGGTCGAGGCCGTTGGTCGGCTCGTCGAGCACCAGCAGCTCGGGCAGCCCGAGCATCGCCTGCGCGATACCGAGACGCTGCCGCATGCCCTGGCTGTAGGCACGGACCCGACGGTCGATCGAGGCTCCGAGCCCGGCGATGTCGAGCGCGACGTCGAACTCGGCCTCGTCGTCGGGCCGGCCGGTGGCGGCCCAGTACAGGCGCAGGTTGTCGCGACCGCTGAGGTGCGGCAGGAACCCGGGTCCCTCGATGAACGAGCCGAGCCGGGCCAGCACCGGCGCACCCGGCACGACAGGCTCGCCGAAGACGTGGATCGCCCCCGACGTCGGGGTGATCAGCCCGACCAGCGTGCGCAGCGCAGTGGTCTTGCCCGCGCCGTTCGGCCCGAGCAGGCCCACGACCTGACCGCGCTCGACCCGGAAGGTGACGTCGTCGACGGCGCGGTAGCCGCCCTTGTATTCCTTGACGAGGTTCTCGATGCTGACCGGCACGCTCGCCAGCTCGGGCACCGACTTCAGGGTGAGCCGGCGGCGGACGAATACCCCCGTGACGCCCAGCGCCACCAGCGCGACGACGATCAGCCCGACGACCAGCCAGATGACCGGGTGCCCGCCGCCGATCGCACTGCCGGCCACCGTCGGGATGCTGATCGCCGACGCCCCACCGGCGAGCGAGATGGTGTACGTGCGGGGCGTGGTCTCGTTCGCGTAGGCGAAGTCGGTCGTGGTCACCGTCAGCGCAAGCCGATGACCGGCCAGCACGTTGCGCACGATCGAGGGCAGCTGCACCGTGACGGTCGTCGGCACGCCGGCGCGGGCGCCCACCAGACGCAGGGGCGAGACGAGCTGCGACGGCAGGGTGCTCGAGCCGTCACGGGCGAGATCGCGCAACCCGGCGAACAGCACGACGTCGCCCGACGTCTGCGGCGTCACGGTCAGCCGGACGGTCGGCGAGCCGACGATGCGTGTGTCGGAGTCGAGCGACGGGGAGACGAACGCGGCCGTCTGGCCCGGCGGGGCGGACAGCGCGCTGAGCCCTCCGGTGCTCGAGACGGTGTTCAGCAGCGCGCCCAGGCCGGGAATGCTGGTGATCGTCGACGGCGAGCCACCCGCCGGCGCGGCCACCGGCTGCGACGGGCCGCGCACGGTCACGGTCCTGATACGGGCGGCGGCGGTACCGGCCACGCCCGGGTACCCGCCCGCGCGCAGTACCTCGTTGTCGGCGCTGCCGGTGGCGGCCGAGACGACGGCGCCTTCCTCGGAGAATTGGAACGGCTGACTCTTCGCGATCTCGCCGCGACCGGAGCCGAGCGTGGTGCCGAACCACGAGAGCGCCGCACTGGTGACGGTGCCGCCACCGACCGAGCTGTCGTCGTGCCCACCCTGGCGCCAGACGACCTTCACCGGGGTGCCGTGTGCGGCGATGCCACGCGCGTTGGCGTCCGCCTCGGACAGTGGGAACAGCGAGTCCTGCTCCCCCTGCGTCAGCAGCGTCGGGGCGTCGATCCTGGCCAGGTAGGTCGCCGGACTGGCCGCCTTCATGATCGCGGTGAGCGCTGCGGTGGGTGCGCCGGCCGTCGCGGAGGCTTGATACGCAGAGCAGACCTCGGCGGCGAAGTTGCCGCAGCTGACCGGGGTCGTCGACGCGGACGGTTGCCGGCCGGCAGCCAGCTGCGTGAGCACCGAGGCCGTCTCGCCGAACCCGTTGCCGAACAGCGAGCCGACGTAGAGCCGCTTGAACACGCCGGGACTGCTGCCGGCGTTGTTCGGGAAGAAGGCGTGCGAGAGGTCGTTCCAGGTGATGTCGGCGGCCACCGCGCCGACGCGATGATCGGCCGCGGCGAGCAGCAGCGACAGCCCGCCGCCGTAGGACGATCCGGCCGCGCCGATCTGCGCCCGGCCGTTCGCCTTCTCGACCTGCGGGAGCCCGCTGAGGTAGCTGACGAGCAGCGACGCGTCGTGGACCTCGTAGTCCTGCGCGGCGAAATGGATCAGCCCACCGGACCTGCCGAACCCGCGCGCGCTGTAGGTCAGCACGAGATAGCCGTGCTGTGCGAGTGTCTTGGCCGTGCCGGCCAGACCGGTCTTGTCACCGCTGAAACCCTGGCTGAGCAGCACTGCCGGAGCGGGCGTACTGGACGGTATGTACAGCGTGGTGTCGAGGCGGACCTGCTTGCCGGCCTCGGGGGTGCCGGTGAGGAACTGCGAGCGCGTGGTCACCGAGTCCGACGACGACCTGACACCCACGATCACGGCCCCGACAACCAGCACCAGGACGGCGACGGCCACGATCGCGAAGGTTCGGGAGCGCAGTCGTTGTCGAAGGGGGACCGGCATCCGGTCACTGTACGGACCGGCGCTCAGCGCAGGCTGCGGGCGACCGTCAGCAGGGTGGTGGTGGCCAGCGGCCGGGTGCCGGTGCTGCACACCTGCCGAACCCGTCCCGACAGCTCCGTCCAGGTGACGCACCGGCCGGCACCGCCGTCGGTGATCGCCGCGACGTGCCCGTCGACGGTCGCGTCCGCGCGCTGGTCACCCTCGGCGAGGACGTCGTAGCGCGAGCCGACCCGGACGACGAGCTGGTTGTCGCCGTGCACGTAGCTGCGTTCGCCGACCAGGTCGTCGGCGGCGGGGGTGACCGGGTTCGTCGAGTGCGCCCGATACCCCTTGGGCAGGGTGACGGGCTGCGGCAGATCGGCCGGGTCGGCCACCGTGGTGGCCTCGGGCGCGCTCCCCTCGTACACGCGACGGTCGCCCAGCGGCGCGGCGAGCTCGACCGGCAGCGACGTCGACCCGGCGGTGACGCAGGTGGTGCCGCCCGCAGCGGCGCTCGCCCGGGGGACGTACTGGTAGCCGGTGACGACCAGGCGCACGTCGCTCGCGCTCTGTTCGGTGACGTGCACGGCCGGCTCGATGACATTGCAGTCGACCGGCCGGCTGCCGCGCGGGACGACCACGTGCAGAACGTTGCTGCGCGCACCGTCGAGGACGATGCCGAGGAACCCGGCGTCGGCGAAACGGGTGAGCACCCGGCCGTCCTGCACCTTGGGCAACCCGGCTGCGGCGGGAGCGGCGATGTCAGCGGCGGCGATCCGCACCTGCCCGGCGGCGGGCCCGTGCGACGGCAGCGTGCCGAGCGCGCCCACGGCCGCCAGCATCAGCACCGCGGCGAACCCGGTGAGCGCGAGGCGATCCGCGGCCGAGACCTCGGGCACCAAGGTCACCCGCCGGAGGTACGTGCCGCGCATCACGCGGCCACTGTAAGAACAAAATGAAGGAGTGTCACGGCGAAGCGCCGACGCCCGATCAATCAGTGCTGGCCCAGGCGTTTCTGCAGAGCGGCGTCCTTCGCCTGGGCCGCCGCGGCGAGCTCGAGCTGGAAACCGCTGATGCGGCGGGCCAGCACGTCGTCGGCCACGGCCAGGATGCGGACGGCGAGCAGACCCGCGTTGCGCGCGCCACCGATGGACACGGTCGCCACCGGCACGCCGGCCGGCATCTGGACGATCGACAGCAGGGAGTCCATTCCGTCGAGGTACTTCAGCGGCACGGGGACGCCGATGACCGGCAACGGCGTGGAGGCAGCGATCATGCCGGGCAGGTGCGCGGCCCCACCCGCACCGGCGATGATCACCTTCAGGCCGCGCCCGGCTGCCTGCTGCGCGTAGGTGGTCATCTGGTGCGGCGTGCGGTGCGCCGACACCACCCGCACCTCGCAGGCGACGTCGAACTCGGCCAGCGCCTCGGCCGCGGCGGACATCACCGGGTAGTCGGAGTCCGAACCCATGATGACGCCGACCTGCGGCTCAACCACGGCTCGACTCCTCGGCGGCCCCATCACCGAGCATGAGGTACCGGGCGGCCTCGCGGGCCCGTCGACGTACCGTCTCGAGGTCGTCGCCCAGAGCGGTCACGTGCCCCACCTTGCGGCCGGGACGCCATTGCTTGCCGTACAGGTGGATCTTGACCTCGGGCCAGTGCGCGAAGCAGTGGTGGACGCGCTCGTCGATGCCCTTGGGCTCGACGTCCTCGGGCCCGCCGAGCAGGTTGACCATGACCACGACGGGCGCCACCGGGTCGGTGGCGCCGAGCGGGTAGTCGAGCACCGCACGCAGGTGCTGCTCGAACTGCGAGGTCACCGAACCCTCGATCGTCCAGTGCGCGGAGTTGTGCGGGCGCATCGCCAGCTCGTTGATCACCAGCCCGTCAGCCGTCTGGAACAGTTCGACCGCCAGCACCCCGGTGACGCCGAGCTCGTTCGCGATCCGCAGCGCGAGCGCCTGGGCGTGCTCGGCCGTCTCGTCGTCGAGATCGGGCGCGGGCGCGAGCACCTCGACGCAGATGCCGTCGCGCTGCACGGTCTCGACGATCGGCCACACCGCACCCTGGCCGAACGGCGAGCGAGCGACGACGGCCGCGAGCTCGCGCACGATCGCCACCTTCTCCTCGACGATCAGCGGCGTGCCGGAGGCGAGCACCGGCTCGGCCTCGGCCATCGAGCCGACCACCCACACGCCCTTGCCGTCGTAACCGCCGCGGGTGGCCTTCAGCACGACCGGCCAGCCGCCCTGCTCGGCGAAGCCGGCGAGATCGGCGGGCGAGTCGACGGGCGCCCAGCGCGGGCACGGGACGCCGAGCGCGGACAACCGGCGGCGCATCTCGCCCTTGTCCTGGGCGAAGACGAGCGCGGCCGCGCCGGGATGCACCGTGACGCCGTCGGCCTCGAGCGCGACGATGTGCGCGTTCGGCACGTGCTCGTGGTCGAAGGTGATCGCGTCGCAGCCGACCGCGAACGCCCGCAGGTCCTCGAGCGAGCGGTAGTCGCCGACCACGACGTCGTGCGCGACGAGCGCCGCACCGTCGTCGGCCGAATCGGCGAGCACCCGCAGCGACTGGCCCAGCGGGACGGCAGCCTGGTGGGTCATGCGGGCCAGCTGCCCGGCACCGATCATGCCCACGACCGGCAGTCCGGTGCGTTCGTCCACAGCCAGCAGCCTAGACCGGGGGGCCGCCTGGCCCCGGGCTGTGCGCGTCCGAAACGATCGGGAGGGTCGAGCGGTAGCGTCAGCTCACCATGACCCTGTTCGGCCCCGCGACCCTGCGCACGAAGCTGGTCGCCCACGTGCGCACCTCGTGGCGGATCCTGGTCAAGGAGCTCACCGCCTTCGGCGCGGTCGGCGCGGTCGCCTTCGCGATCGACCTGGGCCTGTTCACCTGGCTGTCGCCCGACGGCGCCCTCAAGGCCAAGGCGATCTCGACGACGGTGTCGACGATCGTCGCCTACTTCGGCAACCGCTTCCTGTCGTTCTCCCACCGGGCCCGCACGACGATCGGCCGCGAGACGGCGACCTTCTTCGGCATCAACCTCGTGACGCTGGCCTTCTCCGAGGCGGTCATCGCGCTGTTCGTCTACCAGCTGCACTACGGGCACGCGAGCACCGAGGTCTACGTGGCCAACCTGGGCACCATCGCGATCGGCACCGTGTTCCGGTTCTGGGCCTACAAGCGCTTCGTCTTCCTGCACCCCGACCGGGTGCACACGCGCGACGTCGACCTCGACCAGGAGCTCGCCGAGTAACGAGGCCAGTCGTGGGCTAGTCGACGCCGCCGACGTCGGTGTGGAACGCCTCGTAGACGAGGTCGGCACCCGTCTGCCGGTGCCGGACGACGTGCCCGAGCAGGTGGGTGGCGCGCTCGCGCACGCTGTCGACGTGCTGCTCGCCGACCGGGGGCCTGCTGTCGGCCACCAGTGCGGCGATCTCGCGGGCCATCTCGGCGTGCTCGGCTGCCAGCCGGTTCACTGCGTTGGTCAGTCGCAGGTCGCGCGACAGGATCGACTGATGCAGACCGTCGGGGCCCTCGGTGACCTCGATGTGCGCCTGGAAGTCGCCGGCCAGCGTGCCGAGCGCGTCGTGCACGGCCTCGCCCCACACCACCGCCCGCCCCGACGCGGGCGCGGCCAGGCACCGTTCGACGAAGCTCAGGCTCTCGCGCAGTTCGGCGCGACGCAGGCGGACGGCGTCGAGTTCGTCGGTGCGCGGGCGGACGATCTGCGCAGGTTCCATGGCGCACCTTCTCCGAAGTCGGCGGGCATTCATGGTGGTCCCCTCGCGCCCGATCCGTCCACCCCCCAGAATCATCAGCATGACGGCGGTGCTGATCGGTGGCGGACATGACGACCTGGGGACCTTGCTGGCCCCCTTCCTCGCGGCGGCGGTCCGCGACCCCGTGATCGCGTGCGTGATCGTCGACGAAGGATCCGGCGCCGACGACTTCGCCGAGTGGGCCACCGCGCTGCAGGCCGTCGCACCCTGCCGGCCGGTGCCGGTGCTGCTGCCGCTCGGTTCGCCGTTCTCGCTCGACTCGCTCGACGGCGCCGACGCACTGTTCGTCGGCGGCGGGCTGACCCCTGCCTACGCCGAGGCCCTGGTTCCGCTGGCCGGGCCCCTTCGCCACTGGTTGGCCGGCGGCCGCCCGTACGCCGGGTTCTCGGCGGGCGCGGCCATCGCGCCCACCGAGGCCGTCGTCGGTGGCTGGCTGCTCGCCGGGCGACCGGTGTGCCCGCCCGACGCGGCGGAGGGCCTCGAGGAGGTCACCGTCACCGACGGACTCGGGCTGCTGGAACTCGTCGTTGACGCCCACGCGGCGCAGTGGGGCACGCTCGGTCGGTTGATCGGGGCGGTGAGCGCCGGGCTGGTCCCGTCAGGCCTGGCCCTCGACGACGACACCGCGCTCGTGGTCGACGAAGTCGGCGGCCTCATCGTCATCGGGTCCGGCGCGGCCCACCTCGTCCGGCCCGCCGCGTCCGGCGTCAGCGTCGTGTCGTTCGCCGGCGGCGCCCCGCTGGAGCTCTGACCTGCGGCCCCGAATCTCAGCACGACGCCGCCCGCCCGTGCAGCAGCGCCCGCTCCGACTCGTTGGCGGTGAGTGCTGCCGCTGCCTCGAACTCGACACGGGCCTCGTCGCGTCGACCCAGTTTCAGCAGGAGGTCACCGCGCACCGCGGGCACCAGGTGGTACGCGCGAAGGACGGGCACGTCGTCCGCGATCAGGTCGTCGAGCACGGCCAGGCCGGCGGCGGGGCCGTCGGCCATGCCCACCGCCACCGCCCGGTTCAGCTCGACCACCGGTGAGTCGGTGGCGTCGACGAGCCGGCCGTAGAGGTCGGCGATCCGCGGCCAGTCGGTGAGTTCGGCCGACCCGGCACGGGCGTGACACGCGGCGATCGAGGCCTGCAGCACGTACGGCCCGGCGCCGCCCAGCTCGACCGCGCGGTCGAGTGCGGCCAGCGCGTGGGTGATCAGCACGCGGTCCCAACGGCCGCGGTCCTGGTCGAGCAGCGTGATTGCCGAACCGTCGGCCGCGACCCGCGCCCGAAGCCGCGACGCCTGGATCTCCATGAGCGCCACCAGGCCGTGTGCCTCTGCCTCGCGGGGCGCCAGCGCGGCCAGGATGCGCCCCAGCCGCATGGCCTCCTCGCACAGCACCGGGCGCGTCCACGCCGGCCCGCTCGTGGCCGTGTACCCCTCGTTGAAGACGAGGTACACGACCTCCAGCACAGAGGCGAGCCGGGCGGCCAGCTCGTCGCCGGCCGGCACCTCGAACGGCACGCCCGCCGCCGACAGCGCCTTCTTGGCCCGGGTGATGCGCGCGGCCATGGTCGCGGTCGGGACGAGGTGGGCGCGGGCGATCTCGTCGGTGCTCAACCCGCCGACCATCCGCAGTGTCAGGGCCACCCTCGCCTCCGGCGCGAGCACCGGATGACAGGCGGTGAAGATCAACCGCAGCACATCGTCGGTGACGGTCGGTTCGATCTCTATCCCCGCCATCGGGTCCTCGGTCGACTCGTGGCCGATCTCGCTGATCTTGCGCTCGTAGGTCACTGCGCGCCGGACGGAGTCGACCCAGCGCCGCCGCGCCACAGCCGTGAGCCAGGCTCCGGGGTTGTCGGGCACCCCGGCCCGTGGCCACTGCTCGAGCGCGGCGACAAGAGCATCCTGCGCGAGGTCCTCGGCGAGCATCGCGTCGCCGGTGATACGCGCGAGCCCGCCGATCAACCGCGCGGCCTCCATCCGCCAGACCGCGTCGATGCGCCGGCGGATCTCGGCCGTCTCGTCAGGCGCTGAGGTCACTGCTGCGCGGCGACCTCGTCGCGCATCCGCTGCACGTTGGCCTGCAATTCCGCGGTGAACGTCTCGCCGAAGTCCTCGGCCTCGAAGACCCTGCGCACCTCGATCTCCTGGTCGGTGAACGGCGCGCGCCGAACCCACTCGACGGCTTCATCCATCGACGAGACCTGCCAGAGCCAGAACCCGGAGACCAGCTCCTTGGTCTCGGCGAACGGGCCGTCCACGACGGTGGTCGAGCCTGTGCCCGCGAAGCGCACCCGCTTGCCGGTGCTGCTGGGCTGCAGGCCGTCGGCAGCGAGCAGGACGCCGGCCTTGACCAGCTCCTCGTTGAAGCGGTGCATGTCCTCGAACTCACTCGTCTCGGGCAGTCGGCCGCTCTCGCTGTCCGCGGTCGCCTTCACGATCACCATCACGCGCATCGGTTTCTCCTTCGGTTCCGGCCCGGGCGGTTCACCCTTGCTCATGAATACGTCGAACCGCCAGCCCCCAATTCGACAGCCGAAGAGAAAACTTTCTACGGCGTCACCGCATCGATGGCCCGGTAGATGCGCTTCTCGCTGACCGGGCGCGGGGTGCCGAGCTGCTGCGCCCACAGGCTCACGCGCAGCTCCTCGATGAGCCGGGCGATGTCACCGACGTCCTCCCCGGCGGCGCGGGTGGCGGGCAGCGCTCGGACGAGCTCGTCGTGGGCGTCGCGGACGGCGTGCACGCGGATCATCCGGCCGCGGTCGGTGTCGACGTCACGGGGCAGCAGCTCGAGACGCCGGGCGATGGCGGTGAGGTAGCGGGTGAGGTCACGCAGCCGACCCGTCCCGGTGCGGGCGACGAAGCCGACCGGCAGCAGGCGACGGAACTGCTCGCGGATGTCCTCGACGGCGTCGAGCTGGGTGCGCGGCGGCTCGGCCGGCAGCGCGAGGCGGACCTCGTGCGCCGCGGCCAGCACCTGCTCGACGTCGCGCACGACGGCGGCGGTGCGCTCGACGAGCTGCCGGGCGACGTCTGCCCGCAGGCGGTCGAAGTCCGCTCGTGTCCACACCGGTTCGGCTACCAGCGCGTCGACGGCGGCGTCGGCGCAGTCGTCGAGCAGCGCAGTCAGCGAACCGTCGGGGTTGCTGCCGAGCACCAGCCGGGCGCGGGTGCCGATCGTGCGTTCCACCGACTTCACCGGCGAGGGAACGGCCGACCGCAGCAGGCGGCGCAGACCCAGCCGGGTGGCGGCGCGCTGCTCGACGGCCGAGGCGAACACGCGCACCCCGACCGTCGACCCGGCGTCGACGAGTGCCGGATAGCCGCGCACGACATGGTCGCCGCTGCGACGCTCGACCAGGTGCGGCAGCTCGGCCAGATCGTCGGGCCACGCGGTCAGCCCGTCGCGCTCGAGCTCGCCGGCCACCGCGTCGGCCACGGCCGCGCGGACGGGTGCGGCGAGCTGCTCCTGCAACGTCGACAGATCCTTGCCGCGCGCGACCTCGCCTCCTGCCGGGTCCTCGACCACGAAGGACATCCGCAGGTGCGAGGGCAGCTTGTCGGGGTCGAAGGCGTCGAGCGGCACGAGCACGCCGGTGCGCCGTTGCAGCTCTCGTTGCAGGCCGACGAGCACCGGCTCCTGGCCGGGTTGCAGTTCGGCCAGCACCGCGCGCGCGGTGTCGGGCACCGGGACGAAGTTGCGGCGCAGGTCCTTGGGCAGCGAGCGGATCAGCCCGGTGACGAGCTCCTCGCGCAGCGCGGGTATCTGCCACGCGAACTCGTCGCCGCCGAGTCGCGCGAGCACGTCGACGGGGATGTGCACGGTGACGCCGTCGTCGTCGGCACCGGGTTCGAAGCGGTAGCTGACGGGCAGCGCGAGGTCGCCGGCCTGCCACACGTCCGGGCCCACCACATCCGCGTCCTCGGTGCGCAGCAGGTCGTCGCGGGTGAAGGTCAGCAGGTCGGGCGTGACGTGACGCTGCGTCTTCCACCAGGCGTCGAAGTGGCGTTGCGAGACGACGTCGGCCGGGACGCGTGCGTCGAAGAAGGCGTGCAGGTCGTCCTCGCCGACGAGCAGGTCGCGTCGCCGCGCGCGTTCCTCGATCTCCTCCAGCTCGGCGCGCAGCGCGGTGTTGTCACGGACGAAGTGGTGCTTCGTCTGCCAGTCGCCCTCGACCAGCGCGTGCCGCAGGAACAGCTCGCGTGACTCCTCCGGGTCGACGGTCGCGTAGCCGATCCGGCGCCGTGGCACGAGCGGCAGGCCGTACAGCGTCACCCGCTCGAAGGCCATGGCCGCACCGCGTTTGGCGTCCCAGTGCGGCTCGCTGTAGGTGCGTTGGACGAGCTCTCCCGCGACCTTCTCGACGGTCTCGGGTTCGACACGCGCGGCGATCCGGCCGAACAGCCGGCTGGTCTCGACGAGGTCGGCGACGACGATCCAGCGGGGTGGGCGCTTGCTCAGCGTCGAGCCGGGGGCCAGGACGAAGCGGGTGTTACGCGCGCCGACATACTCTCGGGTATCCCCGTCGCGGAAGCCGACGTGGCTGAGCAGGCCGGCGAGCAGCGCCGCATGGACGCGCCCCGGATCGGCGGGCTCATCGCCCTCGACGATGTCGAGCCCGCGGGCGATCGTGCGCAGCTGGCCGACGAGGTCCTGCCACTCGCGGATGCGCAGGTAGTGCAGGAACTCGTCACGGCACATCCGGCGGAACTGGTTGCCCGACAGGTCGCGCCGTTGCTCGCGCAGGTGGTTCCAGAGGTTCAGGTAGCCGACGAAGTCCGAGTGCTCGTCGGCGAACCGCGCGTGCTTCTGTTTCGCCGCCTCCTCCCGGTCGGCGGGCCGCTCGCGCGGGTCGGGGATCGACAGCGCCGCGGCGATCACCAGCACCTCGCGCACACAACCCTCGTACTGCGCCGCGAGGATCATCCGACCGATGCGCGGGTCGACGGGCAGCTGCGCGAGGCGCCGGCCGACGTCGGTCAGCGCGCCGTCGGCGTCGAACGCACCGAGTTCCTGCAGCAGCGCGACACCGTCGCGGATGCTGCGCCGGTCGGGCGGGTCGAGGAACGGGAAGTCGGCGATGTCGCCGAGTTGCAGCGCGGCCATCTGCAGGATGACGCTGGCCAGGTTCGTCCGCAGGATCTCGGGCTCGGTGTACCTCGGTCGCGCGTCGAAGTCGGCCTCGCTGTAGAGCCGGATCGCGATGCCGTCGGCGACGCGCCCGCACCGTCCGGCGCGCTGCGCCGCCGAGGCCTGCGAGATCGGCTCGATCGGCAGCCGCTGCACCTTCGTGCGCCGGCTGTAACGCGAGATCCGCGCGGTGCCCGGGTCGACGACGTAACGGATGCCCGGCACCGTCAGCGACGTCTCCGCGACATTCGTCGCCAGCACCACCCGTCGCCCCGTGTGTTGCTGGAAGACCTTCTGCTGCTCGGCCGTCGACAATCGCGCGTACAGCGGCAGGATCTCGGTGTTCGGCAGGTCGGACAGCGCGTCCGCGGTGTCGCGGATCTCGCGCTCACCGGACAGGAACACCAGCACGTCGCCGGGCGCCTCGCGCTCGAGTTCACGGACGGCGTCGACGATCGCCTCGGTCGGGTCGCGGGTCACGGACCTGATCACGTCATGATCGGGATCGTCTGCCCCGTCGGCGGAATCGTCGTCGTCCGCCCCTGCAACCACCTGCTCGAGCGGCCGGTACCGGATCTCGACCGGGAACGTGCGCCCGGACACCTCGACGATCGGCGCACCGCGGAAGTGTGCGGCGAACCGCTCGGGTTCGATGGTCGCCGAGGTGACGACGATCTTGAGGTCGGGGCGGCGCGGCATCAGCTCGCGCAGGTAACCGAGCAGGAAGTCGATGTTGAGGCTGCGCTCGTGCGCCTCATCGATGATCAACGTGTCGTAGCGCAGCAGCAGGCGGTCGCGCTGCATCTCGGCCAGCAGGATGCCGTCGGTCATGAGTTTGATCAACGTGCGGTCACTGGCCTGGTCGGTGAAGCGGACGGTGTAGCCCACGGCGTCGCCGAGTTCGGTGTGCAGCTCGTCGGCGATGCGCTGCCCGACCGTGCGGGCGGCGAGCCGGCGCGGTTGGGTGTGCCCGATCGTGCCCCGCACACCGCGGCCGAGCTCGAGGCAGATCTTGGGCAGCTGGGTGGTCTTGCCCGAGCCCGTCTCGCCGGCGACGATCACGACCTGGTGCTCGCGGATCGCCTCGGCGATGTCGTCGCGTCGCGCGCTGACCGGCAGGTCCGGGTAGGTGATCGTCGGGACGGCGGCCTCGCGGGTCGCGACCAGCGCCTCGCCGCGGGTGATCTGCTCGGCGATCCGCCCGAACTGGACGTCGCGGTTGCGCGCGCGGCGGGCCTGGTCGAGGCGGCGGCGCAGCCGGTGGCGGTCGCGCAGCGTGAGCCCGTCGAGGCGCGCACTCAGGTCGGCGAGGGACGGGGCGGACATCCCGTTCAGAGTAGGCGGACGCCGCGGCGGGTAGGCACGACGCATGAGTTCACCCGGATCGTCCCCCTCCCCGTCCGACGAGCAGCAGCCCGGCGAGCCGCACGAGGGCATCAACGCCTACGAGAACGCCGACGCCCGCGCGTTCGAGGAGAACCAGAGCTCACCGCTGGCCCGCGCCGCCGGCGGCGAGGGCATGCCCCCCGCCGACGCGCCGCCGGCCGGGGAGGCCCCGGAGGTTGCCGGCACCGGAGCGGGCGATCCGCTCGCCGGCGTCCGTATCAGCGAGAGCGACGCCGAGCAGGCCGTCCCCGGCGACGAGGGCCCCGAACACCCCGGCGTGCGCCGCAACACCTGAC
>CAZZVT010000041.1:20135-23758 GCA_964657545.1 uncultured Jatrophihabitantaceae bacterium
ATCAGCGGGCGGCTGCCTGGCACGCCGTCGCGCCGTGACATGCGATCAGCTTGCCCAGTTGCGTGTGCAGGGCGGCGAGGGTCGTCGCCGGCGCAGTCGGGGCCAGGTTGTCCAGCTCGAGCGGGTCGCGGGTCAGGTCGTAGTACTCCCGTTCGCCTTTGCGGTACTCGACGTACAGCGCGGTCGACGTACGCAGGGCTTCGTAGGTCGGCGGATTGCCGTGCCGCGCCGTCGTCGCATCCGGATCGTTCGGGTCCAGGTCGGGGCCGTGGTGCTCGATCAGCACGCCGCGCTGCCAGTCGGTGGGCGTCTTCTGCCCGTGCCACAGACCGGCCAGGCTCACGCCGTCCGGCCGACCGCCCAACGTGACGCCGGCGAGGCCGGCGAACGTCGGTGCCAGGTCGATGCTGGAGGTCATCGCGCTGACCGTCCGGCCCTGCGGCACACCTGGACCGGCGACGATGAGCGGCACCCTGGTGTCGGTGTCGAACGCGGTCTGCTTGCCGGCCAGCAACCGGTGCTCACCCAGGTGGAAGCCGTTGTCGGAGCTGAACACGAAATAGGTGTTGTCGGCCAGCCCCTCGCGCTGCAACTGTGCCTCGAGGTCGCCGACCGTGCGATCGACGTCCTGCACGGCCCGCACCCGCTTGCGGAACTGCGTGTCGATACCGGCGTCGTCCTTGCGCGCCAGCGGCGGCAGGGTGCGCAGCCAGGTCGGCGCGTTGGTCGGGATGCGTCCGTAACTCGCGTCGCGGGGTGCCGTCAGGCCGGCAAACGATGTCGCGTCCTGCGGCGCCGGGGTCGTCGGCTGATGCGGGGCGAAGGTCGCCAGCTCGAGCATGAAGGGTTGACGGCGGGCGCTGCTGATCAGCGTCCCGGCCCGTCGGCCGAGGACGGTGGTCAGGTAGTCCGACGGCTGCTTGCCGTACGTCACCTGCATGCCGTCCTGGTTGAGCGTGTAGTTGAACTCTCGGTAACCCTGACTGCCCGCGACGTCCCACTCCGACCAGCCGTCCGGCCGGCTCTCCGCGGTCTGGTAGCCGTTGAGGTACTTGCCGAGCATCGCGGTGCGGTAGCCCGAGCGTTGCATCGCCAACGCGAAGGTCCGCTTGACGTTGCCGTGTGCGTCGAACGCCCCGATCCCGCCGTCGGACAGGCTGTTGGTGAAGACGCCGGTGTCGTGCGGGTACTCGCCGGTGAAGATCGACGAACGCGACGGGCAGCACAGCGAGTCGACCACGAAGTAGTTCGAGAACGACGTCCCGCGCCGCATGAGACGCTGCACGTTCGGCATGTAGGGCAGCAGGTTCGTCGACAGGTCGTCGGTGAGGACGAAGACGAAGTTCGGCCGCGACGAGGGCGCGGTGACCGGACGCCGACCGGCGATATTGCCAGCAGCGCCGGGCGCCGAACCCGACGTGCAGCCGCTCAGCACGATCAGCAGCAGCACCGTCGCTGCGATGAATCGTGATCGTCTGCCCCGTCGCACGCCGCGATACTGCTCCCTGCGACCTGAGCGTTCGGGACCGGGTCGGCTCAGTCGATCCGGACGGGCAGCGACTCCAGGCCGTAGACCATCGACAGGTCGCGGTAGGGCAGCGTGGCCGGGTCGACGGCCAGGCGCAGGTTCGGGAAGCGGTGCAGCAGCGCGGGGTAGGCCAGGCGCAGCTCGAGACGGGCGAGTTCGGCGCCGACGCAGCGGTGCAGCCCGTGACCGAAGGCCAGGTGCGAGATCGGCGGACGGTCGAGCACGACGGTGTCCATCTGCGGGCCGCTGCGGGGATCACGGTTCGCGCCGCTGAGCGAGCAGACGACGACGTCGCCGGCGAAGATCTCCTTGTCGCCGAGCGTGACGTCCTTGCGGGCGAAGCGGGGGAAGCCGACCTGCACCACGCTGAGCAGGCGCAGCACCTCCTCGACGAACGGCTCGACCGCGGCGTCGTCGTCGCGTACCCGCGCCGCCAGTTCGGGGTCGCGCAGCAGGACCACCGAGCCCAGCGCCAGCATGCTGACCGTGGTCTCGAGACCGCCGGTGAGCACGCCGTCGGCGAGTCCGGCCAGCTCTACGTCGTCGATCGAGTTGCCGTACTCGGTGAGGATGGCGCCGATCAGCCCCGGCCCCGGGTCGCGGCGCTGGCGGGCCACGACGTCGCGCAGCAGGCCGATGGCCTCCTGGATGTAGTCCAGCGACGCCCCGGCGCCCTCGTTGAAGTCGAAGCGCGCGGTGCTCAGCCGTTGGAACTCGGCCTGGTCGTCGGCCTCGACCCCGAGCAGTTCCATGATCACGCGCGAGGGGATGGGCAGGGCGAAGTGCTCCTGCAGGTCGACGACGCCTGCGGTGTCGCGGGAGGCGACCGCGGCGACGTCGGCCAGCGCGTCCTCGATGATCTCGCGGACCCGCGGCTCCTGGCGGGCCAGTGCCCGGGTGGTGAAGTGCGGCGTCAGCATGTGCCGCAGTCGGGTGTGCGCGGGCGGGTCGGCGAACCCGAGGCCGCCCGGGTCCTGGTCGGCCGCGATGCCGACCTTGCCGATCATGTGGCTGAAGTCGTTGCTGAAGGTCTGCGGGTCGGCGGCCAGAACCCGGCGGGACTCCTCGTACCCGGTGACCAGCCAGCCGCGCAGGCCGAACGGCATCTTCAGCCGGCTGACCGGCGCCCGCTCGCGCACCGCGGCGAGATCCGGTACCGGGTCGAGGCCCACCCGGCGCAGCGGCATCTTGGCCTCGTCGGGGAAGCGGGCGAGCAGCGCCGTCGGGTCGGAGTCACCGCCGGGCAGGCGCAGTAGCATCCCGAGCAGCCAGCGGCGGCTGCGGCTCGCGCCCTTGGCGCCGAGTGTTCGTAACGACTGCACCGTGCGAGCCTCCAGGCCGGTTGATGGATAGCTGGTGATGGATAGCTGGATTGACGGATTAGAACATCTGTTCGATGATGTCGTCATGCTCGACGTGGCGATCCGCAGGGCCGACGGCACCAGTGCCGTCGACTGGTCGAACGTCGGCGTGCGCACCGCTCCCCCGCTGCCGGTCGCCCCGGCGCTGCGCACCATCCTGCCCGACGGGCTGCGGCGCGGAAGCACGGTCAGCGTCAGTGGCTCGTTGTCGCTGCTGTTCGCGGTGCTGGGGGCGGCCTCGGCCGACGGCGCCTGGTGCGCGCTCGTCGGGTTCGGGCCGATCAGCGCCGAGGCCGCTCGCGAGTACGGCATCGAACTGCAGCGGCTCGCGCTCGTCCCGACGCCGGGGTCGGGGTGGACGACCGCGGTGGGCGCCCTGCTCGACGCGGTCGACATCGTGGCTGCGCGCCCGCCGGCCGGTACGGCCCGGATCGTGCCCGGCGACGTACGCCGGCTCGCCGCCCGGGCACGCAGCAAGGACGCCGTGCTCATGCCCTACACCGACTCGTGGTCCGGCGCCGACGTCCGGCTCGTCGCCCGCGAAGGGGTGTGGACGGGCCTCGGCGCGGGCGGCTCACCGGGCGGCGGGCGGCTGCGGGCCCGGCGCGTGCACGTCGAGGCCACCGGTCGCGGACCGGCTGCTCGTCCCCGTTCGGCGGGCCTGTGGCTGCCCGCCCCGGGTGGCGGCGTCGACCTCGCCGTACCCGTCATCGGGCTGGCCGGATGAACAGGCT
>CAZZVT010000042.1:0-8240 GCA_964657545.1 uncultured Jatrophihabitantaceae bacterium
CGCTGGCCGACTCGACACCGACGTCGTTCTGGCTCGACTCTTCGGACCGGCCGGAGCCGGCGGCGCCGCTGATCGGCCCGACACGTGCCGACCTCACGGTCGTCGGCGGCGGTTACACCGGCCTCTGGACGGCGCTGCTGGCGAAGGAGGCCGACCCGTCGCGCGACGTCCTGCTGCTCGACGCACGAACCTGCGGGTGGGCGGCGTCGGGCCGCAACGGCGGGTTCTGCGCGGCCAGCCTGACCCACGGTCTCGACAACGGGTTGAGTCGCTTCCCGGACGAGATGTCCACTCTGGAGCGACTCGGCGCCGAGAACCTCGACGCCCTCGAGAAGACGCTGTCCCGTCATGGCATCGACTGCGACTTCGCCCGCACCGGCGAGCTCGAGGTCGCGACCCAGGCCCACCAGATCCCGTGGTTGCACGAGAGCGTCGAGCAGGCGAAGGCTTTCGGGCACGAGGCGCAGTTCCTCGACCGCGACGCCGTGCACGCGGAGGTGGCGTCGCCGACCTACGTCGCCGCGGCGTGGCACCGCGATCGCACCGCGCTCGTCGACCCGGCCCGGTTGGCATGGGGGCTGCGGACGGCCTGCCTGTCGCTCAGCGTGCGGATCGCTGAGAACACGCCGGTGCGCTCGCTGCGGCGCGACGGGACAGGCGTCCGGCTCGGCACCGAGTTCGGCCGTGTGCACAGCGCGCGGGCAGTGCTGGCCACGAGCGCCTTCCCTGGCCTGCTGCGGCGGATGCGTCCGTTCACGGTGCCGGTGTACGACTACGTGCTCGTCACCGAACCGCTGTCGCCCGCACAGCTGGAGACCGTCGGGTGGCGCAACCGGCAGGGGATCGGCGACGTCAGCAACCAGTTCCACTACTACCGGCTGACCGCCGACAACCGGATCCTGTGGGGCGGCTACGACGCGATCTATCACTGGCGCAACGGCCTGCGCGACGAACTCGACGAGCGCCCGGTGACCTTCGAGCTGCTGGCCGCGCAGTTCTTCGAGACCTTCCCGCAGCTCGACGGATTGCGGTTCACCCACCGCTGGGGCGGCGCGATCGACACGTCCACCCGCTTCTTCGCCTTCCAACGGACGGCACTCGGCGGCCGGGTCGCGTACACCGTCGGCTACACCGGGCTGGGCGTGGGCGCCACGCGCTTCGGCGCCCAGGTGGCGCTCGACCTGCTCGACGGCCGGGGCCCGGACACCAGTGAGGCGCTGGCCCTGCAGGCGATACGGTCACGCCCGTGGCCCTTCCCTCCCGAACCGCTGCGCTGGGCGGGCATCCAGCTGACGCGACACGAACTGGCGCGCGCCGACCGCAACGAAGGACAGCGCGGGCCGTGGCTGCGCACTCTCGACCGGCTGGGCATGGGCTTCGACTCGTGAGCCGGGCGTGGTGAGGTACGGGCCCCAGTTCGGGCCCGACATCACCTTCCTGGGCGTCGAGCGGTGCGACTGGGCCGACGCCTCGACCTTCGCCGGTGCCGATGTCGTCATCCTCGGCGCGCCCTTCGACGGCGGCACCTCGCACCGCCCGGGCACTCGCTTCGGGCCCCAGTACATCCGGCAGAGCTGCTACCTGCCGCACGACGGCTCGCGCCCGTCGCTGGCCCTGCGCGTCGACGCCCTGCGCGACCTGCGGGTGTTCGATGCCGGTGACGTCCTGATGTACTCCGGCGACGCGAGCCGCTCGGTGCGTGACCTGCAGGAGGCGGTATCTGCGGTCGCGGCCACCGGGGCCATCCCGCTGATCCTCGGCGGCGATCACACCATCGCCTGGCCCGACGCAGCCGGCGTGGCGGAGCACGTCGGCCACGGCCGGGTCTCGATGATCCACTTCGACGCACACGCCGACACCGGCGACATCGAGTTCGGCTCGCTCGTCGGGCACGGGCAGCCGATGCGCCGACTCATCGAGTCCGGGGCGGTGCGCGGTGACCGGTTCCTGCAGCTCGGTCTGCGCGGGTACTGGCCCGAACCCGACACACTGTCGTGGATGGCGCAGCAGCAGATGCGCTCCTACGAGATGACCGAGATCGTGGCGCGCGGGCTGACCGCGTGCCTCACCGAGGCCTTCGACATCGCCACCGACGACTGCGACGGCGTCTTCCTGTCCGTCGACATCGACGTCTGCGACCCGGGCCACGCACCGGGCACCGGCACCCCCGAGCCCGGCGGTCTCACCGCCCGCGAACTGCTCGACTCGGTGCGTCGCATCGCCTACGAACTCCCGGTCGTTGGCGTCGACGTCGTCGAGGTGTCACCGCCCTACGACCACGCCGAGATCACCTCGTTCCTGGCCAACCGGGTGGTGCTCGAGGCGCTGTCCGGAATCGCCCGTCGGCGCCGCGACGCGGCCTCCGGCGAGACCTGGGACCCGACCCAGCCGCTGCTCGACAACCGGTGACAAGGGCCTGTCACAGACAACCTACGGTAACGTAGGTTCCATGACCGTTCTTGCGTCACGAGACACGACCGAGGGCGTCCAGGCCCGTCTGCTGCACGATCTCGAGCCGGTGGTCGCCGAGAACCTCGAGCGCCACCTGTCGGTGGCCAAGACCTGGCACCCCCACGACTACGTGCCGTGGTCGCGTGGTCGCGATTTCGCGTTCCTCGGCGGCGAGGACTGGAAGCCGGAGGACTCCCCGCTGGACCCGGTCGCCCGCACCGCGATGACCGTCAACCTGCTCACCGAGGACAACCTGCCCTCGTACCACCGCGAGATCGCCACCCGGTTCAGCCGCGACGGCGCCTGGGGGGAGTGGGTCGGCCGGTGGACGGCCGAGGAGGGCCGGCACGGCATCGCGCTGCGCGACTACCTGGTCGTCACCCGCGGCGTCGACCCGGTCGAGCTCGAGGACCTGCGGATGCTGCACATGACCGCGGGCTACGACTCGGGCGACAAGACCGCGCTGCAGGCCGTCGCGTACGTCTCCTTCCAGGAACTCGCCACCCGGGTGTCGCACCGCAACACCGGTGCGGCCACCGGCTGCCCGCTGGCCGAGCAGCTGCTGGCGCGCATCGCCACCGACGAGAACCTGCACATGGTCTTCTACCGCAACCTCGTGGCGGCAGCGCTCGACCGCGAGCCCGACGCCACGATGGCCGCGATCCGCGACGAGGTCGTCGGGTTCCAGATGCCGGGTCAGGGCATGCCCAACTACCTGCGCAACTCGGCGACCATAGCCAAGGCCGGGATCTACGACCTGCGGCTGCACCACGACGAGGTCATTGCGCCGGTGCTGCGGTTCTGGAAGATCTTCAGCCGCGACGACTTCGGCCCGGCCGGCGAGCAGGCCCGCGACGAGCTGGCCGAGTTCATGACCGGGCTCGACGCGCAGGCGACACGCTTCGTCGAGAAGCGCACCGCGCAGCGCGAGAGAGCCGCCGCGCGCGCCGAATAGCTGGGAACGCTATGAACGCTATGAACGCCAGGAGTTCTTGCGCTTCTGACGGTCGCGCAACAGGCTGATGACGATCAGTCCCGCACTGAGACCGAGGAACAGCGTGCCCTGCCCGTTGTAGTGCGTCGAGGTCGACATCAGCACGAGGACGACCGCCACGAACCAGCCCGCGACGCGGGTCCACTTCCCGAACTCGCCGTGCCAGCCCCACTGCTCGGGGTGCTCCTGGGGGTGGTCGTGCTTGTAGTCGTCGGGCAGGGAGAGGTCGGACTGCTCACTTCCGGGCTTGAGGGCCACGGCATGCTCCTGTCGGGCTGTTCGTTCTGTGGGGCCGGGTCTTCGGTGGGGCTCATTCATTCTGACACCTGATCCACTGGCTACCGTGGGCGCCATGCGCATCACCGGTCTGGGTCACGCCAGCGTCCTGATCGAGACGGATCACGGCAGCATCGTCACCGATCCGTGGGTCAACCCCGCGTACTTCGGCTCGTGGTTCCCGTTCCCCGACAACTCGGGTCTGGACTGGGACACCATCGGTCAGGCCGACTACCTGTTCGTCTCGCATCTGCACCGTGATCACTTCGACCCCGAGCACCTGAAGAAGCACATCAGCAAGTCGGCGACGGTGCTGCTGCCCGACTTCCCGACCTCCGAGCTCGAGGACGCGCTGCGCGACTGCGGGTTCACGTCCTTCGTCCGGCCCAGGTCCGGCGACGTCATCTCCCTCGACGGCCTGGACGTGATGATCCAGGCACTCACCTCTCCGACGGACGGCCCGATCGGCGACTCGTCGCTGTGGGTGTCCGACGGCACGCACCGGGTGCTCAACCAGAACGATGCGCGCCCGTCGGAGCTGTCGGAGTTCCGCGAGCTCGGGCCGGTCGACGCCTACCTGATCCAGTTCTCCGGAGCCATCTGGTTCCCGATGGTCTACGAGTTGCCGGCGCGGGCCAAGCAGGCGCTGGGCAAGACGAAGCGCGACCGGCAGTTCGACCGCACGCTGCGCTACATCGAGGAACTGAACGCCGCCTATGTGTTCCCGATCGCCGGCCCGCCCTGCTTCCTCGACGACGAGCTCTGGGGCTTCAACGACATCTTCGCCGACGAGTCGAACATCTTCCCCGACCAGACCGTCTACCTCGACTGGTTGGCGGCCAAGGGCCACGACGAGGGGCGGTTGTTGCTGCCCGGCACGGTCGCCTCGCTCGACGAGCCCGGCGCTCCCGTCGTCCACCCCTATGACCCGGCGACGGTCTACGCCTCCGACGAAACCAAGACCGCGTACCTGCGCGAGATGCAGGCCCGTCGCCAACCCGAGGTCGAGGCGGTCAAGGCCACCTGGGCGCATCCCGAGATCGACGTGCTGGCGGCCCTGCAGGAATGGTTCACGCCGCTGCTGGCCGAGTCGACGCACATCGCCGACGGCATCGACGGCGGCATCCAGCTCACCCTCGACGACGCCGACCGCGGCGAGGTCGACGTCCTGATCGACTTCGTCGGACGCGAGGTCCGTGCCTACGACGGCGAGAAGGTGCGGTACCGCTTCCGCACCCGGCGGGCGTACGTCGAGCAGCTGATCGCCGAGCACCAGATCGACTGGGTCAACTCGCTGTTCCTGTCCTGCCGGTTCTCGGCGCAGCGCATCGGCCCGTACAACGAGTTCGTCTACGTGTTCTTCAAGTGCCTGTCCGAGGAACGGCTGAACTACGCCGAGGGCTGGTTCCTCGAGCAGAACGCGTCCGAGGCGTCCGAGACGATCACTCTCGAAGGCTGGGAGATGCAGCGCCGCTGCCCGCACCTCAAAGCCGATCTCTCGCGCTTCGGCACTGTCGAGGACGGCGTCATGACGTGTCAGATGCACGGCTGGAAGTGGCGCCTGGCCGACGGCAAATGCCTGTCGTCGGTCGGTCACGACCTGCGCTGCGCCCCCGAGGGGCAGCTCGTGGACGCCGCTGCGCCGGTCGAGCACGTCCCCGCCGACGGGCTGCGCGGCCAGCACGAGATGGAAGAGTCCGTGCAACCTTCCGAGGCCTGACTTCCGTCTCTTCCCGACCACGACGGAGGGAGAGCGATGCGAGCCGGCGACGAGCAGCAGTACACGGCATTTGTGCTGGCGTCCTCCGCCCGGCTGCGTCGCGTTGCGTACCTCGTCTGCGGTGACTGGCATCGGGCGGAGGACGCGGTGCAGCACGCCTACGTGCGGCTGTATCAGACGTGGTCGCGTGTGCAGGACCCTGCGGCGATGGAACGCTACGTGCGGGTCACCGCCGTCCGGTGGTTGATCGACGAGAGCCGGCGGCCGTGGCGGCGCGAGCGCGCGCACGCCGCGGTGCCCGACCGTGCCGCCCCGGACGCCGACCCGACCGCCGGGCTCGACGTCCGCGACGCCCTGTCCAAGGTGCCGCCCCGCCAGCGGGCGGCACTGGTCCTGCGGTTCTACGAGGGCTACGACGTCGCCGAGACGGCGGCGTTGCTCGGCGTGACGCCCGGGACCGTGAAGAGCCAGACCGCGCGTGGGTTGGCCACGCTGCGCGCTTTGCTCGGCGAGGCCGAGCTCGTCGACACCGAACTTGACGACAGCGTGCTCGTCGGCACCGACACAGAAGGTTGATGACCATGCCGGACATCCAGGAAGTGCTCGAGTCCGCGTTGCGCGGCGAGCCGAACTACACGCCCAACCTCGAGGCGCTGTTCGCCGAAGGGCAGCACCGGCAGCGGCGGCGCCGGATCCTGATGGGCGGTTCCATCGCCGGCGTGGGATCGGGGATCGCCGCGCTCGCGCTCGTGCTGGTGGCGACCGACCCACCGTCGGCGCCGCATCGCGACGCTGCCGCGCCGGCGCTGAAGCCCACCGCCGTGGAGTCGTCCGCGCCACCGGCCGACGTGCGGCTCACGAAGGACACGCTGACCGAGCTCGTCGAACAGCTCGGCGACGTCAGGTTGGCACCCGCGAACGTCGATGTCCTGCCGCCGCTCGGTGACATCGACCTGGGCGCCGGCATCGCGAGCGCCCAGGGTCAGTACCTGAACGTCCAGGTGACACCGGCCGGGACGTCGTCCGTTCGCATGCCGACCTGTGCCGACTTCAGTGGCAGCGGGCGCGATGGCGACGGTTACACCGGCCCGTGCAGCGTCACGCGCAGGCCGGACGGTGGCTACCTGGTCGTGCGCAGCGGGCGCACGACGAACGACCGCTATGCGAAGACCGAGGCGGGACTCGTCACAGGCGATGGGGCCACGATCTGGGCCGAGACGACGAACCAGATCGCCGGCACCGACCTCGGCGCGCACAAGGTCGGGCCGGACACCAAGCCACCGCGGATCGAACCGGCTGTCTCCGACGTCCCGCCGCTGACCAGCGATCAGCTGCGTTCGCTGGTGCTTGCCCTCAACGACCGGCGCTGACGACCTGCGCGTGCGGCAGTCGCGTGCGCATGATCGCGATCGCCTCAGCGTTACGGTCGATCAGGGTGAAGCGACGGCCGAGCTGGTGGGCGACCGCGCCGGTGGTGCCGCTGCCGGCGAAGAAGTCGAGCACCCGATCGCCCTCGCGCGAGGACGCCTGGACGATGCGTCGCAGGATGCCCTCGGGTTTCTGGTTCGGGTAGCCGGTCTTCTCCCGGCCGTTGGTCGGCACGATGGTGTGCCACCAGACATCGGTGGGCAGCTTGCCGCGCGCCGCCTTCTCGGGCCCGACGAGTCCGGGTGCCAGATAGGGGATGCGTTCGACCGCGTCCTGGTCGAAGAAGTGACGGCCCGGCGTCCGGACGTAGACGAAGATCGTGTCGTGCTTGGCCGGCCACCGATCACGTGCCCGGCCGCCGAAGTCGTAGGCCCAGATCAACTCGTTGAGGAACGCGTCCGCGCCGAAGATGTCGTCGAGCAGCAGCTTGACGGCGTGCGCCTGGCGGTAGTCGATGTGCAGGTACAGCGTGCCGCTGACGGTGAGCAGGCGCTTCGCCTGCTGCAGCAGGGGTTCCAGCATCCCGAGGTAGTCGTCGTGGACGTCGAGATAGCCCAGGCGTGAGGTCTCGGTGGTCCTGTAACGCCGGCCGGCGAACCCGGTGCGATCGCCGTCCTCGTCGCGGACCGTGGTGATCGTGCGCCGTTGCTGCATCGCCCCGGTGTTGAACGGTGGGTCGATGTAGATCAGCTGGAACTCGCCGTCCGGCAGGGTCAGAAGGACAGTTGCGCAATCGCCTTCGATGATCACATCGGTCGTCACCGGAGGCCATTTCTGTCAGGGGGTCGCGGAATGCTCGCAGTATGCCGCGACCACGCACCTGGACCGATGACGAGCTACGAGGAGCCGCGCTTTCGTGCAGCACCTTGATCGACGTGTGCCAACATCTCGGGCTGACGGCCGGCGGCCAGACGTACGTAGCGCTGCGATCTGCGATGGACCGCCTCGGTCTGAAGCTGGCTCCGGAACAGTCGAAGCCGGTGGTCACACGATCCAGTCGCTCGTGGACCGATGACCAGCTTCGCGATGCCATCCAGCATAGTCGGTCGCTGAAGGACGCGTGTATCCGGCTGGGTCTGAAGCCTGGCGCGCGAACGAACGAGAACCTCCGGCGACACATCGCGCGCCTCGGTATCGAATCCTCTCACCTGCCACAAAGCGAAACGCCGACCCGGTTGGCTCGCTCGTGGACCGCGGACGAGCTCCGTGTCGCCGTCCGCGACAGTCGCTCGGTGGCGGAGGTGCTGCGCCGCATCGGGTACACGCCGAACGGTGGGATGCATCGCTACATCAAGGCGCAGATCCGGATGGACGGCCTGGACACGTCGCACTTCCTCGGCCAGTCGTGGTCCCGCGGGCGTTCCTTCCCGC
>CAZZVT010000042.1:8340-23749 GCA_964657545.1 uncultured Jatrophihabitantaceae bacterium
TTGAACCCTCACTGGCGCGGTCCTAGGCCGCGTGTCTCTGCCGTTGGACTACGGCCCCCGGTGCCTTCGCCCTTGGACTACGGCCCCTCACTGAGAAGAGTAATGGTGATGCCTTCGAGGTCCTAGGCGCAGGCGATGCAGTACGGCGTCGTGGGACGGGCGTCGAGGCGTGCATCGCCGACCGGCCGGCCGCACCGGACGCATATCCCGTACGAGCCCGCGGCACACCGATCGAGCGCCGCGTCGACCTCGGCCAACCGGGCGAGCGCAGCGTCGAGCGACGCAGAGGACTGCGCGCGCTCGAAGCCGATGGTGGCGCCCTCGGGGTCGTGCTCGTCATCGCCGGTCGTTGAGGACGCCGAGTCCATGACGTCGGCCAACTCGGCGCGGGCGTCGGCGACGCGCTCGAGTGCTGCAGTACGCAGGGCGTCGAGATCAGGCAGCGTCGAGGCCCAGGTCGCGACGCAGCTTCGCGACGTGTCCGGTGGCCTTGACGTTGTACTGCGCCACCTCGATCGCACCGTCCTCGCCGATGACGAACGTCGAGCGGATGACGCCCTTGACCGTCTTGCCGTACATCGTCTTCTCGCCGAACGCGCCCCAGGCCTCGAGGGTCTGCTTCGAGGTGTCGGACAGCAACGGGAAGGTGACGCTGTCGCGGTCGCGGAACTTCGCGAGCTTCTCGGGCTTGTCGGGGGAGACCCCGAGCACCGCGTAACCCGCGGCCTGCAACGAGTCCAGGCTGTCGCGGAAGTCGCAGGCCTGTTTGGTGCAGCCGGGCGTCATCGCGGCCGGATAGAAGTAGACGATCACCTTCCGGCCGCGCAGCGCGGACAGCGTGACGTCGGTTCCGTCGGCGTCGGGCAGGGTGAAATCGGGAGCGGCATCGCCGGGTTCGAGTCTGGTCACGTCGGCAGACGCTACCGCCGGGCGTCGAACTACTACGAGCGGAACTACTACGATCTGCGCATGGCCGGCGAACGCAGTGCGGACGAGATCCAGCGCGACATCGAGAAGTCCCGCGCCGCGCTGGCTGCTGCCGTGGATCAGCTCGCCTACCGCGGCAACCCGAAGCGCATCGTCGAGCAGACGAAGCTGACCGTGCGTGAGAAGATCAACTCCCCGCAGGGTCGCGTCGTCATAGCGGTGGCCGGTGGACTGCTCGCGCTCGTGGTGGTCCGGCGGATCCGGAACAACCACTGACACCGGTGGCCGTCGCTGTCCTGCTGATCTCGTGCCCCGATCAGCCCGGCCTCGTGCACGCTGTCACCGAGTTCGTCCTGCGGCTCGGCGGCAACATCCGCCATGCCGAGCAGCACATCGACCCGGCCAGCACCGTGTTCTTCCAGCGCGTCGAGTTCGAGGCGCCCGACGTCGTCGGTCTCGCCGGGCTCTTCCGCCCCACCGTCCAGCGTTTCGGGATGACCGTGCAGGTGCGCTACCCCGACGAGCGCCCGCGTATCGCCGTCCTCGCCTCGCGAGAGGCGCACTGTCTCGTCGACCTGCTGACCCGGTGGCGGACGGGCGAACTGGCCGCCGAGATCGTGGCCGTGGTGAGCAACCACGCCGACCATGCGGACCTCGCCGCCTTTCACGACGTGCCTTTTCACCACCTGCCCGTGACGCCCGCGACGAAGGACGAGCAGGAGACGCAGCTGCTCCACGCGCTGGCGGGTCACGACGTCGACGTGGTCGTGCTCGCTCGGTACATGCAGGTGCTCGGCCCGCGGATCCTGGACGCGTATCCGTCGCGGATCATCAACATCCATCACTCCTTCCTGCCGGCCTTCGTCGGCGCGCGGCCTTATCACCAGGCCCAGGAGCGCGGTGTCAAGCTGATCGGCGCGACCGCGCACTACGCCACCGCGGAACTCGACGAGGGCCCGATCATCGCGCAGGACGTACGCCCGGTGACTCACCGCGACGCGGTCGCCGACCTGGTCCGCAAGGGCCGGGATCTCGAGACGGTGGTGCTGGCCGAGGCAGTGCGTGCGCACGTCGAACACCGCACTCTCGTCTACGGCAACAAGACCGTCGTCTTCGCCTGAGGGGTCGAGGGGTGCCGGTCGTGCGGAACGTCGGGGAGCGCGCCCTGCTGCTCGAGGTCGGGCGACCTGCCGCGGTCGCGGCGTGGATTCGGGTGAATGCCGCCGACCGGGGGATCCCCGTCGCCGAGGTGGTGCCCGCCGCGCGCACAGTGCTGGTCGGCGCCCCGACGATCACCGCCCGCGCCGGGTTGCTGCGGCTGATCGCCGACCTGCCGGACGACCTGCCCGCCGTCGTCGAGTCGGGCCAGGCCGAGCCGGTGCTGATCGCGGTGCGCTTCGACGGCCCCGACCTCGACGCCGTCGCGGTGCACGCCGACCTCGGGCCGGACGGCGTCGCGCGGATGCTGCTGACAGCGGATCTCGTCGTGCAGTTCTGCGGGTTCTCGCCCGGCTTCGCCTACCTGACAGGGATTCCCGAGCAACTGCGGATGCCGCGCCGCACCGAGCCGCGGGTGCGGGTACCGGCCGGCTCGCTCGCCCTGGCCGACGAGTACGCCGCGATCTACCCGCGTGCGAGCCCCGGCGGCTGGAACCTCGTGGGCAGTACCGACGACGTGCTCTTCGACGCCGACCGCGACCCGCCCGCGCTGCTCGCCGCCGGCACCCGCGTGCGCTTCGTCGACCGGTACTGAGGTGTTCGTCGTGCAGTCGCCGGGGCTGCTCACCACCGTGCAGGATGCCGGGCGACCGGGACACGCGCACGAGGGCGTGGCGCCGTCCGGCTTCCTCGACGTCCCGGCCGCGACCCTGGCCAACCGGCTGGTCGGCAACCGCCCCGACACCGCGCTGCTCGAGACGACGCTCGCCGGCCCGACCCTGCGCTGGACCGGCGCGGGCGTCACGTGGGTGGCGCTCACCGGCGCGCCGGCGCCGCTGCGGGTCGGTGGTCGTGCGGTTGCCGTGTTCGCACCGGTCGCCGTCCGGCCGGGTGACATGGTCGAGGTGGGAACGCCCGCGACCGGTCTACGGTGCTACCTCGCGGTGTCCGGCGGCCTGACCGTGCGGGCTGTCCTCGGCAGCCGCAGCACCGATCTGCTTGGCGGCCTCGGGCCACCGGTGCTCGCTGCGGGCGACCGCCTGCCCGTCGGTGACGCGACGGCGCCCGCGCCGCTCGACGTGGCGCCGGTGGCGGCCATCGCCCCGTCGCCGACGTTGCGTGTCGTGCCCGGGCCACGGCAGGAGTGGTTGGCGCCGGACGCGCTGGACGTCCTGACGCGCCAGGCCTGGACGGTCGGCGAACGGTCGAATCGGGTCGGGATCCGGCTCGAGGGTGACGCGATCGGCTGGGCCACCGACCGCGAGTTGCCGAGCGAGGGCATGGTGACCGGCGCGCTGCAGATCCCGCCGAACGGCCGGCCGGTGATCTTCCTGGCCGATCACCCGGTCACCGGCGGCTACCCGGTGCTGGCCGTGTTGCGTGACTCGGCGCTGCCGGCCGCGGCGCAGCTACGCCCGGGCAGTACGGTGCGCTTCCGGGTCCGGACCTAAGCGAACGGCGCCAGTTCGACGTCTGCGGCGAGAAGCGCCGCGCGGACCGCACCGGCCAGCGCGACCGCGCCAGGGGTGTCTCCGTGCACGCACAGCGATCGGGCCCGGACCGCCACCGTCGACCCGTCGGCGGCCGTCACCTGCCGATCACGGGCGAAGCCGACGGCACGGGCCGCCACGACGTCGACGTCGTGCAGCACTGCGCCCTCGTCCCGGCGGGGGACCAGACGACCCGAGGGCAGGTAGCCGCGGTCGGCGAAGGCCTCGGCAACGAACGGCAGACCCGCGCGTGTCGCAGCCTCGGCGAGCGCCGAGCCCGGCAACCCCAGCACGGGCAGCGTGCCGTCGTAGGCCGCCACAGCCTCGACGACCGCCCCGGCCTGCACCGGGTCGTCGGCGGCGGTGTTGTAGAGCGCGCCGTGCGGCTTGACGTAGCGCACCCGGGTGCCCGCCGCGACGGCGCAGGCGTCGAGCGCACCGAGTTGGTAGAGCACATCGGCCGCAAGCTCGTCGGGTGCGATGTCGAGTCGGCGCCGGCCGAAACCGGCGAGGTCGCGATAGCCGACCTGGGCGCCGATGACGACCCCGCGCTCCGCGGCCGCGGAGCAGATCCGGCGCATCGTCATCGGGTCGCCGGCGTGGAAGCCGCAGGCGACGTTGGCGCTCGTGACGATGTCGAGCAGGGCGTCGTCGTCGCCGAGCCGCCAGACGCCGAAACCCTCGCCGAGGTCGGCGTTCAGGTCGATCTGCACGGGGTCACGCTAGCCGGGGACGGCGACGGCGAGGCGCGGGCGCAGTCGGTTACAGTCACTTAGGAACGCCTACCCTAAGCAGTGGTTCGCGGCGCGAGCAGAGAGGACGACGGCCATGCTGCCCACTTTCGTGATCGGGCTCCGCGAGGGGCTCGAAGCAGCCCTGATCGTCGGCATCATCGCAGCCTTCCTGCGCAAGCAGGGCCGCAAGGACCTCCTGCGCTCGACGATGCTCGGCGTCGGCGCCGCGATCGCCCTCTGCCTTGCGGCCGGCATCGCTCTGAACCTGTTCTCGCAGAACCTGCCGGAGAAGCAGCAGGAGGGCCTCGAGACGATCATCGGGGCGCTGGCCGTCGGCATGGTCACCTACATGGTCGTCTGGATGCGTCGCAATTCGCGCAACCTCAAGGGCACCCTGGAAGGGCTCGCCGCCGAGGCGATGGACGGTCAGTCGAACGCCGGACGCGCCATGGTGCTGATGGCGTTCCTCGCCGTCATCCGTGAAGGACTCGAGACCGTCGTCTTCCTACTGGCCGCCTTCAACGAGGCCAGCAACCCCCGCGAGGCCGGCTTCGGCGTCATCCTCGGCATCGTGGTCGCGATGGGGCTCGGCTACGGCATCTATCGCGGCGGGGTGCGGATCAATCTGTCGAAGTTCTTCCGGGCCACCGGCTTCGTGCTCGTCCTCGTCGCGGCCGGCATCGTGGTCAATGCGCTGCACACCGCTCACGAGGCCGGCTGGCTGAACGCCGGCCAGGGCAGCACCGTCGACCTCAGCTGGCTCGTCAGCCCCGGCAGCGTGCAGGCCTCGCTGCTCACCGGGATGCTCGGCGTCCAGGCCCATCCGGTGGTGGCCGAGATCGTCGGCTGGCTCGTCTACCTCGTCCCGGTCGGCCTGTACGTCGGGTGGCCGCCCGGTCGGCCCGCGCCGGCGCGGCTCGCAGCCAAGATCGGCGCAGTGACCGGGGTGGCTGCGGCCGTCCTGGCCGTCGTGCTCGCCGTCGTCACGCCGGCCCGGCCCGTCGACCGGCCCACCACCACCGCGGGTGGCGTGTCGGCGCTCGTCGTGGGCCGCTCGGCCCTGACCGCCGACGTCCGCACGCAGGTCCAACATCCGATCGCGCGCACCACCGGTGCGGCACAGACCGTCCGGCTCACCTCCCAGGGCACCGCCCGGCACGACGGCGTCACCGCCGAGCGTTTCACCGCGACCGTGTCCGGCAACGCCGCCGCCGGACTGCCCTCGGCACTGCCGGCCGGCCGGGTTGCCGCCCTCAACGGTGGCCGCCTGCCGCTGTCGGCGACCCGCACCTCGAGCGGCACGATCCCCACCACGTACCGCGACCTCAGCACGCTGACCGTCTGGCTCGACGTCCGCACCGACCGGGTGCTCGACCTGAGCTGGAACGAGCGCGTCACCGCCGTCGTGCAGACGGCCGGCGACCGCGAGGCACTGACCACGCCGATCGCGTCGGGCACCAGCGCCCTGCCGCCCCGTACGGCGAGCGCGGCCGCGCAGGCGGCGACCGACGCGTATCGCCGCCTCGAGCACCGCTCGGTGCTCGAGGCGCTCACCGGCTGGGCCACCGCGCTGGCTGTCGTGGCCCTGCTCGCCGGGCTCGGTTTCGCCCTGGCCGCCCGCCGCCGGCCCGGGCCGACACCGGCACCGGCCGAGCCGGAGGTAGCACTCGCCCGCAGTTAGGTTAGGCTGGCCTAATCATCACCTCGATCGCCTCGGAGACGCCCAGATGCCTGCCCCACGTGCTGCAGTCGCACTGACCCTGACCCTCGCTGCAGCGGTTACCCTCGCCGCGTGCTCCAGCTCGGGCAGCACGTCCGACTCCTCGGCGGCGGCGGGTTCGTCGAAGGCAACGACGGCCGCCGCCCACGTGGTCAACGTGTCCGTCAGCGCGGCGAAGGGCTGCGTCTCCGACGCGACGCGCTACGCCGCCGGCGCCCTGACCTTCAAGATCACCAACACCGACGCGACCGCGGTCAGCGAGGTCGAGTTGATCAGCGGCGAGCGCATCGTCGGCGAGAAGGAGAACCTGCCGCCGGGCTTCAGCGGCACCTTCTCCGTGAACGTGCCGGCCGGCAGCTACGTGCTGTACTGCCCCGGTGCCACCCCGGAGCGGACACCGCTGAAGGTGGTCGGCAAGTCCTCGAGCACCGGCGACACCAACGTCGCCGCCCTGCTCAAGACGGCCAGCGCGGGCTACGCGACCTACGTCAACACCCAGGTCAGCGCGCTGGTCACCGCGGTCAACACGCTCAACAAGGCACTGCAGGGCACGAACCTGAAGGCGGCGCAGAAGGCCTACATCGAGGCCCGCCCGTACTACGAGAAGATCGAGCCGGTCGCCGAGTCCTTCGTCGTCGGCACCGACATCCTCGACAGCGACATCGACGCACGGATCGACGGCACGACGTTCGCGAAGTGGCGCGGCTTCCACCGCATCGAGTACGGCCTGTTCAAGGTCAAGTCGCTCAAGGGTCTGAGTGCCTTCGGCACCACACTGGTCGCCGACGTCGCGCGGCTGAAGAAGCTCACCGCCGGGCTGACCTACCAGCCCACCGAGCTCGCCACCGGAGCGCAGGGACTGCTCGACGAGGTCGCCGCCACCAAGATCACCGGCGAGGAGGAGGCGTACTCGCTGATCGACCTGCTCGACTTCGCGAACAACGACGAGGCCGCCGAGCAGGCGTTCGCCCAGCTGCAGCCCGCGCTGACCGAGATCGACCCGGTGCTGACCAAGACCATCCAGACCGAGTTCGCCGCGCTCGACAAGCTCGTCAACACCTACCGCACGACGAGCAACGCCTCCGGCTACAAGCTCTACAACCAGCTCACCGCCGCCGACAAGCGCCAGCTCGCCGCCGCGGTCAAGGCCGTGGCCGAGCCGCTGTCCAGCGTCTCCAGCAAGGTCGCCAACGCCTAGGACCCGGACCGATGACTGACGTGAACGAGACCCCACCCACCGAGCACCCGACGGCCGGCCACAGCCGGCGCCGCTTCCTGGGCGCCGCACTCGGGGCTGCCGGCGTGGCGGTAGCCGGCGGCACCGGGTTCGGGGTGGCCCGGGCCACCGAGGCCGACGGCTCGACGCCGGCCGCGACGGGCAAGCAGCAGCCGGTCGTACCCTTCTACGCCGAGCACCAGGCGGGCATCGCCACGCCCGCCCAGGACCGCCTCGCCTTCGCCGCCTTCGACATCACCTCCTTCGACGTGCAGGCCGTCGAACTGCTGCTCGGTTCCTGGGCGGCGGCCGCGGCGCAGATGACCAAGGGACTGCCGGTCGGCGCGGTCGAGGCATCGCCGGAGCGCGTGCCGATCGACACCGGCGAGGCGCTCGGGCTCGGCGCGTCGAATCTGACCATCACCGTCGGCTTCGGCCCGACGCTGTTCGACGACCGGTTCGGGCTGAAGGCCAAGCGGCCCGCGGCGCTGGCCGACCTGCCCGCCCTGCCCGGTGACGCGCTGCAGAAGGAGCGCTCCGGCGGCGACCTGTGCGTCCAGGCGTGCGCCGACGACCCCACCGTCGCCTTCCACGTGATCCGCAACTTCGCCCGGCTGGCCCGCGGCACCGCCGTCCTGCGCTGGTCGCAGCTGGGTTTCGGCCGCACGTCGTCGACGTCGAAGACGCAGCAGACCGAGCGCAACCTGATGGGGTTCAAGGACGGCACGAACAACATCAAGACCGAGTACCCCGCCGAGCTCGACAGTTACGTCTGGGTCGGTGACGAGACCGACCAGTCCTGGATGGCCGGCGGCAGCTACCTGGTCGCGCGGCGCATCCGCATGTTCATCGAGTCCTGGGACACCGACTACCTCGCCGACCAGGAGAAGGTCTTCGGCCGTACCAAGAACTCCGGCGCCCCGCTGACCGGCACGCACGAGTTCGACGCCGTGCACCTGCAGGCGAAGAAGAACGGCGCGTACGTCATCGACCAGAACGCGCACATCCGCCTGGCCTCGCCGGAAAGCAACAACGGTCAGAAGCTCCTGCGCCGCGGCTACTCCTACACCGACGGCATCGACAGCGAGACCGGCCTGCTCGACGCCGGGCTGTTCTTCATCGCCTACCAGAAGGACCCGCGGATGCAGTTCGTCCCGATCCAGACCCGGCTGGGCACCAGCGACCTGCTCAACGAGTACATCCGGCACACCGGCAGCGCGCTGTTCGCCGTCCCGCCGGGGCTCACCGGTGCCGGCGACTGGTGGGGCAAGTCGCTCTTCCGCTGAGCAGCCGCCCACCGGCCTGGGCGCTCGCGTCGTCGGCGGGTGCGCCGGCGCTGCTCATCGCGGGTTGGCTGATTTCCGGCGCCGCACAGCCGCCCGGTTACGACGCGGTACACGACACGATCAGCGCGCTGGCCGCCCACGGCGCGCAGCACCGCTGGATCATGACGGCCGCGCTGGCCGGCCTCGGGCTCGCGCACGTCACCACCGCGACGGGCCTGCGCGGGCGGCGTCCGACGGCGCGCCTCGTGCTGGCCGCCGCCGGCCTGGCGACGCTCGGCGTCGCTGCGTTCCCGGAACCGGCCAGCGGGTCGTCGACCGCACACGCCGTCTGCGCCGGCGTCGCCTTCGTGCTCCTGGCCGGCTGGCCGGCGACGCTCGCTCGCCTGGCCGGCCCGCCGGCCGAGCGGCGCGCAGCGGCCGTCGCGGCCACGGCGGTCTCGGTGTCGCTGCTGTGCTGGTTCGCGGTGACGCTCGCGCACGGCCCGATCGGGATCTCGGAACGTCTGCTCAGCGCGCAGCAGGCGCTCTGGCCGCTGGTGGTCGTGGTCTCGGCCCGCCGCTTCGGTGCGAAACTCAGACCATGAGTCCTCGTCAGATCGTGCTGCTCGGCTCGACCGGGTCGATCGGCACGCAGACCGTCGACGTCGTCACCGCCGCGCCCGAGCGTTTCCGGGTGCGCGCGATCGCCGCAGGCGGGCGCGACCTCCGGCTGCTGGCCGAGCAGGCCGCGCGGCTGCGGGTGTCCGAGATCGGCATCGCGCGGGAATCCGGTGTCGACGAGCTTCGCGCGCGGCTGGACGCGGTGTGGCCGGCCGACGTGCCTGCGCCCGCCATCCGTGCGGGCGCCGGTGCCACGGTGGAGCTGGCCGGGCTCGGCTGCGACACCGTGCTGAACGCCGTCGACGGTTCGCAGGGGCTGCGTTCCACCATTGCCGCACTCGAGGCCGGCACCGTGGTCGCCCTGGCCAACAAGGAGTCGCTGATCGCCGGCGGCCCGATCGTCACCCGGCTCGCCGGGCCGGGCCAGCTCGTCCCCGTCGACTCCGAGCACTCGGCGCTGGCGCAGTGCCTGCGGGCGGGCTCGGCCGGGGAGGTCACGCGGCTGCTGGTCACGGCCAGCGGCGGCCCGTTCCGCGGCCGCACGCGCGACGAGCTCGCCGAGGTCACGCCCGCCGACGCGCTGGCCCACCCGACCTGGTCCATGGGGAAGCTCATCACCACCAACTCCGCAACGCTCGTCAACAAAGGGCTCGAGATCATCGAGGCGCACCTGCTCTTCGACGTGCCGTACGACCGCATCGAGGCCGTCGTGCACCCGCAGTCGGTGATCCACTCGATGGTCGAGTTCGTCGACGGTTCGACGATCGCGCAGGTCTCGCCGCCGGACATGCGGCTGCCGATCTCGCTGGCCCTGGGCTGGCCCGACCGCGTCGCCGGCGCGGGGTCGCACGTCGACTGGACCCAGGCCCACACCTGGACGTTCGAGCCCCTCGACACCGACGCGTTCCCTGCCGTGGCGCTCGCGAAGCGGGTCGGGCAGGCCGGTGGCTGCGCACCGGCGGTCTACAACGCGGCCAACGAGGAGCTGGTCGCTGCCTTCCACGACGGCCGGATCGGATTTCTGCAGATCGTCGACACCATCGCCGCCGTCGTCGAGGAATGGCTGAGCGAACAGCCCGCCGCCGGCGTCGACACGGCTGTCGCTCACGAACAGGTCTGTACCGTCGGGGACGTCGAACAGGCAGAGGACTGGGCTCGCGTCCGCGCGCGGGCCCTTGCGGGGTAACGAGAAGTCGGACCACCGGGAAGAGGCACAGTGCCGAGCTGGCTGCTCTACACGCTGGGTGTGTTGATCTTTGCCTTCGGGCTGCTGCTGTCGATCGCCCTGCACGAGGTCGGGCACATGGTGCCGGCGAAGAAGTTCGGCGTGAAGGTCACGCAGTACATGGTGGGCTTCGGTCCGACGGTCTGGTCGCGCAAGCGCGGCGACACCGAGTACGGCATCAAAGGAGTCCCGCTCGGCGGCTACATCCGGATGATCGGGATGGTTCCGCCGCGCGCCGACGGCAGGCGCTCACGCTGGCCACGGCGGATGGCCACCGCGATCGAGGACTTCCGGCAGGTCAGTCGGGCCGAGATCGACGACCAGGACGCGCCCCGCCAGTTCTACCGGCTCACCCCCGGCAAGAAGATGATCGTCATGACCGGTGGACCGGTAATGAACCTGGTCATCTACCTGGTGCTCACCCTGATCCTGCTGCTGGCGATGGGTTCGCCGGCCTCGAAGACGACGACGACGGTCGGGTCGATCAGCAAGTGCGTCGTGGCTGCAAACTCCTCCGCAGCGAAGTCCGGTACCTGTCCGACGGGCGCACCCGCCACGCCGGCGGCCAAGAGCCTGAAGGTGGGCGACCGGCTGCTGTCTGTCAACGCACGCAAGGTCACCTCGTGGGACGAGCTGACCCCGATCATCCAGCGCTCGGCGGACAAGCCACTGCTGCTGCAGGTCGAGCGCAAGGGCAAGGTTGTCTCCCTGACCGTCACGCCGGTCCGCAACACCTTCGTCGCGCAGGCCGGTAAGGCGGCGATCACGGCGGGCTTCCTCGGGCTCTCGCCCTACGAGAGGTCCTACTTCGAGTCCGTCGCCATCAGCGAGGTGCCGGGCAAGATCGGCAGCCAGCTCAAGCTGGGCGTCGACGCCCTGGGCCAGTACCCGAGCAAGCTGCACAACCTGTGGCAGACGGTGTTCGAGGGCAAGAAGCGCGACCCGACGGGCGCGGTCGGCGTCGTCGGTATCGGACGGATCTCCGGCGCCCTGGCCAGCGACCCCGGGTTCACCCTGAAGTCGAAGATCTACACGCTGCTCAGCCTGCTGGCCAGCGTCAACCTGCTGCTGTTCCTGTTCAACCTGCTGCCCCTGCTGCCGCTCGACGGCGGGCACGTCGCCGGCGCGATCGTCGAGTCGATCAAGCGGGGGCGGGCCAGGTTGCGGGCTCGCGGCCGGCCGGCGCCGATCGGCCCCGACGGCCTCCCGGTGCCCAGACAGGCGATCTTCGTCGACACCGCGCAGATGCTGCCGGTGATGTACGCCGTGGCGTCGGTGCTCGTGCTGTTGACTCTGCTCACGCTCTACGCCGACATCGTCAAGCCCATCAGTCTGACGGGAGGATGATGGAAGCATGAGTGTCTCTCTCGGTATGCCAACCACCCCGCCGCCGGTGCTCGCGCCGCGTCGCGCGTCCCGCAAGATCCAGGTCGGATCGGTGGCCGTCGGCGGCGACGCCCCGGTGTCCGTGCAGTCGATGTGCACCACCCTCACCGCCGACATCAACTCCACGCTGCAGCAGATCGCCGAGCTGACGGCCTCGGGCTGCGACATCGTGCGGGTGGCCGTGCCGTCGCAGGACGACGCCGACGCGCTGCCCGCGATCGCGCGCAAGTCGCAGATCCCGGTGATCGCCGACATCCACTTCCAGCCCAAGTACGTCTTCCAGGCCATCGACGCCGGCTGCGCCGCGGTGCGGGTCAACCCGGGCAACATCAAGGCCTTCGACGACAAGGTGGGCGAGATCGCCAAGGCGGCGGGCGATGCAGGGGTGTCGATCCGTATCGGCGTCAACGCCGGCTCGCTCGACAAGCGGTTGCTGGCCAAGTACGGCAAGGCGACGCCCGAGGCGCTCGTCGAGTCCGCGATGAACGAGGCCGCGCTGTTCGAGGAGCACGGATTCCGCGACTTCAAGATCTCCGTGAAGCACAACGACCCGGTCGTCATGGTGCGGGCCTACGAGCTGCTGGCCCAGGCCTGCGACTACCCGCTGCACCTCGGCGTCACCGAGGCCGGCCCGCAGTTCCAGGGCACCATCAAGTCCTCGGTGGCCTTCGGTGCGCTGCTGAGCCAGGGCATCGGCGACACGATCCGCGTCTCGCTGTCCGCGCCGCCGGTCGAGGAGGTCAAGGTCGGCCTGGCGATCCTCGAGTCGCTGAACCTGCGCCAGCGCCGCCTCGAGATCGTGTCCTGTCCCTCGTGCGGACGCGCGCAGGTCGACGTGTACACCCTCGCCGACAAGGTGACCGCCGGGCTCGAGGGCATCGAGGTGCCGCTGCGCGTCGCGGTGATGGGCTGCGTCGTCAACGGCCCCGGCGAGGCGCGTGAGGCCGATCTGGGGGTGGCCTCGGGCAACGGCAAGGGCCAGATCTTCGTCCGGGGCGAGGTCGTCAAGACCGTCCCCGAATCGCAGATCGTCGAGACGCTCATCGAGGAGGCCCTGCGGATGGCCTCTGAGATGAGTGGCGACGGCGTCCTGCCGGGCGAGCCGACCGTCTCGATCACCTGAGCTGTTAGAGCCGCCGGCTCCGCGGGCACTGTCTGTTCGAACATCAATTCGAATGGAGACCGACCATGGCAACCCCTGACGACGTGACACCCCAGGCCGAGAAGCCCACCGACGAGTGGGTCACCGGCGACGAGCCGATGACCGGCCCGCAGAAGTCCTACCTGGGCACGCTGGCGCAGGAAGCCGGTGAGGACGTCCCCGACGACCTCACCAAGGCCTCGGCCAGCGAGATGATCGACCGGCTGCAGCAGAGCACCGGGCGCGGCGCCAGCTGATCATCCGCCGCGGCCGATGATCACGGCGTGAGCTAGCGTCGTCGGCATGAGTTCGCTCCTGGACCGCCCGGTCCGTCGCGGCCCCTGGCGGGTCGACGAACTCGACGATGCCGACCGCGACGAGCTCACCGCGTTCGTCGATCGGGACCCGATCGTCAACGCCGTGGTCGCAGCGAGGCTGCACACCCTGGACTCCCTGTCGCCGCGGCGCTTCGGAGGACAGCTGCTCGGCGTGCGCGATGCCGAGGGTGCCCTCGCCGCCGCTGCGTTCAACGGCGGCAACCTGTTGCCGATCGGCGGGGACCCGGAGCACTGGCGGGCACTGGCCGAGTTCGTCGCGCGACGGCCACGGGTGTGCAGTTCGGTGGTCGGGCACGCCGCAACGGTGGCGGTCATGTGGCCGGTGCTGCAGACCGCCTGGGGCGCCCCGCGCGCGGTGCGACGTCGCCAGCCGTTACTCGTCCTGGACGATGCTGTCGCGGCGGGCCACGCCGACGTCGGCGTGCGAGCGATGCGGCGTGACGAACTCGATGCCTACCTCCCGGCAGCTGCGGCCATGTTCGCCGAGGAGCTCGGCGTCTCGCCGAGCGAGGGCGGGGCCGGGCACTACCGAACCCGGGTCGCCAACCTGATCCGCGAGGGCCGGGCGTTCGGCGTGCTGCGTGGCGGCGAGGTGGTGTTCAAGGCCGACTTCGGCGCGGTGTCGCCCCGAACCTGTCAGATCCAGGGCGTCTGGACGCGCCCCGACCTGCGCGGTCGAGGCCTGGGCACCGCAGCGATGATCGGCGTCCTCGACCGGGCGCTGGCGCTCGCACCGAGCGCGAGCCTCTACGTCAACGACTTCAACGAGCCGGCCCGCCGGATGTACGCCCGCCTGGGCATGCGCGAGATCGCGGTGCTGTCGACCGTCCTGCTCTGAGCTGTCATAGGGTCTGCGGTCGTGAGCCCGACTATCTCTGCCGTCATCTTCGACTGGGGCGGCACGCTGACCCCCTGGCACACCGTCGACCCGCGTGAGGCGTGGGCCGCATCCGTCGGCGACGCGGAGCTGGCCGAGCGGCTCGCCACTGCCGAGCACGAGATCTGGCGGCGCTCGACCGTCGAGCACCGCAGTGCCAGCCTTGCCGATGTCTTCGCCGCCGCCGGGTCCGAGCTGTCCGAGTCGGTCGCCGACAGCTTCAGCGCGTGGTGGGAGCCGCACACCTATCTCGACCCCGACGTCCCGCCGCTGTTCGACGCGCTGCGCGAGCGCGGGCTGAAGATCGGCGTGCTGTCGAACACGATCTGGACGCGCAGCGAGCACGAACGAATCTTCGCGCGCGACGGTGTGCTGCACCTGATCGACGGCGCGGTCTACACGTCCGAGATCGCCTGGACCAAGCCGCACCCGGAGGCATTTCGCGCCGCGCTCGACGCGGTCGGGGTCGACGACCCGGCCGAGGCGGTGTTCGTGGGCGACCGGCCCTTCGACGACATCCACGGCGCGAAATCGGCAGGGATGCGGGCGATCCTAGTTCCGCACAGCACGATTCCCGACGTCCAGCGCGGCCCGGTGCAGGGCGAGCCCGACGCGGTGGTCACCCGGCTGGCCGACGTCCTGGCCGTCGTCGACGCCTGGCGCTGACGCGACCTGTTCAGCCGATACCGGGGAACGGCACGGTGGGGGAGGTGTCGCCGGCTCGGCGTCGCCACCGGGTGGCCCGCACCCCACCGGCCGTCAGCGCCCGCTGTGCCGTCGAGCGGTCGGAGTCGACGGCCGGAGTCGCGGCGAGGCGGGCGTAGAGGAAGCGCCACGCTTCGTTGCAGGTCTGCTCGAGCTCGACCGCCCGTGATCGTGCTGCGGCCGCATCGGGCACCGGATACAGCTCCGGGTAGTCGGCCCGCGCGGTGACGGGGTCGGCACCGGCAGCCACGATCGTGGCCGTCGTCGCGTCGCGCAGGACGGTGTGGGCCGCGACGCAGGCCCGCACGAGCTGCTGATCGGCGGCGCCGACGCGGGGGCCGATCAGCGCGTAGCCGTACAGCGCACGCAGTTCGGCGGCGAGCGCGAGCTGCCGTGCCGCCAGGACGGCATCGCTCATGTCAACAGCTCGGCGTGCGTGCTCTCGCAGGCTGAGATGCTGGCCAGCAGGACGGCCGTCGACCCGGTGAGCCGCTCGGCCCGCGCCGCGGCGGCGGTGGCGGCAGCCCGTTCGGCGACGCGCAGCTGGGCCCGCCCCGGCGACGTGGGGGCCGACGACGGCGTCGGCGTCGGCGAGCTCGGCGTCGG
>CAZZVT010000043.1:0-23200 GCA_964657545.1 uncultured Jatrophihabitantaceae bacterium
CTCGTGCTGCCGGTGCCGGACGAGGACGAGGTCGACGACGACGGGGAGCCGGAGCCGCTCGCCTGGTCACCGGTCGCCACGTTGACCTCGGCGACGGTTCCGTCGATGGGCGAGGTGAGGGTGGCGTCGGCGAGGGCGGACTTCGCGTCGGCGACCGAGCTCTTCGCGCTGGCGACCGACGCCTTGTCGGCGGCGATCTGCGTGTCGGTGGTGTCGGAGTTGTCCTGCGCGTCGGCGAGCGTCGACCTGGCGGAGGCAAGGGTCTCGCGGGCCTGGGCCAACGTGTCCTTCAGCGCGACGGTCGCGATCGTGCCCAGCACCTGGCCCTGGGTGACCTTCTCGCCCAACGACACCCTGACGGAGGTGATCTTCGCGGCCGAGCCGAAGCTGACGTCCTCCTGGTCGCCCGCGGCGAAGGTGCCCGAGGTCGAGACCGTCGCCTTGATCGTCCCGGTGCTGACGGCGGTGAGGCTGGTCGTCGTCTTCAAGCCGCTCGTTGCGCTGCTCGACCCGCCGGTGAAGACGAAGGCCGACACCACGGCGGCGACGACCACAACGACGACGACCGCGCTGATCAGCGGCCGGGACCTGACGGAACCCCAGATGCGGCGGACCACGCCCCGTTTGGCGCTTCCCGGCTCCGGGCCGGCCGACGATTCCTCGTCGGACACGGGTTCGTCGGCTCCGTGCTTGTTACCGGCCACCGACGTGTCGACCTGCGTTGATGTCGCGCCGCTCATAAGACCTCTGCTTCTCGTTCCGGCACGCCTGATCTGCCGGCCGCGATCAGGCTCTCGTCGGACGGGTCAGGCGGGGGTCATCCGAGCGTCAAAGGCCGGTTAAGCCGCGCTGGGAACCGTTGAAGCGGGGATGAAGCGGGCCAGCGGAATCATGCCGGTGGTGCAGTCGTTGGGCAGGTGAGCGGCTCGCACGGGTCGCGCCGGCGACGTCGAGGAGGCGTGCGATGAGCACCGAGCGAGCGGTACTGGCGGGCGGCTGTTTCTGGGGGATGCAGGACCTGATCCGCAAGCAGCCGGGGGTCGTGTCCACCCGGGTCGGTTACAGCGGCGGCGACGTCCCCAACGCCACCTACGGCAATCACAGCAACCACGCCGAATCGGTCGAGATCATCTTCGACCCCGACGTCACGAGCTTCCGCGCCGTCCTCGAGTTCTTCTTCCAGATCCACGATCCGTCGACGCGCAACCGGCAGGGCAACGACGTCGGTGTCAGCTACCGCTCGGCGATCTACTACGCCGACGAGGAGCAGAGGCGCGTCGCCCTCGACACCATCGCCGACGTCGACGCCTCCGGGCTCTGGCCGGGCGAGGTCGTCACCGAGGTCGAGCCGGTCGGGGACTTCTGGGAGGCCGAGCCCGAGCACCAGGACTACCTGCAGCGGCTGCCCTGGGGTTACACCTGCCACTTCCCGCGGGCGGGGTGGCGCCTGCCGCGCCGGACCGAGGACGCCGTCGGCTGATCAGCCCACGGTTGCTGGGGTCGCAGTCCCGTCGGTCGATGCCCGTCGGGCCGGATCCTGTGCGGGCCTCAGGTAGCACGACCAGACGATCAGGCCGAGCAGCGGCAGCGCGGAGCCGAACCAGCAGACGCCCGTCCAGCCGTAGGAGTCGTGCAGCAGTCCGGTGACGGCCGAGCAGATCGCACCGCCGATGAAGACGGTGCTCATGAAGACGGTGTTGACGCGGGCGCGGGCGGTGGGGCGCAGCGCGTAGATCTCCTGCTGGCCCATGACCTGGTGGCACTGCACCGCGAGGTCGAGCAGGACGCCGCCCACCGCCAGCAACACCACGCTGCGGTGCCCGAGGCCGGCTATCCCGACCGCCACCGCGGCGAGCACCAGCATCACGCCGCTGCCCGCGCGGCCGTAACCGCGGTCGCCGAGCCAGCCGCCGACCGGTGCGGCCGCGGCTCCGCCGGCTCCGACCAGGGCGAACACGGCGATGCCGGCCTGCGACAGGCCGTGTTCGTCGACGAGCTCGTAGGCGATGGCCGTCCAGAAGGCGGTGAAGGCGCCGAACATGGTCGCCTGGCACAGGGCGCGCGCCCGCAGGATCGGCTCGTGCCGAACGAGCTCGACGACGGAGGCCAGCAGCGAGCCGTAACCCTCGGTGTGATCGGGGCGGCGGGTCGGCAGCACCCGGTGCAGCAGCACCACCAGCACGACCATCAGCCCGGCCGACACGAGATAGATCGCCCGCCAGCCGAGCCAGTCCGCGACCAGGCTGGCCGCCGTACGTGCGAGCAGGATGCCGAGCAGCAGACCGCTCATCACCCGTCCGACGAGGCGGCCGCTGTGCTCCGGCGGGGCGAGGTGGGCAGCCAGTGGCACCAGGATCTGGGCGACCACCGAAGTCAGACCGACGAGCACGGACACCGCGACGAACACCCCGAAGACCGGTGACGCTGCAGCGAGCACCAACGCCACCGCGGTGCCGAGCAGCACCCGCGTGACCAGCGTGCGGTTCTCGACGAGGTCGCCGAGCGGCAGGACGAACACCAGTCCCAGCGCGTAGCCGACCTGGGTCAGGGTGACGACGAGGGTGGCGGCACCCTGCCCGACGCCGAAGTCGTGCGAGATGAGGTCGAGCAGCGGTTGTGCGTAGTACAGGTTCGCGACGGTCAGCCCGCACGCGACGGCCAGCACCACGGTGATCAACCGCAGGGAGGCGGGGGGTCGTTGGGCCGCGTCAGTCATTTAGTAGACGGTACGGCCAGTAATGGCGGCAGGCCAGCCCGACGCTAGCCCGGGTGACCGACGCCATGCACCAGTTGACCCACGAGAGTGCCCGCCAGATCGTCGGGCAGCGGCCCGTGACCGAACATCAGCCGGAAGTAGAGCGGCCCGTACAGCTGGTCCATGACCAGTTCCAGGTCGAGATCGGCCCGCAGGTCGCCGGCCGCGATGCCTGCGGTGAGGACGGCTACGGTGACCGCGCGGCGCGGCGCGAGCCAGCGCTCGCGGACCGCGCGGGCGAGCTCGGGATCGGACTGGACCGCGGCCGCGATGGCACGCATCGCCGGTCCGATCGCGGTGTCGCGAAACAGGCCGACCAGCTCGTTGATCTGGAACTCCAGCGCCGCGAACGTGCCGAGCCCCTCGGGGATCACCAGCGAGTGACGCACCCGCTCGAGGAATGCGTCGAGGACCACCGCACCGCGGTTGGGCCACCACTTGTAGATCGTGGCCTTGCTGACTCCCGCCCGGCCCGCGATGGCCTCGACATGCGCCGCGGCCAGCCCGCCCTCGAGCAGCAGGTCGCCGGCCGCCTCGAGGACGGCGACGCGGGCGGGCTCGCTGCGCGGTCGCCCTCGCTGCCCACCCATGCCGGCTCCTCGTCGATGTCGGCGTGCTGGACGCCGCGTGCAGTAATGATGACAGCCTCCGGCGCCAAGCGCACGATTGTTGTTACCCGTCGGTAGGTCGGGGCGACGTGCGGGCCGGTCATCACTACAGTTGCCCGGTGACGGCGCGTGGCTCGGGGGGAGTGTGGACGCCCAGTGGACGGCAAGACGATCGCTGATCTGATCTCGATTCCGCTGTTCACCGGCGTCATCGGCTACATCACCAACTGGACCGGTGTCCTGATGCTGTTCCGGCCCATCCGCTTCCACGGGGTGCGCGTCCCGGGACTGCGCATCCTGTTCCCGGTGCTGCCGCGCAAGATCCGGGTGTTGCCGCTGTTCCGCTACGACGGCCGGATCGGCTGGCAGGGCATCGTCCCGTCGCGTGCCGACAAGATGGCCAGCATCAGCATGGACAAGGGCCTGGCCAAGATCGGCAGCGTCAGCGACTTCTACCGCGAGCTCGAGCCGGACAAGATCGCCGAGCACCTGGCTGCCGTCGCGCAGAACGAGATCCGCGACGTCGTCGAGCAGATCATGCGGCAGGAGAACCCACAGCTGTGGCACGACCTCCCGCCCGTCATCAAGGAGGCGGTGTTCGCCCGGGTACGGGCCCAGCTGCCGGGCATCGTCAAGCACATCACCGACGAGATCGGGGAGAACGTCGACCAGCTGATCGACGCCAAGATGATGGTCATCAGCTATTTCGGGCGCAATCCCGAGTTGCTGAACGAGCTGTTCCTGACCATGGGCAAGAAGGAGCTGAAGTTCATGCAGAACTTCGGTTTCTACTTCGGCCTGCCCATGGGGTTCGTGCTGTTCGGCATCCTGCAGGTGTACCCGCGGTGGTGGGTGCTGCCGCTCGGCGGCATAGTCATCGGCTGGGTCGCGAACTACATCGGCATCGAGATGATCTTCGAGCCGGTGCAGTACAAGAGATGGATCCCGTGGCACCAGGGCCTGCTGCTGCGACGCAAGGAAGAGGTCACCGAGCTCTACTCGCGGATGATCTCCGACAAGGTGATCACGCTGCAGAACATCGGCAACGAGCTGCTCACCGGCCCGCGCAGCGACCGCACCCTGAAGCTGCTCGAGGACTCGCTGCGTCCGGCTGTCGACCGTGCGGTCGGCCCCGCCCGCGCCGCCGTGCGCATCGCCATCGGCTCGGCCGAGTACGACAACATCAAGTCCTCGGTCGCCACCGAGGCCACCGGCTTCGCGCCGATGGCGTTCAACGACGCCGAGTTCAGTCGTCAGCAGTCGACCCGGATCTACACCTTCATCTCCGAGCAGATGAAGCACATGGGTTCCGAGGATTTCACCGAGATGCTCCGGTCGGCGATCAAGCAGGACGAGTGGCTGCTGTTCTTCCACGGCGGGGCGCTGGGGCTGCTCGCCGGGCTGCTGCATCTCGCGATCTTCGGAGTCTGACCCGTGCCCGAGAATCGCATCGAGAACCTTGCCGACCAGGTGCGCAGCCCCGTCGCCGAGACCGTCGACCACATCGCACTCCCGGACCCGAACAGCACCATCGCGCGACGCCCGCGCCCGGCGCTGCCGGTCCCACCCGCCGGCACCGGTGTGCCCGGCACCGATGTGAGCGGCGCAACGGGCGTGCCGCGCCGCCGCCCGATGCCGGGTCCGCCGGTGTTGCGTGCAGCGCCCGAGGTCGCGCGGGTGGCCGCAGCTTCGGCCTGGCACCTCGTCAGCTGGTCGGTGGGGGCGACGATCGCCGGCGCGAACTACGTCTCGCGCCGTGCCGTCGCCGGTGAGCCGGCCACGGTGATCCTGCAGGAGGCGGCGTCCGACCTGCGGGCCGTGGCGTGGCGGGCGCTGGGCATGCCCACCGGATCAGCCACCACCCCCGACGCCCGGCCGCTCGACAGGACGAACCCGCGCGGTTCGTCGGTGCTGGACCTGCAGCGGCGCGGCTCCGATCTGCTGCGCCGCTCGAACGACGTGCACGTCATCGAGGACACCCACCCGGCGTTCGCGCGCATCCTGGCCGACATCACGCCCGACGAGGCGCGCATCCTGCGCTACGTCTACCTCCAGGGCCCACAGCCGACGATCGACATCCGCACCTACCGGCCCTTCGGCATCGGTTCGGAGCTCGTGGCCAGCGGGATGAACATGATCGCCGAGCACGCCGGGCTGCGCAACGTCGAACGCATCGATCTGTACCTCACGAACCTCGGCCGACTCGGCATGCTCGACTTCTCCAAGGAACCGGTCAAGAACCCCACCCGCTACCAGGTGATCGAGGCCCAACCCAACGTCGTGTCGGCGATGCGGGCCGCCGGCCGCATGCCGCGCATCGTGCAGCGCAGCGTGATCCTCACGTCCTTCGGCGCGGAGTTCGTACGCACCTGTCTGCCGCTGAACGGCAAGGTCGTACCGAACCGCGACGGTCGGCCCGTGCCGCGCCGCGGCGGCCCCGTCCAGCTGGACACCTGATCCGCTCAGTCCGCCGAGCGCCGCCCGTTCGTCCAGTCCTCGTAACGGATCCGCGCCGTCGAGCTGACCTGCCCGAGCTGTCCCCACTCGTCGCGACCGAGCCGCGACAGCGGGTCGAGCAGCCGCGCGTCGGGCAGGCCGTCGGCGGCGAGCACGTCCATATGTGCGGCGAGGTGCACGACCTCACCGAAGACCATGACGCAGTCGCCGATCTGGTGCTCGCCGGAGACGCGGCACTCGAAGGCGACGGGCGCGTCGCGCACCCGTGGGGGAGCGACGACCCGGCTCGGCTCCCGCTCGAGCGACGCTGCGTCGAACTCGCTGACCGTCGCGGGGAAGTCGGTGGCGGTGTCGTTCATGCCGTGCAGCTGCGATCCGGTGCCGACGTTCAGCACGAACTCACCGGTGGCGCGGACATTCCTGAGCGTGTCCTTCACCCCGACCGAGACGAAGCACAGCGTCGGTGGATCGATACCGGCGACGGTGGTGAACGAGTGCGGGGCGACGTTGTCGATGCCGTCCGCGGACACGCTCGACACCCAGGCGATCGGCCGCGGGATGATCGCGGAGTTCAGCCAGGGATACATCCCGCGGCCGAGGTCGGCAGGGTCAAGTTCCAGACGTTCGCTCATCACTCCACCCAACCAGACACCCATGGCAGGTTGGACAGGTGACCACCCTCGTTCTGGTGCACGGGCTGTGGCACGGCGCGTGGTGTTGGGACGACGTTCGTGCCCGGCTGGGGCGAGCGTCGGTCGCCGTCGAACTGCCGATGCGTTCGCTGGCCGGGGATGCCGACGTCGTGCGCTGCGCACTGGACGCCGTCGACGACGAGATCGTGGTCGTCGGGCACAGCTACGGCGGCGCGGTCGTCACCGCACTTGAGTCGCATCCGAGGGTCAGGCGGCTCGTCTACCTGGCCGCTTTCCTGCTCGACGACGACGAGAGCGTGTCGCGGGTCGCCCCGGAGCTGGGAATCGCCGACACCGGTCTCGGTGCCGCGCTGCGATTCAGCGACGACCGGGCCGACGTGACGATCGATCCCGGCCTCGCACCGGGCATCCTCTACCAGCGCACCGATCCCGACGTCGCGGCGCGAGCGGTGGCGCGGTTGCGACCCGTCGCCCGGTCGGTGTTCGGCGAGCGCCCGGCGCAGCTGTCGTGGCGGCGCATCCCGTCGACGTACGTCATCTGCACCGAGGACCGCGCCGTGAACCCGGCGCTGCAGCGGGTGATGGCGGCGCGGGCCGGCGACACTGTCGAATGGCGCAGCGACCACTCGCCACAGGCCAGCCGGCCCGACGACGTCGCAGCGCTGCTCGACTCGGTCTGACGCCTCCCTACGGCTGCGTCGCGCTCGTCGTACCGTCGGACAGATCCGCGGTGTCGATCACGTGCATGACCGCGTTGATCAGGGCCAGGTGCGTGAAGGCCTGCGGGAAGTTGCCCAGGTGCGCGCCCGAGTTGACGTCGATCTCCTCGGCGTAGAGCTCGAGCGGTCCGGCCAGCGACAGCAGCCTGGCGCACAACCCGCGGGCCCGCGTGTAGTCGCCGATCTCGCACAGCGCCGACACCAGCCAGAACGAGCAGATCGTGAACGATCCCTCCTCACCGCTGAACCCGTCGTCCGTCTCCTCGACGCGGTAGCGCAGCACCATGCCGTGTTCGGTGAGCTCGTCGGCAATGGCCCGCACGGTGTTGACGATCCGCTCGTCGTCCGGGGGCAGGAAGCGCAGCAGGGGTGCGAGCAGCAGGGACGCGTCGAGGGCGGTGGTGCCGTAGTACGCGGTCAGCACCCCTCGCTCGTCGACCCCGTGCTCGAGAATGTCGGCCTTGATCTCCGCCGCCGCGAGCTCCCATTCGCCGGCGGCGGCGTCCTGCCCGATCACGGCGGCGAGCTTCGCCCCGCGGTCGACGGCGACCCAGCACATGATCTTGGACGAGGTGAAGTGCTTCAGCTCGCCGCGGACCTCCCAGATGCCGGCGTCGGGCGCGCGCCAGTGCTTCAGCGCCGCCTGGACCTGTTTGGCCAGGATCGGCCAGATGCGGCTGTCGACGTGGTCGGCGGCCTTGCTGTGCAGGTACACCGAGTCCAGCAGCGCACCCCAGACGTCGTGCTGCTGCTGGGTGCTGGCGGCGTTGCCGACCCGCACCGGGCGCGAGTCGGCGTAGCCGGGCAGGTGGTCGAGGGTGTGCTCGGTGAGGTCGCGCTCGCCACCGATGCCGTACATGATCTGCAGGTCGTCGTCGCGCTCGGCGATGTCGGCGATGAAGCTGAAGAAGTCGACGGCCTCCCAGTCGTAGCCGAGCGAGTACATGCCCCACAGTGCGAACGTCGCGTCGCGGATCCAGCTGAAGCGGTAGTCGTAGTTGCGCTCGCCGCCGATGGTCTCCGGCAGCGACGTGCTGCCGGCGGCGCAGATCGCGCCGGTCGGGCCGTAGGTGAGGCCCTTGAGCGTCAACGCCGAACGCTGCAGGTAGGAGCGCCACGGGTGATCGGGGAAGCGACCGCGGCCCAACCAGTGCTGCCAGTGGTGCGCGGTCCAGACCTGCCGGCTGTAGGCGTCGTCGTAGGTCAGGGGCGGGTCCTTGCGCCCCCAGGACAGCGCGATGTAGCGGGTGTCGCCCTCCTTGAGCATGGTGCGCACGCTGGCCCGGCTGCCCTCGAAGCCCAACCGCAGATCGGTGGTGAGCGTGAGCTCGTGGTCCCAGCCCGGCGCCGTCCCGATGCCCTGGTGATAGATCTTGTCGGTGTACTGCCAGCGCACCGGCGAGCGGCCGTAGTCGGCGATCGGCTCGCACTCGATTACCGTCTGCACCTCGCCCTTGACGCAACGGATCGTGCGCAGCAGGACGTGCTCGGCCTCGTAGTCGGTGGGGGTTCGCCGCTGCGTGCCCGACAGCGCCTCGACGTGTCGCCACGGTCCCATGATCAGGGCGTCGCGGACGATGATCCAGCCCGTGTCGGTGCCCCAGCTCGTCTCGAGCACCATCGTGCCGGGCAGGTAGCGACGTGCGGCCGGGACGGTGACGTCGGTGGGCGCCACCCGGAAGCTGCCGGCGTGCCGGCCGAGGATCGCGCCGAAGATGCTCGGCGAGTCCATGCGCGGCAGGCACATCCAGTCGATCGACCCGCCGGGGGAGACGAGCGCGGTGACCTCGCCGTCGGACAGGAAGCCGTAGTCACCGATCGGGGTGGTGCGCGGCGCAACGGCGTTGCTGCCGCCGGTGGTCTGCATCAGCTGGCCTCCAAGCTCATGGGGGTCGTGCTCAGTCCAGTCGGACGCTTCCACGTGGCGAGCTGAACGTGGCGGCGACGACACCGGTGTCGCCGTCGAAGGGTGAGAGCCATTCGACCTCGATGCCGTCGAGCGGCTGGCTCGACGGGGCACCCAGGTAGCGGTCGACGGTCGGTTCGTCACCGGCGATCTCGAGCGACTGCAACGCGATGGACGAGCCACCCCTCGACGGGTGGTGCTCGGCGTCGGACTCCCACGAGGTGAAGAACGGCAGCTGCGGGTCCTCGGAGAGGTCGTTGATGCCGATCTGGTGCCAGAGCAGGTCGAAACCGTCGGGCCGGCGACGGTGCCCACGGGCGGCCTTGCGCCCGAGCCGCGCCTCGATCACCGAGATGTCGTCGACGGCCACCGCCCAGGCCAGCCAGCCGCCACCGCTCTCGGCGCGCGCCCGTACCGCGCGCCCGAACGGTGCCCGTTCGGCGGCCGGATGATCGAGGGCCTCGACGACCTCCAGGTAGCACCCGTGCTCGAGCGGCAGGACGAAGTTGCGCGTGCCGAACGCCGGGTGGATGCCGCCGTCGCGGAACCCGGCGCCGAGCCGGGAGCCGAGACGCTGCACGCAGGCCGCGAGACCTTCGGGGCCGGCAGCATAGGAGAGGTGATCCAGGCGCATGCCGAACATGGTGACCCACCGGAGACCGGGCCCGGCAGGCGGGTCTCCCCAGTGCGCCCACACGCTCGTGCTAGCGGGCACGGTGATCATGCGGTGAACAGATCGAGCCGGCCGTCGTCGTGATGTTCGTGCCCGGCTCCGCCGCAGTCCGCCCAGGCTGCGACGACGTCCTCGTGCCGCTCGACCCGGCCGCCGGCAGCCACCTGTCGGATCAGTGCCGCGGTGAGGCGGCCCTTGGCCAGCTTGCTGGTGAAGCTGATCACCGCGTGGCCGCCGCGCGGGGCCGGGGACAGCACCCGCACCGTGACGACCCGCCCGGCCGTGGCCCGAGGCGGGCGCCACATGGCGGCGTAGTCACCGGAGCGCAGGTCGACCACCAGCCCGCGCCGCAGCCGCTCGGCCAGGATGTCGGCGAGCACGGGTCGCCAGAAGGTGGCGGCCACGCCGAGGCCGGGCAGGACGGCCTTGCCCGGCACCCGGTAGGCCGGGACGGGTTCGTCGCCGCGCACGACCCCGAACAGTCCGGAGAAGACGTGCACGCTGCGGCAGGCCACCCGCTGCTCGGCGTCCGACAGCGCACCGAAGCCCAGGCCGTCGTAGACGACTCCGGCGTAGCGGCGCAGTGCCGGGGTCGTCCGCGAGTCGAGCACCCGGGCGTTGTCGGCGAGCGCGTCGTCGACGACGCCGGCGGGCAGCAGGAGCGCCGCGGCGGCCGCTGCCCGATCGCCGTCCACGACCTGGGCCAGTGCGGCGGTGCTGGCAACGCGTGCTGCGCCGAGGGGTCCGTCACCGATGTGTTCCCGCAACGGCCGCCCGCGACCGCCCGGGGTCTTCGCCTCGCTCGGGGGCAGCAGCACGTGCACGAGCCGCGACGCTACGGCAGCCTGCGGCCGCCGGGTGTCAGGCGGTCTCGACGAGCGCGCGCAGGTCGGGCCAGGCCGAGGCGAATCCGCGGTGCAGCGCCAGCGTGGTGACCTCACCGATCGGCCACCACCGGACGGCCGTGCTCTCGGCGTTGGCCGGCTCGATGTCGCGCACGTCGGCGGTGCGCGCCACGATCGTGGTGTACGTCCAGCCCCCGTGATCGACCAGCAACTCCTCGAGCGGTTCGACGCTGGCCGGATCGAGACTCGTCTCCTCGACGGCCTCGCGCAGCGCTGCGTCCAGAGCACTCTCATGGCTGTCGCGGGCGCCGCCGGGGACCGCCCAGGTGTCGCCCTCGTGCGTCCAGGCGGCGCGGTGCTGCAGCAGCACGTGCTGTCCGCTCGTGACGAGCAATCCGGCGGCACCGAAGCGACCCCAGTGCTGGTGCCCGCGGGCGCAGACGACCCAGCCGTTGCCGTCGCCGCTGGAGTTCACCGCTCAGCCCCACCCGTCCGAGGGCCCGGGGGCCCTGACTCTGACGACGTCGGCCCGCCAGGTCGCCTCTCGGCAAAAGGCCGCTCATGGCGGCAGTTGTGGGACCGGGGGCCATGGATCGGGCCGACGCCGAACACCACGATACCCGTTGTGCAGCCCGCCCAACGGTGCTGTGGAAGGCCGCAGGCGGGTCGTATCGTGGGGGGCATGACGATCTGCGCGAGCAGCCGATGACGCGAGGGGACCAGCCCCGGCCGCATCGCCCTGCGCTGTTCGCGGACCTCACCGAGATCATCGATGCCGCGGGCGGCGCGTCTGCGCCGGGGGCCCGCGCCGAGATGGCTTCCAGCACCGCTGCAGTGGTGGTGCAGGCCGGCCGGTCACCGGGCGACGACGAGCGTTTCGTCGAACTCGCCGACCGTGTCGGCCTCGACACGCTCGCGGCGTTGTGGCGCGACGCCGATCCGGTCAGCCTGCCGGGTGCTCTGTGGACGCTGTACCTGCTGCGGCAGTGGTGCCGCACCGACGGCGACGAGGTGACCCGGTTGTGGCGGGCCGGCGAGCCGCTGGCGCCGGCCGAGGCGGCCGTTGCCGGCGTGGCCGACTACGCCGACGTCCCGGCCGTTCAGCGGCTGGCCGACGCAGTGCTGTCCGGCGTCTACCGCGGCGATCTCGACGTCGCGCTGGAACGAGCCGCCGCGTTCTTCCGGGTGGTCGCCGCAGGCCGCCGGAGTCAGGTCGACGACCCCGCCGACGAGCGGGCCGGGCGCAACGATCGTGCCGCCGCGGGACTCACTGCCGCGGCCGCCAAGTGGCGGGCCGGCGAACTGAACTGAGCGGGCCCCGGTCGCCCCCGCTGGTCGGCGCGCCTAGCACCGCGAGGCGACAACTCCGGGTCGGCAATGCACAACCTTCGCTGCCGTCCACAGCCCGCTGCGCGGGTCCGGCGAACCGGCCCGTCGGCAAGCAGGCTCGTCGCATGTCCTCACCCTCGCAGCCCACCCATCGCATCTCCGGCCCGACCGAACTGCTCGCCGCCCTGCCGTATCTACTCGGTTTCCACCCCGCGCAGAGCCTGGTGGCAGTCGCGGTGGATTCCGGGATGCTCGGCGCCACGGCCCGTCTCGATCTCGCCGACGCCCTAGAACCCGGCCTCGTCGAGCACACCGTGCAGGCACTGTGCCGTAGTGGCGCCGATCGGCTGGTGGTCGTGGTCCTCGACGACCGCTGCGAGCTGTCTGCGACCCAGGTCGGTGCGGACCGCCCGTGGGCCGAGGCGATCGTCGCGGTGGAGCGGGCCGCCGTCCAGGTCGGGGCCGAGCTCGGCGAGGCCCTGTTCGTGTGCTGCGGCCGCTGGTGGTCCTACCTCTGCAGCGCCGAACGGTGCTGCCCGGTCGACGGCCGCCCGCTGGCCGACACTCCGACGGCCTTCGCAGCGGCGTCGGCGTACGACGGCGTGGTGGCCCTGCCCAACCGGGAGGCACTGGCCGCCACGCTCGAGCCGCTGCCCGACCTGCGTCGAGCCGAGCTCGAGCCGCATCTCGCCGACGCCGAGGACTCGATGGTCGCGGCAGTTCTCGACGATCGCGCGGTGCAGCACGAGCGGGGGCTGGTCCGTGAGCTCCTGCGGACGGCTCGGGCCAGCACCGCCGTCGGCTGGTCGCCGCCGGACGCCGGGGTGCTCGCGCGTCTGGTCGCCGCCCTCGCGGTCATCACGGTGCGCGATCAGGTGTGGATGGCCGTCGACTCGCGCACGCTCGACGGTCGGCCGCTGTGGACGGAACTCGCCCGCCGCAGCCCGGCGCCCTACGACGCCGCGCCGATGTTCCTGTTCGCGTGGGCCAGCTGGCGCACCGGCAGCGGGGCTTTGGCGGCGATGGCGGCCGAGCGGGTACTGATCAGCGATCCGACCTACTCCGCCGCCGACCTGCTGCTGGCCGCGCTGAGCCAGGCGGTCGATCCGCGCACGTTCCCGCGTCTTGCCGATGCCGGCTTCTCGCCCGGTGTCAGAGCCCGATCGCGCCGGGGACGACGGGCCGGGGCAACTCGGACCCTCCGCTGAGCGCGTGATCGACGGCAGCCGCGCACGCGCGGCCCTCGGCGATGGCCCAGACCACCAGCGACGCGCCGCGGCTCGCGTCGCCGCAGGCGAACACGCCGTCGGCGGTGGTCTGCCACTGCGCGTCGATGGACACACTGCCGCGGCCTGGGGTCTGCTCGGCGCCCAGCGCGGCGAGCAACTCGGGTACGTCGGTACCGACGAACCCGGCAGCCAACAGCACCAGCTCGGCGGGCAGCTCGGTACGCGAGTCGGGCACCGGTCGGAACTCGCGTCGCCCGTCGACCCGGACGATCTCGACCTCCTCGACCGTCACCGCGCGAACCGCGCCGTCGTCGTCGCTCTCGAACGCCACGACCTCGCGGGCCCAGGCCTCGTGCACGCCCTCGTCGTGTGCCGGCGACATGCCCCGGCTGTTCATCGCGGCCGGCCAGTGCGGGTTCACCAGGTTCTCCCGCGGCGCCGGGCGGGGGTTGTGGTCCAGCACGGTCACCGACAGCGCGCCCTGTCGGTTCGCGGTGCCGAGGCAGTCGGCCGCGGTGTCGCCGCCCCCGACGATGATCACGTGCTTGCCCATGGCGTCGATGCCGGGGGTGGCGAGGTCGCCGGCCTGCACCCGGTTGCCCTGCGGCAGGTAGGTCATGGCCTGGTGCACACCGCGCAGCTGCCGGCCGGAGGTGCTCAGCTCTCGCGGCGCCAGGGCACCCACAGCGAGGACCACGGCGTCGAAGTCGGCCCGCAGCCGCGTGACGTCGTCGGGTGTGACCTCGGAGTCGACCCGGAACGTGGTTCCCTCCGCCACCATCTGCTCGATGCGCCGGTCGATGATGTCCTTGGGCATTTTGAAGTCGGGAATGCCGTAGCGCAGCAGGCCGCCGAGACGGTCGTCGCGCTCGAAGACGGTGACGGCATGTCCCGCCCGGGTCAGCTGCTGGGCGGCGGCCAGCCCGGCCGGGCCCGACCCGACCACCGCCACCGAGCGCCCGGTGCGCTCGGAGGCCGGCTGCGGATCGATCAGACCGTCGGCGAACGCCCGCTCGACGATCGACACCTCGACCTGCTTGATCGTCACGGGATCGGTGTTCAGCGCGAGGACACACGCTGCCTCGCACGGGGCAGGACAGATCCACCCGGTGAACTCGGGGAAGTTGTTGGTCGCATGCAGTCGTTCGCTGGCGGTCATCCAGTCGTCACGGGCGACGTACTCGTTCCACTCCGGGATCAGGTTGCCGAGTGGGCAGCCGCTGTGGCAGAACGCCACGCCGCAGTCCATGCAGCGGGCGGCCTGCTCACTGACCACCTCGGGGCCGGCCCGCAGGTAGATCGGCTGCCAGTCGCGGACCCGCTCCTGCACGGGCCGCTTCGGGGTGTCCTGACGATCGTGCTTCAGGAATCCCTGGGGGTCGTAGGCCACCGACACTCACTCTCGGCTTGCGGGAATCGGGCACGGACGAGCGAGGCGCCATCGGCTCGCAGCGCGTGGAGTCTATCGACCCGCCGCGCACCCTTTCGGTGTGGTCAGGCCACCTGGACGAAGACGTGGTCGCTGATCTCGCGATCGAAGCGCACCCGGTCGCTGCCCTCGGTCCAGACCTCGACACCGTGCTCGGTCGGCGCGATCTGCACGACGCTGCCCGGCCGCATGCCGGCCTCGGACAACCGGTGCATGAGGGCGGCGTCGGGCTGCAACTGCTCGCTGATCCGATTGATGACGACGCAGCCGTTGGCGGGCCTGTCCGCAGCCGAGCTGAGGCTGACGAGCGGGGCCGCCTTCTCGAGGGCGGTGAACGGCAGGCCCAGCTGGTCGAGCCCCGGAATCGGGTTGCCGTGCGGGCAGACCAGCGGCTCGTCGAGCAGGGCGACGATCCGACGCTCGACGGCGTCACTGATCACGTGTTCCCAGCGGCAGGCCTCGATGTGGACGTCCTCCCAGTCCAGGCCGATCACGTCGACGAGCAGCCGTTCGGCGAGCCGATGCTTGCGCATGACGCCCACCGCCTCGCGCCTGCCCAGCTCGGTGAGCTCGAGGTGGCGATCGTCGGCGACCCGCACCAGGCCGTCGCGCTCCATGCGGGCGACGGTCTGGCTGACGGTGGGCCCGCTCTGGCCGAGTCGGTCGGCGATCCGGGCGCGCAGCGGAACCACGCCCTCTTCCTCGAGCTCGTACACCGTGCGCAGGTACATCTCGGTGGTGTCGATCAGATCGCTGTGGTGACTCATCGACACCTCCCTGTGTGGCTGTCGGGACTGATCCTAGCCACGCCGGGTGGGCTCAGGCGTCCAGATAGTCGCGCAGCACCTGCGAGCGGGACGGGTGACGCAACTTGGCCATCGTCTCGCGCTCGATCTGGCGGATGCGCTCGCGGGAGAGCTTGAAGGCCCGCCCGATCTCGTCCAAGGTCTTCGGCTGGCCGCCGTCGAGCCCGTACCGCATCCGTACGACGGCAGCTTCGCGGGCGTCGAGGGTGTTGAGCACTTCCTGCAGATGCCCGCGCATCAGCCCGCTCTCGACCACGGTCTCGGCCGCGAACGTCGAGCGCTCGTCGGCGATGAAGTCACCGAGCGAGGCGTCGTCGTCGGTCCCGACGGTCTGGTCGAGGCTGACGAGATCCCGCGAGAGGTCGATCAGCTCGCGGACCCGCTCCTCGGTGATGTCGAGCTCGTGCGCGAGTTCGCTGTGGTGCGCCTCGCGACCCAACTGCTGGTTCATCTCCCGACGGATGCGCTGCAGCTTGTTGACCTGCTCGACGAGGTGGACGGGCAGCCGGATGGTGCGCGACTGGTCGGCCATGGCCCGGCTGATCGCCTGCCGGATCCACCACGTCGCGTACGTCGAGAACTTGAAGCCCTTGGTGTAGTCGAATTTCTCGACGGCGCGGATCAGGCCCAGGTTGCCCTCCTGGATGAGGTCCAGGAACGGCATGCCGTGACCGGTGTAGCGCTTGGCCAACGACACGACCAGCCGCAGGTTGGCCCGCAGCAGGTGGTCCTTGGCCCGCTCGCCGTCGCGCCCGAGCGCTCGCAGGTCGCGCTTGCGCGCGGCGGTGAAGTCGTTCGGCTGGGTGAGCAGGTGGGCTGCGTAGAGCCCGGCCTCGATCCGCTTCGCCAGCTCGACCTCGTCGGCCGCGGTGAGCAGCGAGACCTTCCCGATCTCGTTGAGATAGACGCGGACGAGATCGGCCGAAGCGGCGACCTCGTCGAGGTCGAGACGCGCGACCGGGATCGGAGCCGGCTCGTCCTCGGCGGCCTCGTCGGCAGCCGTCGCCGCCGACAGGGCAGCAGCTGCCTTCGCGGGCTTCGCGCGCCGGGTCGTGGTCTTCTTCGCTGCGGCGCGCGCCTTCACCGGCTGGGCGGCGGGCACAGCCCCGGTGCTGTCCGCCTCGGTGCTGTCCACGCTCACGATGTTCGTCGTAGCGGTGTCCGTCCTAGCGCTGTCGGTCGTGGCCTCGACGCTGTCCTCGACCGGGGCGGTGGTGCGGACACTGCGGTGGCCGCCGGCCGACAGGCGCTGCTCGGCCGCCGACGACCGAGGGCCCGAGGCGCGTCGCGCGCCGGTGCGGGGTGTGGTGTTGGAAGAGGTTGTCACGATGTACCAGACCACCTTGCTCGATTCGGGTGCACGATGGCGAACGTGTGGCTCGCTACCGGTTCGAACAGACAACGTGTCGACCCAGGTCCGGTGTTCCCGGAACCGAACAAGAGATCGATGTGCTCAGGCCGACCTCAGGTCAACACGAACCGGTCCTCGAGCGGACGACACGATCCGTGTCGTCACATCTCGACGACCAGCGTCATCGGCCCTTCGTTGATGAGATGTACCCGCATTTCGGCGCCGAATACTCCTGTTTCGACGTGACTTCCCAGCCTGCGCAACTCGGCGACGACCGCGTCGACGAGCGGTTCGGCCACCGCTCCCGCTGCGGCGGCGGCCCAGGTCGGTCGGCGACCCCTGCGGGCGTCGCCGTAGACGGTGAACTGGCTCACGACCAGGACGGCGGCGTCGGGGTCGTCGGCGACGCTGCGTTCTCCGGACAGGATGCGCAGGCCGTGCAGTTTGCGGGCCATCGCCTGCGCGAGGGCTGACGTGTCGCCGTGCGTGACCCCCACCAGCACCAGCAGGCCGGTCCCGATCTGTCCGACGACCGCGTCCTCGACCTCGACCCGCGCCTGACTCACGCGTTGCACGAGCGCCCTCATCCCTGCTCCCTCCTCACGGGGCCAGGAGCACGCCGCGGCGCACGAGGTCACGCACGACCGGCAACGCGGCCTCGCTCACCTGGTTCGGTGCAGCGTGCAGCGACGCGGCCAGCACGGCCAGGTCGGCGGCCAGCGGTGTCGTCCCGTCACATCCGGCGATGAGGGCCGCGATCGCGTCGTCGACCTCGATCTCCCACCGCATGCCCCGCGACTGACGGACGACGTCGCGCACGTCGTGCCAACCGCCGTCGACGCCCCGCACCGCCTCCCGGCCGCGCACGAGGTCCGGAGCCGCGCGCAGACAGGTCCCGAGCAGTGTCGCGTCTGAGCTGTCGCGCAACCAGCGCTGACGCGGGAACCAGTCCGTGAGCTGTGCGCCGACAGGTTGCTCGACCGCTTGCGGGACATCCTCGGCCACCAGGATCTCGCCCTGCTGCGAGCTGTCATCGTCGTGCTTGCGGAGCGCGACGAGACCCATGCCGACGGCCGCGACCGCCGACCGGTCGAACCAGTCCAGCCAGGCCTCGTACCGCGTCGTCCACCGCGCCGAGCCGGGAATCTCGCCCGCGTCGCGCAGCCACAGCGACACGTACTCGCCGGGGTCGGCGATCTCCCGCTGCCAGATCCAGGCGTCGCAGCCCCGCCCCGCCAGCCAACCTGTCACCCGTTCCTGCCAGTCGCCCTGCCGCGGGATGATCCAGTTGGCCAGCAGGACGGCCGTCCCGCCCGGTGACAGCTTCGCCGGTAGGCCGCTCAGCAGGGCCTCGCAGATCCCGTCGCCGGCCAGGCCGCTGTCGCGGTAGTCGTAGCCGCCCTGCCCGCCGGCCGACACGACGAACGGCGGGTTCGCGACGATCAGGTCGTACTGCTCGCCGACGACCGGATCGAGCAGCGAACCCTGGCGCAGATCCCATCGCTGGCCGCTGAGGGCTGCGGTGGTGGCCGCCAGCGACAGGGCCCGTCCGCTGACGTCGGTGGCCGTCACCCGACCGGTGTGACCCGACAGGTGCAGCGCCTGGATGCCGCACCCCGTCCCGACGTCCAGTGCCGTGCCTACCGCCGCCCGCGGCGTGGCCTGGGCCAGCGTCACCGACGCCGAACCGATACCGAGGACGTGATCACGGGGCAGCGGGCCGGGCCGGACATCGGCGCCGAGGTCGGACACCACCCACCAGTGCTCGTCCGCCGGTGCCGGCTGCCACGGCGTCGGGCTCGTCTGCGCGTACGGCCGGATCTCGAGGCCCGCGCGGACCGACCCCGCCGACACCTGGACCAGGCCGGCCGCGGCGGCGGCGTCGAGCGGCAGGGGAGCGAACGCGACGCGGGCGACGTCTTCGTCGATCTCGTGCCCGAGCAGGAACAGCCGCACGAAGGTGGCCAGCCGGCCGTCGTCCACGCCGTCGCGCTGGCGCAGCGCCCGTGCGACGCCGGCCAGGTCCGCCCGGGAATGAGCGGCCTGACCCGTCAGTCCGAGCGCGCCGTGAACGGTGTCGACGGTGTAGCAGGCGAGGGCTGTGCGCAGCCGGTCGAGGTCGTCCGGGGCGAGAAGGGCAGCGGTGTGGCGGGGCACCGGCTCATGGTGACGTACGAGACGGCCACAGCTGGTGAACCCGACCCGAAGGACGCGAGCTTTCCTGTGTATTCGGTGCAAATATGGACTCATGCGCCATTCCCACGTCCCTGAGCCGTTGCTCATCACGAGCGCCCCGGTCAACAGCGACGACGAGTACGACCGTCGCCGGCGCAAGTACGCGATCATGATGTCGATCCGTGCCCTGTGCGTCATCGCGGCCGCCTGCACCTATCAGCTGTCGCTGTACCTCGCGCTGGCCTTCATGGTCGGCGGAGCGGTGCTGCCGTGGTGCGCGGTCCTGATCGCCAACGACGGTCCGGTGAAGAAGCGCGTACCGACGCCGACCTACCGCCCGGGCATGGGCAGCGAACGTGCGCTGACGGCGGGCGACGACGGCCGCACCGTCGACGGCTGAGGCCTCACCGTCCTGAGGCAGAATGAGCGCCCATGACAGACACGCAGGTTCTGGAGTCCCCGTCGACTACCGACACAGACGCCGGATCAGAGGTCTTCCACTACGTCCGCAAGAAGAAGATCGCCGAGAGTGCGGTCATGGGGACGATGGTGCAGGCGTTGTGCGGTGAGGTGTTCCCGGTGACCAAGACGCCCAAGCCCGGTTCGCCGGTCTGCCCGCAGTGCAAGGAGATCTTCGAGTCGATGCGCTGAACGCCTGTCAGCGCCTCTCGCGGATCGTGTCCGGAGCGAAGACCTGCCAGCCGCGCGGGTCGAGCACCCGCGGCGGCCTGGCCTTCGCCGGTTTCAACGACTCGATGGCGGCGTTGAGTTCGGCGCCCAGCAGCACACCGAGCGCGAGGACGAAGAAGAACAGCAGCGCGGCGATCGGCGCTGCCAGAGCACCGTAGGAATGGTTCTTGTCGAGCACGTACTCGATGTAGGCGCGTAGACCGATCGAGCCGAGCAGGAAGACGACGCCGGCGAGCGCGGCGCCGGGCACGCCTCGGTGCCAGGGGAGTCGACGTGGCGGCGCCACTTTGTAGAACGTCGTCAGACCCAGCAGCAGCATGACGACCAGCACGGGGTAGTAGCCGTTGTCGATCAGCGTGCTGGCGGCGTGCTGGGCGCCGCGGGGCAGCGCCTTGCGGATCAGGTCCGGCCCGAGCACGAGCATGGGCAGCATGAAAACCCCGAGCACCACGGTGCCCAGGAACAGCCAGAGCGCCAACAGGCGACTGCGGACCGGGCCACGGAGGTCGCGCTGGCCGTAGGCGATGGTGATGGTGTTGACGAACGTGGCGGTGGCCGACGAGCCGGCCCACAGCGCGAGCACGAAACCGATGCTGACGGCCGGCGCACGGTCGCCGCGCAGCACCTGGTGCAGGGTCGGGGCGATGATCTGCGAGACGACCTCCTCGCTGAAGGCGCGGCTCAGCGTGTTCTCGATCTGCTTCTCGGTCCGATCGAGCGTCCCGGCACCGAACCAGCGGGACACGTAGCCCAGCGTGGCCAGCAGCGCGAGGAACAGCGAGGGCAGGCTCAGCATCTGCCAGAACGCAGCCTCCGCGGACAGCCCCAGGACCCGGTCGTTCCAGGCTTTCACGACCGTGCGCGTGAGCAGCACCGGCAGGTAGCGGCGGGCCCTGAGCAACCGCCGCGCCGGGTTCACGACTCCACAGTCTGCCCGTCCGATCCCACCCCTGCCGACCTGCGTCCAGGCCTGCGTGTCGCGGCACCGGACTCGGCGTGCCCCGTCCTCGGCGAGGACGTCCGGCGACTAGGTTGGACGGTCGGTGCCGGTGACCGGGCATCTCCGTCGACAAGAGCATTCCCGTGGGAGGTCCGCGATGACCCTCGCGCCGCTGCCCACCCCTGTCGGTCCCCGCCTGCGCGCCTGGCAGCGCGCGGCGCTCGACCGCTATCACGAGCTCGAGCGCCGCCGTGACTTCCTGGTCACCGCCACACCCGGCTCGGGCAAGACCACCTTCGCCCTCGCGCTGGCCCGCTCGCTGGTGCAGGCCCGTGTCATCGACCGGGTGATCGTGGTGGCGCCCACCGACCACCTGCGCACGCAGTGGGCCGAGGCCGCAGACGCCGCGGGCCTGCCGCTCGACGCCGCGTTGACGAACGCCGTGGGCCCGGTTCGCTCCGACCTGCGTGGCTACGTGACGACCTATGCCCAGGTGGCCGCCAAGCCGGCCCTGCATGCGGCCCGCACCGCGGCGAAACGCTCGCTCGTCGTGCTCGACGAGGTGCACCACGCAGGTGACGGTCTGTCGTGGGGCGACGCGGTGGCCACCGCCTTCGACCTCGCCGCCCGTCGGCTGTGCCTCACGGGGACGCCGTTCCGCACCCGCCCGGACGAGCGCATCCCTTTCGTGCGTTACGCCGACGACGGCGAGGGCGGCTACCGCAGCGAGGCCGACTTCACCTACGGCTACCGCGAGGCACTGCACGACGGCGTGGTGCGTCCGGTGGTCTTCGCCGCTTACACCGGCACCACGCGCTGGCGGAACAGCGCCGGTGAGGTCATCGCGGCCTCGCTGTCCGAGCCCAACACCCGCAAGGTCGAGGCCACCGCCTGGCGCACGGCGCTCAACCCGGCCGGCAAGTGGGTGCCACACGTCATCGCGGCCATGGACGAACGCATCTCACACCTGCGCGGGTCCGGCATGCCCGACGCCGCCGGGCTGGTGCTGGCCAGCGACCAGGACGACGCGCGCGCCTACGCCGACATCGTCGAGCAGGTGACGGGGGAGGCCCCCGTGCTCATCCTGTCCGACGATCCGCAGGCCAGCGAGAAGATCACCGCCTTCACGCACGGCACCGAACGGATGGCAGTGTGCGTTCGGATGGTGTCCGAGGGCGTCGACGTCCCCCGCGCGGCCTGCCTGGCCTGGATGACGTCGTACCGGACCCCGTTGTTCTTCGCCCAGGGCGTCGGCCGGGTGGTGCGGGCACGCGGCAATCACGAGTCGGCGACGGTGTTCCTGCCGGCAGTGCGTCCGCTGCTCGCGCTCGCCGCCGAACTCGAGGACGAGCGCAACCACGTCATCCCGCCGCCGGCGCAGCAGTCGGAGGAGCTGCTCGACATCGAGCGCCCCGAGACTGAGCCCGGTGAGACCGACCGCAACGAACTCGTCGACGCCGACGCCTCCTTCGCGCACCTGCTGCACGGCGGCCGCGCGGTCGTGGCCGCGGTCGACAACCTCACCCCGGAGGACGAGGACTTCCTCGGGCTGCCCGGGATCCTGTCGCCCGAGCAGACCGCCGCGTTGCTCGCCCGGCGTGACACCCACGCCCGCAACCGGGTCGCCGGCCTCACTGCGGCAACCGAGGCGCACAGCGGGGTCGCGGCCGTGCCGTCGTGGCGGGCCGGTGCCGAGCTGCGCCGCGAGGTGAACCGGTTGGTGGGGGTGTTCGCTGCGCGTACCGGCACCCCGCACGGGCAGGTCCATGCGCAGCTGCGGCGAGATGTGCCCGGGCCCGCGTCGGCGGCGGCGCCGGCAGACGTCCTGGAACGTCGCCGAGACCGGTTGATGGAACTGCTCGGCCTCTGACACCGGGGTGAGCATGGTCATTCGTCCAGCTGTGGATACCGGGAATCTTGCTGCGGGTATCAGTCGTTGGACAGGGTGTAACCGCTGGAGTTTCCCGATCCTCGTGTTTCGATCGGTCACCGGCTGTTGCGGATAGGTTTCGTCTCCAGGGTGTCGTCACCACGGCACGTCTTCGGATGGTTGTCTTGGGGCGGAAGTACCACTCGGTATCACCCAGTAACACCAGCGGCCACTAGCGCCAAGACAGTAGAGAGAGGTGTGGACGTGACCACGACGATCGCCGCGAGTCCGCTCACCGCCACCGACCGGTGCGACCGGTGCGGGGCACAGGCATACGTTCGGGCCACCATGGCCTCGGGGTACGACCTGCTGCTCTGTGCCCACCACTTCCACGAGAACGAAGCACGTCTGCGTGAGATCGCGACGAACATCCACGACGAGTCCGAGCGGCTCGTCCCCGTGCCCGTCGCCGCGGCGGACGAGCGCTGAGCAACTAGCTCCGTCCGACGAAAGGGCCCCGTCCGGCTTCCGGACGGGGCCCTTTCATGTGTGCTGGTTCGTCTGTACTGAAGCGGACAAGCGACAGCCCCGACCGTCGGGGGGGAGGCCGGGGCTGTCGGGCACGATCGTGGAAACGGGGGGATTCCACGACTGCGTGCAGAACGAACTTACGTCGTAGCTGCCGTTCTCGCTACTCGAAGTGACGAAAGATTTCCAGACTTAGCAGAGACTTCTCAACCCAGACCAAATCGGACGTTCTCCGAC
>CAZZVT010000044.1:0-23012 GCA_964657545.1 uncultured Jatrophihabitantaceae bacterium
GACCTCGCCGTTCCCCGCGCCAGACGCGCACGCAAGTCGGCCTGACGCGGGCCGATCGAGTTGTAAGTCACGCGAGAACGATCCATCTGCATGCCGCAGTTGCGCGAGGTCGCCCACGCCGATCGAAGATTTTCTGACCTGCGGTTGGTACGGCCGCGCTGCATTGCGAACAGGCGAGGATTCGGCTCGAATCGGTCACTCCCACCATTGACGCCGGGGACCACGGTGACCTGGGCGCTGTCGCTATGTCTACCCGACCGAACAGGCAGTCCTGCGGGACACGAATTGTGATCGAATGGTGCAATGCCCACGAGACCCGCGTTCCGAGAACAGCTCGACGGGTTGTGGTCGCGGATGGCCGACCTCGCGCAGCTGCAGGTAGTGGCGATCGAACGGGCGTCGTCGGCGTTGCTGGACGCGAACCGGCAGCTTGCCGAGCTGGTGATCACCGAGCAGGCGGTCACCGAGGGTTTGCAGGACGAGCTCGAGAACCGGGCCATGCTGCTGCTGGCCCAGCAGCAGCCCGTGGCCACGGATCTGCGACTGGTGCTCGCGACGCTGCCGGCGTCGACGGCGTTGGCGCGCATGGGTGGGCTTGCCGAGCACGTGGCCAAGACGACGCGGCTGCGCGCGCCGGAATCGGCGGTGGCCGACAAGGTGCGTCACACCATGGTCGAGATCGGCGCAGCCGCGACGTCGATCTCGAGCACCCTGACCCGCGCCATCGAGCAGCGCGATCCCGAGCTGGCCGTGGAGGTGACGACGTCGGACGAAGGCATGGACGCGCTGCACCGGCAACTGTTCACCCAGCTGCTGGCCACCGATTGGCCGCACGGCGTCGCTGCCGCGGTCGACGCCGCCCTGCTCGGGCGCTACTACGAGCGCTTCTGCGACCAGGCCGTCAGCGTGGCCCGGCGCATCCGCTACGTGGTCACCGGGTCGGGCGAAGACCGCTGATCACTGGGTAGAACACTGGCGTGAGCACCGCCAAACCCAGCATCGCGAAACCGAGCGCAGCCGCGCTCGTCGCCGCCCTGTACGACGATCCCGCGCAGTGCGCGCTGGTCGCGAAGCTGCGCTACGTCAGCCCTGACGAACCGGGAATGACGCGGTTGCGCAAGGGCAAGGGCTTCACCTACCGCGACGCCACCGGCAACACCGTGATCGACGTCGAGCTTCGCAATCGCATCCGAAAGCTGGCAATCCCGCCCGCATGGCAGAAGGTGTGGATCGCCACCTGGCCGGATGCGCATCTGCTGGCCGTCGGCGAGGATGAGAAGGGCCGCAGGCAGTACATCTATCACCATCGGTGGCGCTCGATCCGCGATCAGCTCAACTTCTACCGGCTCATCGGGTTCGGCGAGGCCATACCCAAGATCCGGGCCGACGTCGAGATCCAGTTACGCCGCGACGACCTCGACACCGACCGGGTGCTCGCCGCCATGCTGCGCATCATCGACAAGGTCGGCCTGCGGGTGGGCAACGAGATCTATGCCGAGGAGAATGACAGCTACGGGCTCAGCACACTGACCCGTAAACACGTCCGCGTGCGCGGCACGATCGTCGAGTTCAATTTCCCGGCGAAGTCCGGGAAACAGGCCGACACCTCGATCGACGATGCCGGAGTCGCAGACGTGATCGAGCGGTTGCTGGCCAAGCGCACGCGGCGGCTGTTCACCGTCGACGGCGAGGTCGTCGGGTCCGAGGAGATCAATCAGCGCCTCGCCGAGCTGACCGGGGCGCATTTCACGGCCAAGGACTTCCGCACGTGGAAGGGCTCCTCGGTCGCGTTCGCGCACCTGCGCAAACACCTGGACGTGCAGAAGCCGAGCGAGAGGGCCGTCCTTGCTGCCGTCGACGCCGCAGCCGAACAGCTGAACAACACCCGCGCCGTGTGCCGCTCGCACTACGTGCATCCGGACGTCGTCGACGGCTACACCTCGGGCCAGCTCGCCGCATTCCTGCAGGGCAGGAACATGCGCCGCAGCAAGTGGCTGACCGCTGACGAGCGGCTGCTGCTGGCGTTCCTGTCCGAGACGCTCACCTCGCGGGCGGCCGAACTGGCGGTGGCGTGAAGGCCTTCCGCCCGGGCAGTGCGATGCTGGTCGGCATGCCCACCATTGAGCACTGGATCGCAGGCAAGCCCACGGCACTCGCCTCGACCCGCAGCGCAGACGTGTTCGACCCCGCCACCGGGCAACGCAGCGGCGAGGTCCTGCTGGCCGGTGCAGCCGACGTCGACCAGGCCGTGTCCGCCGCACGCGAGGCGTTCGTCGAGTGGTCGCAGGCGTCGCTGACCGCGCGCACCAAGGTGCTGTTCGCCTTCCGCGAGCTGGTGAACGGCCACATCGCTGAGCTGGCCGAGCTGATCACCTCGGAGCACGGCAAGGTGCTCTCCGACGCCAGGGGCGAGGTGCAGCGCGGTCTCGAGGTGGTCGAGTTCGCCTGCGGCATCCCGCAACTGCTGAAGGGCGACTACTCCGACCAGGCGTCGGCCGGCGTCGACGTGTTCTCCTTCCGCGAACCGCTGGGGGTCGTCGCCGGGATCACGCCGTTCAACTTCCCGATCATGGTGCCGATGTGGATGCACCCGATCGCCATCGCCTGTGGCAACACCTTCGTGCTCAAACCCAGCGAGCGCGACCCGTCCGGCTCGCAGCTGGTGGCTCGGTTGTGGCAGGAGGCCGGCCTGCCCGACGGCGTGTTCAACGTCGTCAACGGCGACGTCGAGGCGGTCGACGCCCTGCTCGACCACCCGGACGTCGCGGCGGTCTCGTTCGTCGGCTCGACGCCCATCGCGCGCTACATCCACGAGCGGGCCTCGGCCAACGGCAAGCGGGTGCAGGCCCTGGGCGGCGCCAAGAACCACGCCATCGTCATGCCCGACGCCGACCCGTCGTTCGCGGCCGAGCACCTCGCCGCCGCCGCGTTCGGGTCCGCCGGCGAGCGGTGCATGGCGATCTCCACGGCCGTCGCAGTGGGGGAGGCCGGCGACGCGCTGATGGAGGCGGTCGTCGAGCAGGCCAATGCGGTTCGGGTCGGCCCGGGCGATGCGGGCAGCAGCGACATGGGGCCGGTCATCACCGCTGCCTCGCGCGACCGCATCGTGGGGCTCATCCAGTCCGGCGCCGACCAGGGCGCCACCCTCGCCGTCGACGGTCGGGGGCTGGTCGTGCCCGGGCACGAGAACGGCTTCTGGGTCGGCCCGACGGTGATCGACCACGTCACCCCGACGATGGACGTCTACACCGAGGAGATCTTCGGCCCGGTGCTGACCGTCGTGCGGGCCGGCACGGTCGCCGAGGCCATCGCACTGATCAACGGCAACCCCTACGGCAACGGCACCGCGATCTTCACCAGCAGCGGCGAGACAGCCCGCACCTTCCAGCGTGGCGTGCACGTCGGGATGATCGGCGTCAACGTCCCCATTCCCGTCCCGATGGCGTACTACTCCTTCGGCGGCTGGAAGGACTCGCTGTTCGGTGACAAGCACGTGCACGGGCCCGAGGGCGTGTCGTTCTACACCCGGGCCAAGGTGGTGACCTCGCGCTGGCCGCACGTCGAGACGCCGAGCGGCGCGAGCCTGCAGTTCCCGACGATGACCTGACGACGACAGCCTGACGCGGCCGGTCACTCGACGATCGTCAGGTCGAACCAGATGCGCTTGCCGACCTGTCCGGCCGCGGTGGAGATCCCCCACGCGGCCGCGATCGAGGCGACGATGACCAATCCGCGGCCGGTCGGCGCGAGTGGGTCGGGCAGGCCGTGACTGTGCGGGATGCCGCTGCCGCTGTCCTCGACGATGACGTGAAGCCGGGTCGCGCGGAACTCCAGCGACATCCGGGCAGGGAGCGCGCCGTGCTGGACGACGTTGCTGACCAGCTCACTGACGAGCAGCACCGCGTCGTCGCGGGTGTCGGCGGAACAGCCCGCGAGGTGCTCGGCCACGAACGCCCGCGCACGGGCAGGTTCCTGCGGGTTGCGCTTCAGCTCGAGCACGAGGTCGGGCATCACCGATCTCCGCTGGCCGCGTCCTCGGCGGAGTCATGGATGGCGAAGCGGTCGGTGAGGCCGGTGATCTCGAGCAGGCGCAGGATGCGCTGCTGCGGGCTGACGAGCGCGAGCCGGCCACCGGCTACGAGGGCCGTCCGTTGCATGTCGTCGAGCACCTTGAGCCCGGCCGAGTCGAGGAAGGTCACCTCGGACAGATCGATCACGATCAGTCCGGAGTGCCGGGCGAGCAGGTCGTCCGTGGCGGTGCGCAGTGCCGGCTCCGTGCCGAGATCGACCTCTCCGCTGACGTGCAGCACCGGCACCCCGTGCCCGGTCTCGGCCACCGACAGTCGCACCACTGACCCCCTAGTATCGAAAATTCAGCATGGCACACACTCCGTGACCGTCGGGTCACCGCGGCTAGGGGACACATGAGCTCGGAACACGGCGGCTCGGCGCTCGACAGCTTCGACGAGGGGCAGCGGGCGAACGCCTTCGCGGATCTGATCACCCGCCGCGAATCCGAGATCCTGCGCGCCTGGATCCGTCTGCAGACCGACGCCGGCGGGGCCCGCGGCGCCGCGCACGACCTCACCCGGATCACTACGCACAGTGAGGCGATCCTCGCCGCGCTGCGCTCGGCCGTGGTGTCCTCCGGACGCATCTACGACCCCGCCGGCCGGGACTTCCAGCAGGTGCGCGGACTCGTCGCCGACAGCTCGCAACGTGGTGCGCGCGAGGGTGCCACGCCGGGCGAGACAGCGTTCGGCGTGCTGGCCCTGCGCGAGGCGCTGCTGGAGGTGATGCAGACCGAGTACACCGACGCTGCGGCGCTGAACGACGCGGCGATCAGCTCGGGACGACTCGTCGACGCGCTGGCACTGCTGTCCTTCGAGACCTACGTGAAGGGTCGCGAGGAGGTCATCAGCCGGCAGAGCCATCAGCTGTTCGAGCTCTCGACGCCGGTCGTGCGGCTGTGGGACGGCATCGTCGCGGTGCCGCTGATCGGCACCCTCGACAGCGCCCGCGCCCAGGTGGTCATGGAGGCGCTGCTCCAGGCGATCATCGACGAGCACGCGCAGATCGCCATCCTCGACATCACCGGCGTCCCGACCGTCGACACCCTGGTGGCCCAGCACCTGCTCAAGACCGTCACCGCCACCAGGCTGATGGGCGCCGACTGCATCATCAGCGGCATCCGCCCGCAGACCGCGCAGACCATCGTGCAACTCGGTATCGACCTGACCCAGGTCCCCACCCGCGCCACCCTGGCCGACGCGCTGGCCACGGCGATCCGGCGAGTCGCGAGCACCGGATCGGGCGCCTGAGGTGGATCGCGTCCATGTGGTCCAGTTCGGCTCGGTGCTCGTCGCCACCCTCGCCGGCGACATCGAGGACGATTCGGCCGTCACCATGCAGAGCGAGATCTCCGCACTCGTCGTCGAGCGGCGGGCCACGGGCGTGTTGCTCGACCTGTCGGCGCTCGAGATCGTCGACTCCTACATCTCCAAGGTCCTCGGAGACACCGCCAAGATCGTCAGGATTCTCGGCGCGCAGGTGGCGCTCGTCGGTATGCGGCCGGCCGTGGCGATCACCCTCGTCGAACTCGGGCTCTCGCTCGAGGGCATCGCGAAGGCGCTGACCCTCGATGCCGGAATGGCGTTGCTGGCGCAGGCCGCGCGCGGCGACGACGCAGCCGGGTCCATCACCGGCGATCGTCTCCGGTGACCTCGCTCGTCGGCGAACAGCCCGACACCGTGCAGATCCGCACCGAGCCCGACATCGTCACGGTCCGGCGGCGCGTCCGGGACCGGGCGCGCGACCTCGAGCTCGACCCGGTCGCCCAGACGAAGATCGTCACTGCGGCCAGCGAGCTCGCGCGCAACACCCTGGTGCACGGGCACGGCGGTGAGGTCGTCGTCGACGTCGTGCACACTGGGCTCGCCGCGAGCCCGAGAGCCGGTCTGCGGCTCGTGTTTCGCGACGAGGGGCCGGGCATCTCCGACCTCGAGCGCGCGTTGGCCGGCGGATGGAGCTCCGGGCACGGCCTCGGGCTGGGGCTCTCGGGCTCACGCCGGCTCGTGTCCGAGTTCGAGGTGGCGTCCTCTGCGGCGGGCACCGAGGTCGTGGTCGTGATCTGGCAGCGCAACCCGTGACCGACGACCACGCCTTCGCCGAGCGCACGCCCGTCGAGGACTCATCCCAGGTCGCGACCGCACGGGCGATGGTCGTCCGTACCGCGCGGCAGGTCGGCTTCGACGAGCGACGCGTCGACTCGCTGGCACTGGTGGCCACCGAGCTGGCCGAGAACCTGCATCGGCACGCGACGCAGGGTGAGCTGATCGCGCTCCGGCCGCGCGCGGACGGCACCGGCCGGTTCAGCCTGCTCGCGCTCGACCGCGGCCCCGGGGTCGAGCGGTTCGCGGACTGCCTGGTCGACGGCTACTCCACCGCCGGCACCCTGGGTACCGGCCTGGGCGCGGTACGACGGATCGCCGACGACTTCGACGCGCTGAGCGAACCAGGGCGAGGCACGATCGTCAGCGCCGGGTTCCTGCTGCCCGGTGGGTCCGGCCCGACGTACTTCGACGTCGGGGCGCTCGGGTTCCCGGTGCAGGGCGAGACCCGCAACGGTGACGCCTTCGCGGTCGCGCGGCGGGGCGGACGCGTCGTCGTGATGCTCGCCGACGGCCTGGGCCACGGCGACGGGGCCGCCGACGCGAGCGAATCGGCCACCGCGCTGCTGCCCGAGCTGTCCGATCGCGGGCCGGCCGAACTGCTCGTCGAGATCAGTGATCGCATCGCCGGCACGCGCGGTGCTGCGATCAGCATCGCCGCTCTCGACCTCGGTGTCGCGCGTGAGGGCGGAGAGCTGCCGTCGGCCGGACTCGGCAATGTCAGCATCGCCAGGATCAGCCCCGACGGCACGACGCATCGCATCGCGACTGCCCACGGGACGGCAGGCGTGCTCCGGCGCACCTCGATGATCGAGCAGCGCAGCGACTTCCCGCCGCTCGGGCTGCTCGTGCTGCACACCGACGGGCTGACCACGCGCTGGTCGGTGGAGGGGCGCACGGAGCTGCTGCGTCACCGGTCCGAGGTCGTGGCCGCCGCCCTGTGGCGCGACCATTCCCGAGGTACCGACGACTGCCTCGTCGTGGTCGTGCGCGCGGCGACCCAGCGCGCCCAGCCTGCCGCCGAGCCCGTCGAATGAGCCAGCCCTTCGTCCTGCTCGAGGTCTCCCACGACGGCTCCGGCGACACCGGGGGACTGCGTGCGCTCGCCCTGCGCGCGGCCCGCCTGCTCGGCTGCGACGAGGTCGACAGCACCCGGGTGGCGACCTCGGTGTCCGAGCTCGCCCGGTTGGCCCGCCCCGGACTCGCGGTGCGGGTGCGCTTCACCGTCGCGGCGTCGAAGTTCGCCGTCACCTTCGGTTTCTCGGGGGCGCACACCGCGCTGACGCCCGCGGTCCGGACCTCGGTCACCCGGCTGATGGATTCGGTGTACGTCACCGACGACGAGGTGATCATCGGCCGTCAGCTTGCCCGGCCGTGGGACGAGATCGAACTCGCGGGGGTGCGCGACGTCCTGCTGCGGGAGGCCTCGATCGACTCCGGGGCACTGCTGCAGAGCATCAACGAGGAACTGGTCACCGCGCTGATCCAGCTGCGCGAGCGGGAGGCCGAGCTGGTCCGGCTCAACGCGGAACTCGACCAGACCAACCGCAGCGTCATCGGGCTCTACGCCGAACTCGAGCGGCGATCGGTCGAGGTGCGCGCCGCCCAGCGGGAGGTCTTCCAGGAGCTCGCCGACGCGCTGCGTCCACCCGCGCCCGCGGTCGAGGGCGTCGAGCTCGCGGTGTCCTACCTGCCGGCCCAGGCGAACTCGCCCACCGGTGGTGACCTGTACGACTGGCTCCTGCTGGCCGACGGCACGCTGCACCTGACCGTCGTCGACGTGCAGGGCCACGGGGTGCTCAGCACCCGCGACGCCCTGCACGTCACGCACACCGTGCGGACCCTCGCACTCGATGCGCGCCCGCTCGATCAGCTGCTCGCCCATACCCACGACCTGGTCTGTTCGGCCGCGCAGCCGGTGACGGCCACCGCGCTCGTCGCGCAGTTCGACGCCACGTCCGGCGTGCTGCGGCTCGCCGGCGCCGGGCACCCACCCGCGCTGCGCGTGTCGGTGAACGGCGTGGCGACCTACCTCGAGGCGCCGGGTCGCCCGATCGGCTACGAGGGTGCCGGTAGCCGGCTGGAGTCGGTGACGACCCTCGATCCGGGCGACACCGTGCTGCTTTATACCGACGGGTTGATCGAGGTCCGCCGCGACATCATCGAGGGGATGGACCGCCTGGCCCGGGCCGTGACCGAATCGCGGCATCTGCCGTTGGCCAGCCTGCTGAGCACCGCGGTGGCGCTGTGTTCCGACGGCGTCGAGTTCACCGACGACACGCTGCTGCTCGGCCTGCGCTGGCCGGGCCCTGCCGCACCCTGACCGGGACGGCGTCAGAGCTCGAGGTTGGCGCCCATCACGATGGTGCGCTGCACCGGCAGGCAGAAGCTGTCGGCCGGGTTCGCCGCGTTGTGGACCATGCCGATGAAGATGCGCTTACGCCAGGTCTGCATCTCCGTCCCCTCGCCGCGCGTGATCGACAGCCTCGAGATGTAGTAGGTCGCTGCCGCGGCGTCGAAGTCCAGTTCGACGTCGGTGCCCTCGGCGCGTGCCAGCTCGGCCGGGATGTTGCGGACGTCCTGGAAGCCGAAGCGGAGTTCGATGTGCACGACGCCGTCGTCGGTGTGCTTGAGCGGGTCGACGGTGATGCGTTCCTCCGGCGGAACGTGCGGCACGTCCTCCGACACCACCGACACCAGGACGACGTGCTCGTGCAGGACGTGGTTGAACTCGACGTTCGCACGCAGCGCCAGCGGGGTGGTGTCCTTCGACGGGTGCGGGAACACCGCGGTGCCCGGCACCCGGGTCAGGTGCTGGGTCTGCACCTCGTCGACGAACTCCTGCAGCGGGCCCTCCATCTCGCGTCGGCGCCGGGTGACGATGCCGCGACCCGATTGCCAGGTGGTCATCGTCGTCACCACGACCGCGGCGATGAGCAACGGCAGCCAGCCACCGCTGGCCACCTTGGTGGCGTTGGCGGCGAAGTAGGCGATCTCGACGCTGCCGAACACCACACCGATGGTGACGAGCTTCCACGTCGCCCACTTCCACACCGTGGCCGCGACGATCAGGAACAGCGTGGTGGTGATGATGAACGTCCCGGTGACTGCCAGTCCGTACGCGCTGGCCAGCTTGGCCGACGAGCGGAACGCGAGCATGAGCACGAGCACGCTGCCGAACAGCAGCCAGTTCACCGCGGGGACGTAGATCTGTCCGCTCTCGAGCGTCGAGGTGTAGCGGATCGTCAGATTCGGCAGGTATCCCAGCCGAGCGGCCTGGCGCGACACCGAGTAGGCGCCGGAGATCACGGCCTGGGAGGCGATCACGGTGGCCGCGGTTGCCAGGATCACCAGCGGGATACGCGCCCAGCCCGGTGCCAACAGGTAGAACGGGTTGTCGATCTTGTCGGGGTGGGCCAGCACGAACGCGCCCTGGCCCAGGTAGTTCAGGACGAGCGCGGGCAGCGCGACGAAGAACCAGGCACGCCGGATCGGGGCGCGGCCGAAGTGGCCCATGTCGGCGTACAGCGCCTCGGCACCGGTGATCGCCAGCACGATCGCGCTCAGCGCGATGAAGCTCGTCAGCGGATGGTCGGCCACGAACGTGCCGACGTAGTAGGGCGACAGCGCCTTGAGGATCTGCGGGTGTTTGGCTATCTGCGGGATGCCCAGCACGGCCAGCACCGTGAACCAGACGATCATCACCGGGCCGAAGAACCGGCCGACGACGTGCGTGCCGAAACGCTGCACCAGGAACAGCGCGGCGAGGATGGCGATGCCGATCGGCAGCACGGCGTCCTTGAAGTCAGGGGACGCGACCTCCAGGCCCTCGACAGCCGACAGCACCGAGATGGCCGGAGTGATCACGCTGTCGCCGTAGAACAGCGAGGCGCCGAGGACCCCGAGCAGCAGGGCTGCGGACACCAGCTTGCGCCGGCCGCGGGTGAAGCGCCGGGCCAGCGCGGCCAGGGCCATGACGCCGCCCTCGCCGTCGTTGTCGGCGCGCAGGATGAACACGACGTACTTGATCGACACGATCAGGGTCAGTGACCAGAAGACGATCGAGATGACGCCGTAGACGTCGCCGGTCGTCGGCTTGACGGCGTGGTTGTCGATCGTGAACACGGTCTGGATCGCGTAGAGCGGGCTGGTACCGATGTCGCCGAACACCACTCCGAGGGCCCCGAGCGCGAGTCCGAAGATCCCGGCGCTGGCCGCAGCGGGGTGCCCGCCCGAGCCCATCGTTCCTGGCCGGGGGGACGCGGGGTCGTCGGCCGGCTCGGTGCCCGGTTCGGTACTGCGGGCGGCTGCATCCACGCGCCCAGTGTTGCTCACCGACGATCACAGCTCCGAGTCAGGTGGGACGCCCCCGCTGCGGGAGCCGCCGAGGAACAGCACCTGGTCGAACCCGGTCAGGTGCAGCACCCGGGCCACTGTGCCGCCCACGCCGGTGACGATCAACGTCCCGCGGGTGGCCAGCGCCTCGTCGTGGATGGCCCGTAGCCCGGAGAGCGCGCCGGCGTCGACGAAGGTCAGCGTCGTGACGTCGAGGCGCAGGAAGCGCCGTCCGGCGCCCAGATGGTGACGCAGCACCGCCCACAGCGGGGGAGCGGTGCCGATGTCGAGTTCGCCGCCGACGACCACCGTCGCACCCTGCTGGTCCCAGGTCACCGTCTCGACCGAGAGCGTCAGGTCGCGAGAGCGGTGCTCGCTCCAGTCCTGACGGGGGACCGACGAGGCGGTGGTTCGCGAGGTCTGCGGTCCCTGCGGTGTTGCTGCCGGCACTCGGCCTCGCTCCCGCCGTGACGTCGCCCCTCTGGTGTGGGCGTGACTGCAGGACCGTACCCACCGAGCCGAACAAATACCGCGACGTACCGACGGCTGGTCCAGGCCCCTCAGCGAAGCCCGGCGGCGCGGCCTATGGCGGCGAGCAGTGCACCGCTGCGATCACTGCGACAAATCAGCAGGTCGGGCAGGTAGGGGTGGGCGCGGTTGTAGTGCAGCGGGCTGCCGTCGATGCGCGAGGCGTGCAGCCCGGCGGCCAGCGCCACGCCGACGGGCGCCGCGGAGTCCCACTCCCACTGACCACCGTCGTGCAGGTAGGCGTCGGCCTCACCCCGCAGCACGGCCATGGCCTTGGCGCCGGCGGACCCCATGCTCACCAGCTCACCGTCGAGTTCGGCGGCCACGGGCGCGGCCCACGCGGGTGGGCGGCTGGCGCTCACCAGCAGGCGGAGCCCCGGGGCGGCGGGGACGTCGCTAAGGTGGGCAGTGTCGCTGGCGTACACCGCGTCGAGCGCGGGCTGGGCGACCGCGGCGTCGGTGATGCTGCCGTCGGGCAGGTCGCCGCGCTGCCACAGGGCGACGTGCACGGCCCAGTCCGATCGCCCGGGCATGCCGTACTCGCGGGTGCCGTCGAGCGGATCGATGATCCACACCCGCTCGGCCTCGAGCCGTGCGGGGGAGTCGGCGGACTCCTCGGACAGCACCGCGTCGTCGGGCCGGGCGTCGGCCAGTTCGCGCAGCAGCCACTCGTTGGACTGGTGGTCACCGGCCTTGCCCAGCTCCTTGCCCGTCAACCCGCTGCTGCCCTGCAACTCGAGCAGCAGCGCCCCGGCGCGCTCGGCCAACCGCGCGGCCAGGCGCGCGTCGCTCACTGCGTGATCCGCTCGACCAGATCGAGCACCAGGGCGGCCTGGGCGGCGGCGTCGCCGTCCTCGGGGCGCAGGCGCAGGTGCGGCGACTCGGGCGCCTCGTAGGGGGCGTCGACGCCGGTGAAGTCGGTGATCTCACCGGCGCGGGCCTTGGCGTACATGCCCTTCGGATCGCGTGCCTCGCACACCGCCAGCGGAGTGTCGACGAAGACCTCGGCGAACGGCAGGCCGGCCTCGGCATGGACTGCGCGGGCCCGCTCGCGATCGGCGGCGTAAGGACTGACGAGCGAGACGATCGCGACCACGCCGGCGTCGGCCAGCAGCGTGGCGACCTCGCCGACGCGGCGGACGTTCTCGGCGCGGTCCTCGGGCGAGAAGCCCAGGTTGTTGTTCAGCCCGTGCCGCAGGTTGTCGCCGTCGAGCAGGTACGCGGGCCGACCGGACGCGACCAGGCGGCGTTCGAGTTCGGCGGCGACGCTGGACTTGCCCGAGCCCGACAGGCCGGTGAGCCAGACCGTCATACCCTGCGTCGCCCGCTCGTGACGTTGCACCGAACCCGAGTGCCAGACGACCTGCGAGTCCTGCTGGCTCGGGCCGGTGATCATGCCGGCTGCCACCGTGCTGTTGGTCGCCTCGTCGACGAGGATGAAGCTGCCCATCTCGCGGCTTCGCCGGTAGGGGTCGAACAGCAGCGGCTGCTGGGTGCGCAGCCGGACCCGGCCGATCTCGTTCAGGCTCAGCGAGGTGGCCGTCTCGTCGCGGTGCAGGGTGTTGATGTCCAGGTGGTAGTCCAGCGATCGGACGACCGCGCGCATCGAACGGGTCGTGTGCTGGATGGTGTAGCGCGCGCCGGGTGTCAGCTCGGAGTCCGAGGTCATCCACGACACCATCGCGTCGATGTCCTGACCCACGTGCGGACGGTTGTGCGGGCGGCAGATCAGATCGCCGCGGGCGATGTCGATGTCGTCGGCGAGCTCGACGGTGACGGCCTGCCCGGCAAAGGCCTCCTCGACCGCCACGCCGCCCGGCTTCCAGACCGCCTTGATCGTCGTGGTGAAACCCGAGGGCAGCACGGTGACCTCGTCACCGGCGCGGATGACGCCGCTGGCGATGGTGCCGGCATACCCGCGGAAGTCGTGGAACTCGGCGCTGGTCGACTGGTGCGGGCGGATGACGTACTGCACCGGCAACCGCACGTCGATGAGGTTGCGGTCGGAGGAGATGTGGATGTCCTCGAGGTGGTGCAGCAGTGACGTGCCCTCGTACCAGGGCATCGCCTGGCTGCGGTCGACGACGTTGTCGCCGGTCAGCGCCGACATCGGGATGAACGTCAGGTCGCTGACCTCGAGCTTGGTGGCGAAGCGGCCGAACTCCGCGCGGATCTCCTCGTAGCGCTCCTGGGAGAAGTCGACGAGGTCCATCTTGTTGATGCAGACGATCAGGTGCGGGATGCCCAGTAGCGCGGCCAGGAACGCGTGCCGGCGCGACTGCTCGAGCACACCGTTGCGGGCGTCGATCAGGATCAGCGCGACGTCGGCGGTCGAGGCGCCGGTGACCATGTTGCGGGTGTACTGGATGTGCCCCGGGGTGTCGGCGATGATGAACTTGCGCTTGGGGGTCGCGAAGTAGCGGTAGGCGACGTCGATGGTGATGCCCTGCTCGCGCTCGGCCCGTAGGCCGTCGGTGAGCAGCGCGAGGTCGGGCGTCTCGCTGCCCCGCGAGAGGCTGGTCTTCTCCATCGCCGACAGCTGGTCCTCGAAGATCGCCTTCGAGTCGAACAACAGCCGTCCGATGAGCGTGGACTTGCCGTCGTCGACCGAACCGGCCGTGGCGAGCCGTAGCAGCTGGGCACCCATTAGAAGTAACCCTCCTTCTTGCGGTCTTCCATGCCGGCCTCGCTGATCCGGTCGTCGGCGCGGGTGGCGCCGCGCTCGGTGAGCCGGGCAGCGGCGACCTCGGCCACCACCGCGCCCGCGTCGGCCGCGCCCGACTCGACGCAGCCGGTGCAGGTGGCGTCGCCGATCGTGCGGAAGCGCACCGTCGCCCGGTACGGCGTCTCGTCCGGGCCCGGGGTGATGAAGCGGTTGACGGCCAGCAGCATTCCGTCTCGCTCGACGACGTCGCGCTGGTGGGCGTAGTACAGCTCGGGCAGGTCGATGCCCTCGGCCTCGATGTAGGACCAGATGTCGAGCTCGGTCCAGTTCGACAGCGGGAACACCCGGATGTTCTCGCCCTTGCGGTGCCGTCCGTTGTAGAGGCTCCACAGCTCGGGACGCTGGTTGCGCGGGTCCCACTGGCCGAACTCGTCGCGGAAGCTGAACACCCGCTCCTTGGCCCGCGCCTTCTCCTCGTCGCGACGGGCGCCGCCGAACGCAGCGCCGAACTGGCCCTCGGTGATCCCGCGCAACAGGGTGACCGTCTGCAGCCGGTTGCGGGTGGCGCGCGGGCCGGTGTCCTCGACCGAGCGACCCGCGTCGATGTCGTCCTGGACGCTGGCCACGATCAGCCGCAACCCGTACTTCTCGACAGTGTGATCGCGGAAGGCGATGACCTCGTCGAAGTTCTCGCCGGTGTCGACGTGCATCACCGGGAACGGCACCGGCGCGGGCCAGAACGCCTTCACCGCCAGGTGCAGCATCACCACCGAGTCCTTGCCTCCGGAGAAGAGCAGCACCGGCTTCTCGATGGTGGCCGCCACCTCGCGAAAGATCTGTACGGCCTCCGACTCGAGCCTGTCCAGGTGCGACAGCTCGTAGGACACAGTCATCTGCGCGCGATCTCCGTCATGTGAAGGGAATTGGGCCTCGTCGTCCGAACGCCCGAAGCGGCGATCGTATTGCCTACGGGTGGGAGGCCGGCCTGCGCGGCACGGGTTCGTGGACCGCGGCGCTGGGCAACCTGCTCCCGTGAGCAGCGCACACCAGGAGTCCCCGGCCCTGCAGGCCCCGGTAGCCCCCAGCGGCGACGGCGCCGGTGAGAGCAGTTTCACCGTGGTGCTGGCACTGGCAGCCAACCTCGGCGTCGGTCTGCTGAAGCTCGCCGCCGGACTGATCACCGGCTCGGCGGCGCTGCTGTCGGAGGCCGCACACTCGGCGGGCGACTGCACGACCGAGATCTTCCTGCTGGTGGCCCAGAAGCGCTCGCAGCGCCCGGCCGACCGCGCCCACCCGTTCGGCTACGGCAAGGAACGCTACTTCTGGTCGATGCTCGCGGCCGTCGCGATCTTCGTCTCCGGCGCCGCGTTCTCGATCTACCAGGGCGTCTCGACGATCCTGCACGGGGAGGAGTCGACGATGATCTGGATCAACTACCCCGTCCTGGCATTCGCGGCGGTCCTCGAGGGCACGTCGTTGCGTCAGGCGGCCAAGCAGATGCGGGGCGAGACCGCACGACTGCGTCAGACGCTGTTCCAGTACCTGCGGACGCCGCGCGACCCCACCGTCGAGAGCGTGCTGCTCGAGGACACCGCCGCGATCATCGGCCTGATCCTGGCCGCGCTGGGCGTCGGGCTGCATCAGCTCACCGGCTCGGCGTTCTGGGACGGCGCAGCATCCATCGCCATCGGCCTGTTGCTGCTGACCGTCTCGGGCACCCTGGCCCGGGCCTGCAAGGCGTTGCTCATCGGCGTGCAGGCCGACCCGCGCTTCGTCCGCGCCATCGAGACGTGGCTCGAGGAGCAGCCCGAGGTCGACCTGCTGACCATGATGACCGGCACCGACAGCGTCCTGCTGTGCGCCCGCGTGGACTTCATCGACGCGACGAGCGGCTCCGATCTCGAGCACGCGTGCGTACGGCTCGACCTCGAGCTGCGCGAGAAGTGGCCGTCGCTCGACGAGATCTTCATCCAGCCGGCGCCGCGCCTCGACGTCGGGATGCGCGAGCGGGTGCAGCAGCGCTACGGGCACGCTCTCGCCGAGGAATGACCGCGGCCGCGCCGGTGGATCAGTTGCACGAACGGGTGCGCCGCGGCGGGGTGGTCGTGCTCAGCGGCGCCGGCCTGTCGACCGAGTCCGGGATCCCCGACTACCGCGGCCCCACAGGTGCGATGCGGACGAACGCCCCGATGACGTACCAGGACTTCGTCGGCTCGGCCGCGGGTCGTCAACGCTACTGGGCGCGCAGCTTCCTCGGCTGGGCGCAGATGGCGCAGGCGCGGCCGAACACCGGGCACCTCGCCGTGGCGCAGTTGCAGCGGCTCGGCCTGGTGAGCGGGATCGTCACCCAGAACGTCGACGGCCTGCACCAGGCCGCGGGCGCGCACGACGTCATCGAGTTGCACGGCGGGCTCGACCTCGTCGTCTGCCTGCAGTGCGGCAAGCGTGAGGCACGGGCCTCGCTGGACACCCGGTTGCAGGCGCTCAACCCTGGCTTTCACGCGCGCAGCACCCGGGTCAATCCTGACGGCGACGCCGAGATCGCCGACGACCAGCTCGACGGCTTCGTCATGGCGGCATGCCGCTACTGCGGGTCGGACCTGCTCAAGCCCGATGTCGTCTTCTTTGGCGAGAACGTTCCCAAGCCGCGCGTCGAGGCCTGCTACGCACTCGTCGAGAACGCCCGCTGCCTGCTCGTGCTCGGTTCGTCGCTGACCGTCATGAGCGGGCTGCGCTTCGTGCGCCGCGCAGCCAAGCTCGGTATCGACGTCACGATCGTCAACCAGGGACCGACGCGCGGTGACCCGTTCGCCGACCTCAAGCTCGAGGTGCCGCTCGGTGTCGCGCTTGCCGAGACTCTCGACGCCGTGCGCTGAACCCGGTTGGTGCGCGCCCTAGTCTGACGGTCGTGCTCGTTCCACTGCTCACCTTCCTGCTCGCCGCGGCGGTCATCGTGCTGCTGCCGGGCCCCGACACCCTGGTGATCGTCCGCAGCATCATGGTCGGCGGGCGGCGCCGCGGCGTCGCCGCCGTCGCCGGTATCCAGACCGGGCTGGTGGTGTGGGTGAGCGCCGCCGCCCTCGGCCTGGCCGCGGTGCTGCGCGCCAGCGAGATCGCCTTCGACGTGCTGCGCATCGCCGGTGCGGTGTACCTCGTCTGGCTCGGCGTCCAGTCGTGGCGCTCGACAGGTTCCGACGACCCGACCGTGCTGCCCCGAGGGGGTCTGCTGGGCACGGGCTTTCGCGGCGGGCTGCTGTCGAACCTGCTGAACCCCAAGGTCGGCGTCTTCTTCGTGACTTTCCTGCCCGGCTTCATCCCGCACGGCAGCCCGGTGGCGGCCACCTCGCTGCTGTTCGGAGCGCTGTTCATCGCCCTCAACGCCTCCTACCAGCTGCCTCTGGTGCTGCTGGCCACCAAGGTCACGGCGCTCATGTCGCGCCGGGCTGTGCGCCGGCGCCTCGAACGCATCACCGGCGCGGTGCTCATCGGTTTCGGTGTCCGGCTCGCCGTCGAGAACTGACGTTTTCTGGGCAGACTCTCGCTGTCACTGGCGCAACATGCGTCTCATAGGCCACAATAACTTCACACCACCTGACATGGACGGGCCGCTGGGGAAGGCGTCGCCGTCGAATGAGGGAGGTGTGCGATGTCCGACAGCCGCACGTTCACAACCAGTGGCAGCAGCCGTGGGGTCCCGACGACCCGCGGCGTGGTGTTCATGCACTGCTGCCCGTCAGCGCTCGCTCCGCACGTCGAGTGGGCGCTCGCCGGCGTGCTCGCTCGGCCCGCCCGCCTGCAGTGGACCGGCCAGCCCGCCGCTCCGTCGCACCTGCGGGCCGAGGCGGCCTGGACGGGCCCGATCGGCACCGCGGCGGCACTGTGCGCAGCGCTGCGCGCCTGGCCGATGCTGGTGTTCGAGGTGACCGAGGACGCGACCTCGGCCAGTGACGGCGAGCGCCTCGCCTACGTGCCCGGCCGGGGCTTCCACCGCAGCCTGGTGTCGGTCAGTGGTGACGTCCTCATCGGTGAGGAACGCCTGCGCGGACTGGCGACCCGGGCCCGCACGGTGGAGGAGTACCAGCACGGCGTCGCCGAGCTGCTCGGCACCGCCTGGGACGCCGAGCTCGAGCCCTACCGCCAGGGCGGCGACGGCGCCCCGGTGACCCTGCTGCACCAGGTCGTCTGAGGCGCCGGCCTGACCCCGCCTTCCCCACCGCGGTGGACGATTCGCGGGCCGGAATTCGACCACCGGGGTGGGGAAGGCGCGGGGAGGCGCGGAGTTACAGCGGGATGTTGCCGTGCGCGCCGCGGCCGCTCGGGGCGTCGGCGAGGGCCTGCGCGAGAGCGGCGCGGGTGTGCTTCGGTTCGATGAGCTCGTCGACCACGCCGATGTCCATGGCCCGGCCGACACCACCGGCGATGCGTTCGTGCTCGAGCGCAAGCGCGGCGTGCAGGGCCTCGCGCTCACCGGGCGGCGCGGCGGCCAGCTTCTTGCGGTGCAGGATGCCGACCGCAGCCGATGCGCCCATCACCGCGACCTCGGCCTCGGGCCAGGCGAACACCTTGGTCGCGCCGAGCGAGCGCGAGTTCATGGCGATGTAGGCGCCGCCGTAGGTCTTGCGGGTCACGAGCGTCACCCGCGGCACGACCGCCTCGCCGAACGCGTGCAGCAGCTTCGCGCCGCGACGCACGATGCCGTCCCATTCCTGGCCGACGCCGGGCAGGTAACCGGGCACGTCGACCAGGACGACGAGCGGCACCCCGAAGGCGTCGCACATGCGCACGAAGCGGGCTGCTTTCTCGGCCGACGGGGAGTCCAGACAGCCGCCGAGACGCAACGGGTTGTTGGCGATGACGCCGACCGTCCGACCGGTCAGCCGGCCGAACCCGGTGACGATGTTCGGCGCCCACTTCTCATGCAGCTCGAGGAAGCCGCCCTCGTCGAGCAGGGCGGTCACGATCGGGTGCACGTCGTAGGCACGCTTGCGGTTGGTCGGCAGCAGGGACCGGATGTCGTAGTCGGGCCCGAGCTGCGCGAGGTCGAAGCTGCCCTGACGGGCGAGCAGCGAGGTGACCGACTGCGCCGACGCGTACGCGGCCTGCTCGTCGTCGGTGACGATGTGTACGACGCCGCTGCGCCGTCCGTGGGTGTCGGGCCCGCCGAGCGACTCCATGTCGACGTTCTCGCCGGTCACCGAACGCACGACGTCGGGGCCGGTGACGAACACCCGCCCGCCCGTCGACATGATCACGACGTCGGTGAGCGCCGGGCCGTACGCGGCGCCGCCGGCGGCCGGCCCGAGCACGACCGAGATCTGCGGTACCCGGCCGGATGCGCGGATCATCGCCTGGAACACCAGGCCCACTGCGTGCAGCGCCAGCACACCCTCGGCCAAGCGCGCGCCACCGGAGTGCCACAGCCCGATCACCGGCACCCGTTCGCGGACGGCGGTGTCGATGGCGTCGACGATGTGCCGGCAGCCGGCCTCGCCCATCGCCCCGCCCATGACGGTCGCGTCGGTGCAGAACGAGATCGCCGGGTTGCCGTTGATGCGTCCGCGGGCCGCGACCACGCCGCTGTCGTCGCGGGCGGCCAACAGCTCCGTGGTGGCGGCGTCGAAGAGCTGCTCCAGGCGCAGCACCGGGTCGCGCGGATCGCGTTCGGTGACGGCGGTGGCGAGGGCGGTCATGGTCAGACCTTCCGGAACACGAGTGAGGCGTTGTGCCCGCCGAAGCCGAAGGAGTCGTTAACGGCCGCGGTGACCGACATCGAGCGGGCCTGCCGCGGGACGTCGAGCTTCAGCTCGTCGTCGGGATCGTCGAGGTTGATCGTCGGCGGGACGATGTCGTGGAACACCGACAGCACCGTGGACACGGACTCGATGGCGCCGGCGGCGCCGAGCAGGTGGCCGGTCATCGACTTCGTGGCCGTGACGACGGTGTCCTGTCCGAGCAGGTCGGCGATCACACCGGCCTCGCCCATGTCGCCGATCGGCGTCGACGTCGCATGGGCGTTGACGAACACGATGTCGTCGGAGCCGAGCCCGGAGCGCCGTACCGCCAGCTCGAGCGCGCGCAGCTGACCGCCGCGGTCGGGCTGCACGATGTCGCGTGCGTCGGAGGTGATACCCGCGCTGGCCAGCACCGCGTACGGGCGGCGTCCGCGGGCCGCAGCGCCGGAAGCGCGCTCGAGCACGAGCACGCCGGCACCTTCGCCCAGAATGAAGCCGTCGCGAGCCTTGTCCCAGGGACGGGACGCGCGCTCGGGATCGTCGTTGCGGGTCGACATCGCGCGCATCTGCGCGAACCCGGCGATGTTCAACGGGTGGATGCAGGCCTCGGTGCCGCCGACGACCACGACGTCCGCGCGGTCGAGCTGCAACAGGTCGAGCCCGTAGGCGACGGCCTCGGAGCCGGACGCGCACGCGCTGACGCAGGTGTGCACGCCGGCCTGCGCGCCGAGCTCGAGACCGACGTAGGCCGCCGGGCCGTTCGGCATGTTCATCGGGATCAGCAACGGTGAGACCCGGCTCGGACCCTTGTCCTTCATCAGGTCGTACTGGCTCAGCAGGCTGGTGACGCCGCCGATGCCGGTGCCGATCACTACCGCCAACCGGGTGGGGTCGAGACCGGCCTCGCTCGCGGAGCCCTCGAAACCGGCGTCGGCCCAGGCCTCGTGTGCCGCGACCAATGCGGCCTGCTCGCTGCGGTCGAGGCGACGGGCCTGCTTGCGTGGCAGCACCTCGGCGGGGTCGACCGCCATCGGTGCCGCGATGCGCACGCTGAGATCGGCGGCCCACTCCTCGGTCAGGGCACGAACCCCTGACCGTCCCTCGAGCAGGGCGGACCAGTACGACTCGACGTCGCCACCGAGCGGCGTGGTGGCGCCGAGCCCGGTGACAACGATGTCCTCAGTCACGGTCAGGCGTTCGACTCGATGTACTTGACGGCGTCGCCGACGGTCTTGAGCTTGGGCAGCTCGTCGTCGGGGATCTTGACGCCGAACTGTTCCTCGGCGGCCATCGCGACCTCGACCATCGACAGCGAGTCGACGTCCAGGTCATCGACGAAGCTCTTGTCGTCGCTGACGTCGGCGGCGTCGACATCGGCGACGTCGTTGAGGATGGAGGCGAGTCCTGCGCGGATCTCGTCGGCACTGGGCACTGGTGGAGCCTTTCTGTGGTGTGGGTGCAGGCTTCACCCGGACGGGTGAGCCGGGACGTCAGGGAGCGAGCACGACCTGCGCGGCGAAGGCCAGACCGGCCCCGAAGCCGAGCATCAGGACGGGCGCGCCCGAGGGGATCTCGCCGCGCTCGACCATTCGCGACATGGCCAGCGGGATGGTGGCAGCGGAGGTATTGCCCGAGGTGATGATGTCGCGGGCGACGATGGCGTTCGGCAGGCCGATCCGGCGCGCGAGCGAGTCGATGATGCGCAGGTTGGCCTGGTGCGGCACGAACGCGGCGACCTCCTCGAGCGGGACGCCGGCCCGCCTGCAGGCTTCGATCGCGACCGGTGCCATCGCGCCGGTCGCCCAGCGGTAGACGGCCTGACCCTCCTGGCGGAAGACCCGACGCTGCTCGTCGATGGCGATCGCGTCGGACTGCGAGCCGTCGCTGCCCCAGGCCACCGGGCCGAAGCCGGGGGAGTCCGACGGCCCGATGACCGCCGCCCCCGCACCGTCGGCCAGGATGATGCTGGTCGAGCGGTCGGCGAGATCGAGCCAGCCCGAGAAGCGCTCGGAGGCCACGACCAGCACGTTGCGCGCCTGGCCGGTGGACACCGCGGCCGAGGCCGCATTCAGCGCGTACACGAAGCCGGAGCAGCCGGAGTTCAGGTCGTACGCACCGGGGGAGTCGATGCCGAGCCGGGTGGCGACGTTCGGTGCCGCACCGGGGACGGGCGTCGGCATGGTGCAGGTGGCCACGATGACCAGGTCGACCTCCGCGATCGAGACACCGCTGGCGGCCAGGGCCTTGCTGCCGGCCTGCTCGGCCATGTCGACGACGGTCTCGTCGGGGTCGGCCCAGCGCCGCTCGACGATGCCGACCCGGCTCCTGACCCACTCGTCGTCGGTGTCGACGCCGCGGGCGATCAGGTCGTGGTTCGTGACGACGTTGCTGGGGCGGTAGTGGCCGAGCCCGAGGATGCGTGTCCCCGCCGGGCCGGTGGGCAGCGAGAGGGTCACGAGTGCTCCGATCGCTGCAGGGACTCATGCGAGAGCCGCGCGACCGGCAACCCGGCGGCCACGATGTCACCGTCGTTGCGCAACCACTCGTCGAGCACACCGGCCGTCGCGGCGACGATCGCGTGCTCGTCACGATTGGTGCGTACGGTGCCGATCCGCGCACCGCGGGCGACGAGCTGACCTTCGGTGAGTGCGTCGGCGCGGGTGAACACGCCCTTGGTCGGCATGACCACGACGCGGAAGTCGAGGGTGTGCTCGCCCTGCCCGTGCTGCGGGCGGCTGACGATCAGCGTGCGGGCCCTGTCGAGGTCGTCGGGGGTCTTGACGGCCACGAGTTCGATGCCGCTGGGATTGCGCAGCTCGCGTTTGGCGATGCTGGTGAGCACCCCGGCCGGGGCGAGCTCGATCGCGGCCGTGACGCCGAGTGCGGCGCAGGTGGCCAGGCAGAGGTCCCACCGCACCGGCAGCGTCACCTGACGCACGAGACGAGCGAGCAGTTCGGTTCCGGTGGTGACCGACGAGCCGTCGGCGTTCGACAGCAGGATCGGGCGCGGGTCGGCGATGTCGATCGACTCGGCGTAGGCCCGCAGGGCCTGCTCGGCCGGTGCCATGTAGTGCGTGTGGAACGCGCCCGCCACAGCCAGTGGACGTACCGCGCGCAGGCCCGCGGGCGGGTCGGCGGCGAACGCCTCGAGCGCGTCGAGGGCCCCGGCGGCGACGATCTGTCCGGCCCCGTTGCGATTGGCGGCCGTGAGCCCCGCAGCCTCGATGGCGGCCGCGACGGCGTCGGGGTCGCCGCCGCCGAGCACTGCGGACATGCCGGTCGGGACGAGCGCGCAGGCTGCCGCCATCTCGGCGCCCCGGCGGCCGGCGAACGCGACCGCCGCGGTCGGGGTCAGCGCGCCGGACACGGCCGCAGCCGTCAGCTCGCCGACGCTGTGCCCGGCCACGCAGTGCTCACCGAAGGTGCGCTCTGCGGCGCCGATGAGGCCGAGCTGACCGGCGGCGATCACGCCCAGCGCGACCAGCAGCGGCTGGGTGACCGCGGTGTCCTTGATCTCGTCGGCGTCAGCGGTGGTGCCGAGCCGGGCGAGGTCGAGCCCGGTGGCCTCGGAGAACGCTGCCA
>CAZZVT010000045.1:0-7679 GCA_964657545.1 uncultured Jatrophihabitantaceae bacterium
GGTCGGCGTCGGTGTCGTTGCCGGTGGCGATGTCGAAGTCGGCCTGCCGCGCGATCAGCGACGCCATCGCGTTCGGCGACGAGCAGTCCATGCGGATCTTGCCGTCCCAGTCGAGCGTCATGAACCCGAACTGCGGGTCGACGTCGGGGTTCACCACAGTCAACGAGAGCCCGTAGCGCTCACCGATCTCGCCCCAGTAGTCGACGCTCGCCCCGCCGAGCGGATCGGCCCCGATGCGCACGCCGGCGTCGCGGACGGCGTCGAGATCGACGACCTGCGGCAGCGCCGCGACGTAGGCGTCGAGGAAGTCGAAGCGCCCGGTGGTGTCGGCGCGCGCGGCCTGCTCGAACGGGATGCGGCGCACCCCGCGCAAGCCCGCCGCCAGCAGCTCGTTGGCGCGGTCCTGGACCCACCCGGTGACGTCGGTACCGGCCGGGCCACCGTTCGGCGGGTTGTACTTGAAACCGCCGTCGCCGGGCGGGTTGTGCGACGGCGTGACGACGACGCCGTCGGCGAGCCCGGACGTCCGCCCGGCGTTGTGGACAAGGATCGCGCGCGACAGCGCCGGCGTCGGGGTGAACCGGTCGCGGGAGTCGAGCAGCACGGTGACGTCGTTGGCCGCGAACACCTCGAGCGCCGACTGCATCGCCGGCCGGCTCAGCGCATGCGTGTCGATACCCAGGTACAGCGGGCCGTCGATGCCCTGGCCGGCCCGGTGCTCGCAGATGGCCTGGCTCGTCGCCACGATGTGGTCCTCGTTGAACGTCGTCGACAGCGACGACCCACGGTGGCCCGACGTGCCGAAGCTGACGCGCTGCTCGACGATCCCAGGATCCGGATGCTGGTCGTAGTACGCCGACTCGAGTGCGACGACGTCGATCAGATCCTGGGACTGCGCCGGCTGCCCGGCACGCACGCTTGGCATGAGGTGATCCTGCCCGATGGGCCGAGGTGTCAGCTCATTGTGCGGTCGCGGACGCGGGCGGCGTCCTCGGCCTGACGCTTCTGCGGCTCGTCGAGCTTGCGGGTGTCGCGGAGCTCGGCGAACGGCTCGACGTCGTCCGGCAGGCCCGCGCGGATGGCTCGCTCACGCTGGGTCTCGGCGTTGAACTCGGCGCCGAGCAGGATCGCGATGTTGGTGATCCACAGCCAGACCAGGAAGACGATGACGGTGGCCAGCGAGCCGTAGGTCTTGTTGTACGAACCGGAGAACGCGACGTATACGGCGAACAGCCCCGAGGCGATCAGCCAGACGGCGACGGCGATGACGCCGCCCAGGGTGATCCAGCGCATGCCGGGCTGCTTGACGTTGGGGCAGGCGCGGTAGAGCAGCGCGAACATCAGGCTGACGACGACGAACAGCACCGGCCACTTGGCGATGTCCCAGATCAGCACTGCGGTGTGACCGATCCCGAAGGCCTTGCCGACCTGGTTGGCGATCGTGCCGGTCAGCACGACCATCAGCGCGCTGGCGGCCAGCATGATCACCAGCGCCAGGGTCACGAGCAGGCGGACGGGGGCGGTCTTCCAGATCGGGCGACCCTCGTCGACGTCGTAGATCGCGTTCGAGGCCCGCATGAACCCGGCGACGTAGCCCGACGCAGACCACAGCGCCAGCGCCAGGCCGACGACGAAGGCGATGCCGGCCGCGCCGGACTTGCCCTGCACCTGGGTGATCACCGTCTTGAGGAAGCTGGTGACGCCGCTGGGCGCGATCTGCTCGATGTTGTTCAGCACTTTGTTCGTCGTGCTCTTGCCCAGCAGGCCAAGGACCGACACCAGTGCGAGCACGCCGGGGAAGATCGCCAGCACGCCGTAGTAGGTCAACGCGGCGGCACGGTCGGTGACGTCGTCGTGCTTGAACTGCTTCAGGGCCCGCTTGAGGATCGTGACCCAGCCGGCCTTCGGCATGTCGGTGGGGTGGGCGGGTCGACCGTCGGTGTCAGCGGACGGGTCGACGGATGTGTCGGCCATGGGAACTCCAGGTGTGCGAGCTGGGCCGCCCGGCGTCCGCACGGGGACGTGTACCGAGGCTTTTGTTTAGGCCTGGCTGCTGACTACCCGCGGCTCCCGGCCAATAATCGCCCGCTGCTCGCGCGACGCAGATAGCTGCCACGTGCGGCGCCAGTCGCCCACCGCGCCCTGGTCGACGTCACCCGGGCGGACTCGCGGGCCAGCGCGGGCAGCGCGGCGGGCCGGCGGCGCACCGCGGCTGCCGCCGCCCGACCCACCCGAGAGGTGGTCACCACGGCCGAGGACGGGACATCGCGGTTGAGCACCTGGGCCAGCAGCAGGCTGTCGTTGGCGGCGATCTCGCGCACGACCTCGGTCATGGCCGGTGTGGTCGGCCCGGCGGCCCCCATGTCGCGGGCGAACCAATGCATGTCGCGGCAGTCACGGTCGCGGGCCCGCCACCACGCGCGGGTGGCCGCGTCGAGGTCGCCGTCCCACCCGTCGGTGACGGCGCCGGCCAAACCCTCACCCTGACGCAGCGCGTCGGTGATGCCCTGCGCGGCGGACGGGTCCTTGAAGTGCCCGGCGTCGCCGACGAGCGCCCACCCGGGCCCTGCCGACTCGCGGAAGTACGCCTGCCAGTCCGGCACGATCCGCATGGGTCCCTCGCGACGCGCGCCCTGCACGACGTCGCGGAGTTCGGGCCATTCGCCCAGCCGAGCGGCGAAGCCGGCGTCACGGTCGGCGAGGAACTCGGCGCGCTCCTCGACCGCCGGCACGACGCCGACGAGCAACAGGTCGTTGTCGGTGGGCGTCGCGATGATGGCGGTGCTGCCGAAGCGTCCGATACGCAGGCGGCCGCCGTCGGGTGACGCACCGCGGAAGTAGGCCCAGACGGCGAACCGCGGCGCCGGGTAGGTGGCGTACTTGCGAGCGCCGACCGAACGCGCGACGAACGAATCCCGACCGTCGGCACCGATCACGAGCCGGGCGCGCACGGTGGCATCGCGCGTGCGCACACCGTTCACCCGTCCCCGCTCGTCGTGCAGCAGTCCGGTGACGGGGGTGCGCGAGCGCACGTCGACCCCGCTGTCGCGTGCGGCGTCGAGCAGGGCCGCGTCGAGCGCCGGTCGGCGGATCGACAGCCCGGCGGTGCGGCCGGTCGACAACCGGCGCTCTGCGGCTGCGGTGCCGTACTCGGCCTCGAGGCGCACGTCGGCGTAGTGCAGGGTCAGCCGGGCGATGTCGGCCGCGCCCTCGGCCCGCAGGCGCGGCAGCACACCGAGCCGTTCGAGGGCCGCGGTGCCACGCGGCTGGATGATGTGCGTCGACGCGGTGTCGCTGGGGAAGCGCGCCTTGTCGAGCAGCGTGACACGCACGCCCGCACGGGCCAGATGGGTGGCCAGCGGGGCGCCCGAGCACCGGCTGCCCACGACGACGACATCGGTGTCGATCATGCGTACGCCTCCTGCAGAGCAAGGTTCTCGGTACGTATCCGGACACGGAGCAACACCGCGTTCAGCAGCGTGAAGACGAGCGCGGTGATCCAGGCCGTGTGCACCAGGGGCAGCGCGATCCCCTCGGCCACCACGGCGACGTAGTTCGGGTGTGCGAACAGCCGGTACGGCCCGCCGGTGACGCGGGTGAGCCCGGGCACCACCACGATCCGGGTGTTCCACTGCGGGCCGAGCGTGCGGATGCACCACCAGCGCAACGCCTGGGCCGCGAGCACGACGGCGAGCATCACCCACCCCAGCGCCGGGACGAACGGGCGGTCGGCCAGCCACACCTCGAGCAGGCAGCCGGCCAGCAGCCCGGTGTGCAGCACGACCATCGCCGGGTAGTGCCCGAAACCGGCCTCGTGGCCGCCGCGGGCCAGGCTGTGGGCCAGATTGCGCTTGGCCACCACCAGCTCGGCCAGCCGCTCGATGCCCACCAGGCCGACGAGCACGGTGTAGAGCGCGACACTCATCGCTGCATCGCCGTCACCACTATCGCCTTCACCACTGCAGCAGGACCAGCTCGGCTGCGAAGCCGGGGCCCATCGCCATCAGCACACCCCAGTCGCCGGGTGCGGCCGGGCGTTCGGCCAGGGTGTCCTGGAAGACGTGCAGCACCGACGCACTCGAGAGGTTGCCGATCCGGCTCAGCGAGTTCCACGTCATGGCCAGGTCGTCGCGTTCGAGGCCGAGCACCGACTGAATGGCCTCGATGACCTTCGGGCCGCCGGGATGCGAGATCCAGCGGGCGATGTCGCCGATGTCGAGATCATGCGCACCGAGCAGCGCCTTGACGTCGTCGGCCAGGTAGCTCTGCACCAGCTCGGGCACCTCTGCGCCCAGGACGATCTTGAACCCGCTGGCGCCGACGTCCCAGCCCATCGCCCGGTCGGTGTCGGGGTACAGGTGGCTGACGGTGTCGACGACATGCGGGCCGTCGCCGGCCAATCGATGCTCGGCGCCCACCGCGACGACGGCCGCCGCGCCGTCGCCGAACAGGCCGGACGCCACCATGTTCGCCGCGGTCGGGTCGTTGCGCTGCACCGTCAGCGAGCAGAGCTCGACCGACACGAGCACGGCCACCGCCTCGGGCCAGCCGCGCAGGAAGTCGTGCAGCCGGGCGACGCCGGCCGCGCCGGCCAGGCACCCCAGACCCATCATCGGAACCCGTTTGACGTCGGGCCGCAGGCCGATGCGGGCGGCGATGCGCGCCTCCAGCGAGGGGACGGCGACGCCGGTGACGGTCGTCGACATGATCAGGTCGACGTCGCCCGGCTGGACACCCGCGGCGTCCAGTGCCTCGGTGACGGCCTGCGCGCCGAGCTCGACCCCGACCTCGATGAAGGCGTTGTTCGCCGCGGTGAAGCCGTCGAGATCGCGGTAGCGCTCGAGAGGCAGGGCGAGGTGCCGCGTCGCGACCTGCGCGCTGCGGTGGAAGCGCTCGACGAGCGCGTGCGAACGACGTTCCGGCGGCAGGCACAGCTCGGCGAACACCGCCGTCAGGTCGTCCTGGGCATACGCGGGGCCGGGCAGCACACCCCGGACGGCGGCGATCGTGGTCATCGGTGATCCCCTCGGCGACGGTGGTCTGTTGCTGGTACCCACATCCAGGGTGCATCGGCCCTGCATCCTGTGCGAACCGGGTCACCGCGACATGACGGGATACTGACCGGGTAGTCCGCGAATCTGGAGGTTTCCTGTGTCATCGACTCCCCTGCCCCCGCACGTGCTCGATCTGCTGGCCAAGCCGAACCCTGCGGTGATGGCCACGGTGGCTGCCGACGGGCGTCCGGTGACGGTGGCGACCTGGTACCTGCTCGAGCCCGACGGCACCGTCCTGCTCGGCCTGGACGCGACGCGGGCGCGGATCAAGCACCTGCAGCACGACCCCCGCGTCTCGCTGACCGCGCTGGCCGACGGCGATTGGTACACCCACGTCAGCGTGCAGGGCCGCATCGGGGCCATCGTCGACGACGAGGGCCTGCGCGACATCGATCGGCTCTCGCAGCACTACACCGGCCGGCCGTACACCAACCGCGACAGCCCGCGGGTGAGCACGCACCTGCAGATCGAACGGTGGCACGGGTGGAACACCGGCGCCGAGCCCACCGTCGCCGAGCGCATCGAGGCCGATCGCGACCGCGGCGGCGAGTCGGGCGACGACCTCGCCCAGGCGGTCGACCGTCATCGTGACGAGCTGGGCATGCCGCCCGAGCCCGCCGACGGCGAGAACGTCGACGCGCCGGGCCCGAACTCCTGATGGCCTGCAGCCGCCCCGCCGCCTAGCATCGGAATTCCCTCCACCGTCATGCTGGCCCGGGCCTGGCACCCCCCGATCGGGTCCGGGCCAGCTTGGAGGGCCGGGCCGGCCTCGAAAGCGTCGGTCAGCCGCTCGCGACAGCGCGCCACTCCGCGCTCCGTTCGGGCGTCGCCTCGGCCAGGGCCGCGATGGTGGCCGCCGCGTCCAGGTCCTTGCCGTACACCGGCGTCCCCGGTTGCTGGCGCCAGGACTCCTCGAGCGGGCCGCCGTCGACCGGGTCGAAACCGAGCTGGTCGATGATCGCGAACACCAGCTCCTTGCCGGCGCCGTCGGCACCGGCGACGGGCAGGGCGATGCGTCCCGGCGTCCCCGTGGTGTCGCCCTTCTCCAGCAGGTGCTTCCACCAGATGCCGTTGAACGCCTTGATCACCGGGTGACCGAGCTGCTGCGACACCCAGACGCTCTCGGGCAGGCCGGCCTCGATCTCGGCGATCAGACCGTCGCGTTGCTGCGGGTAGTAGTTGTTGGTCTCGATGACCGGTGCGCCGGCGGCCATGCCGTCGAGCAACCCGGGAGCAAGGTCGGGCACGTTCTTCTGCGGGATGCTGACGATCACCAGCTCGGCGTCGTTCGCGGCCTCACCCGCCCACACCGCGGTGGCGCCGGTCTCGGTGGCGAGATCGTGCAGCGTCTCGGGATCGCGGGAGTTCGCGACCGTCACCTCGTGGCCGAGCGCTGTGAGGCGTCGTGTCAACGTGCCGCCGATGTAGCCCGCTCCGATGATGCCGATCCGCATGATGGCCGTCCTTACCGTCGTTTGGGGGTCTCGCTCCGTCCCGGTAGAGCCGTCAGCGACGTTCCAGCATTCCCCGGACGAGCGCGGCCTGTCCGGCGTGCTGCAGGTCGTCGTTCAGCACGCTGACCAGCCGGACCGCCAGGGTGACGGGCGGATCCCAGTTCTCGTCGACGACCCGGTCGAGGTCGCTGTCGGACAGCGTGGCGAGGTAGGCCTGGGTCGCGCCGAGGACCTCGTCGAGATAGCCGGCGAGCTGGTCGGCTGTGACCCCGCGGACCCGCGCCATGTCGTCGACCGAGAAGCCGTAGCCGATGGCCTCCGGCTCGAACGGCAGGCCGAACCGTCCGTGCCACCCGCTACCGGTCCACGCCTGCTCCGTACCCGCGACTCCCGCGACGTGGTCGTCCTGTACGCGGGCGAGATGCCAGACCAGCCAGGCGATCGTGTTGGTGCCCGGCTCGAGCTGGGTGGCCAGGGCGTCGGCATCGAGGCCGTCGAGCGTGGCGTGCACCGTCTCGCCGATCCGCTTGAACCCGTCCTGCAGCAGTTCGCCCGTAGTCGTCATGAGGTCCTTCTACCCGCCCGATGGGGTCGCAGATCAACGGGCCGTCCCGTGCAGTCCTAGAGCTGCAGATGAAGGCGTAGCGCATCGTCGAGCTGAACCATGACGTTCGCAGGCGCCCGGCCCAGGACCGCGCCGAGCCGGTCGACTGCAACTGAGCGGACCTGCTCGGCTTGGGCCTTGGAATCGTGGCGCAGGCCGGTCTCGGTTGCGCGCAACAGCGCCTGGAACGGATAGACCCGCTCGGTGTTGCTGGTGATCGGTACGACCGTGACGACTCCCCGGCCGAGCCGGGCCGCGATCGAGTTGGCTCGGTCGTTGCTGACGATCACCGCCGGCCGTCGTTTGCCGGCCTCGTTACCTCGCGCCGGGTCCAGGTCGACGAGCCTGATCTCACCGCGCAGCATCGGCGACCCCGTCGGTCGCGGACACACTCCAGGCCGCCTCGTCGCCCGACGTCTCCCACTCCTGCCAGGCTGCTTCGTAGTCCTGCTCGAGATCGGGCAGGCGCAGCATCCGCACGGCATGGTGCACCGCGGCCGACCTCGAGGGCAGGCCGGCGGTGCGGGCGAATTCGTCCAGGACAGCCACATCGTCGTCGGACAGACT
>CAZZVT010000045.1:7779-22922 GCA_964657545.1 uncultured Jatrophihabitantaceae bacterium
CGGGCGAGGGGAACGCTGACCGCGCTGCGCACGCTGTCGACCCAGCTCTCCGGCGTGCAGATCGGCATCACGATCACCAACCTGGCCATCGGGCTGCTCGCCGAACCGGCGTTGGCGACGCTGCTCGAGTCCCCCCTGAAGGCGGTGGGTCTGTCCGGGGGCGCCGTGTCGAGCGTGTCGGTCGCGATCGGGCTGGTGGTCTCCACGGTCGTGACCATGCTGATCGGCGAGCTGCTGCCCAAGAACCTGGCGATCGCTCTGCCGATCGCGGTCGCCGGCCTCGTGCAGGGCCCGGTGCGGGCGTTCACCCGCGCGATCGCCTGGCCGATCCGCGGGCTGAACGCCCTGGCCAACGGCGTGCTCCACCGCGTCGGGATCGAACCGCAGGAGGAGCTCAGCTCGGCCCGCTCGGCCGAGGAACTGCTCGCGGTCGTGCGCCGCTCGGCGCAGCAAGGGGCGCTCGAGACCGACACCGCGCGGCTGCTCGCCCGCTCGCTGTTGTTCGGACGACGGCGTGCGGTCGACGTGATGACGCCGCGCACCCGGCTCGAGACGGTCGGCGCCGCGGACACGCTCGGTCAGTTCGTGGCGGTGGCCGCGCGGTCCGGCTTCTCGCGCTTTCCCGTCACCGGGCGCGATGTCGACGACATCGTCGGGCAGATACAGGTCACGGCCGCACTGTCGGTGCCCCGAGCGCGGTGGGCACGCACGAATGTCGCCGACGTCATGGCTGCACCGATGCTCGTGCCTTCGACGCTGCCACTCGACGATCTGCTCGCCCGGCTGCAGGAACACGGCGTCGCCCAGGCCGTGGTGATCGACGAGTACGGCGGCACCGACGGCATCGTCACGCTGGAGGACCTGGTCGAGGAACTCGTCGGTGAGGTCGACGACGAGTTCGACGAGCCCACCCGCCGCAGCGTCGTCGCCGAGGGCGACAGCTGGTTGGTGCCCGGCGAGTTCGGGCCGCAGGACGTGGCGTTCGCCCTTCGGCGGCCGGTTCCCGCCGGCTCGTGGGCCACCGTCGCCGGGCTGTTCCTCGACCGCTTCCAGGACCTGCCGGCGGTCGGTGACCACGTCGACATCGAGGACACCCGCTGGACGGTCGTCGAGCTCGACGGCCGCCGGATCATGCTGCTGCGGGCCGCACCGTGTCCCAGGGACGCGCCGGACACAGCCGATGCCTGACTGGCTGGCAGTGCTGCTGACGTTCGCGTTGCTGGTCGGCAACGGGTTCTTCGTCGCCGCCGAGTTCGCGCTCGTGTCCGCCCGGCGCAGCATCGTCGAACCCCAGGCCGACCGCGGCGTGCGCGGCGCGGCAGCAGCCCTGCGCGCCATCGAGCACATCTCGATGATGATGGCCGGCGCGCAGCTCGGGATCACCGTCTGCTCGCTGGCCCTGGGCGCGCTGTCCGAGCCGGCGATCGCGCGGCTGCTCGAGCCCGTGTTCGACCTGCTGCAGGTGCCCGGCAGCGCCGTGCACCCGATCGCGTTCGTCCTGGCGCTGGGCATCGTCACCGTGCTGCACGTCGTGCTCGGCGAGGTGGTGCCCAAGAACGTCGCGCTGGCCGGTCCCGAACGGGCCGCGCTGTTGCTGGCACGACCGCTGGTCGCCGTGGTCGCCGTCTTCCGCCCGCTCATCTGGGTGTTGAACCGGACGACGAACGGCATGGTCAGAGTCCTCGGCGTCGAGCCCCGCGGCGAGGTCAACAGCGTCTTCGACCGCGACGAGGTCGCCGGCCTGGTCGCCGAGTCCCACCGCGAGGGCGAACTCGACCGCGACGAGGCCGAACTGCTCTCGGGCGCATTCGCGTTCGCCGACCGGGTGGCCGCCGACGTGCTGCTGCCCACCGATCGGCTCACCGTCGTGGGCTCCGAGGTGACCCCCGACCAGGTCGAGTCGCTGACCGCCCGCACCGGGTACTCGCGGTTCCCGTTGCTCGACCTCACCGGCTACGTCCACGTCAAGGACGTCCTGACGCTGACCGACCGCGACGCACCCGTGCCTGCCGAGCTGGTGCGTCCGCTGCCGCCGGTGGCCCTCGACGCGTCGCTGCGCATGGTGCTGGAGACGATGCGGGCCCGTGGCTCACACCTGGTGCGGGTCACCGACGGCATCCGTTCGTTCGGCGTGGTCGCGATGCAGGACGTGCTGGGCGAGCTGATCGGTGCCGACGAACGGAGTTAATTCCGACGGCGGTCCGGGCAGATCTAGACAATGACCACGCCTCACCAGTCCACCCCCCAGCCCACATCGGCGCGCCCGTCGTCGGCGGTGCAGAACGCGAGCATCGGCCAGCTGACCTCGCAGGTCAGCGAGCAGGTGACCCGCCTCGTCCGTGACGAACTCGCACTCGCGCAGGTCGAGGCCAAGGGCAAGGTCAAGCACCTCGGGGTGGGTGTCGGTATGTTCGGCGGCGCCGGCGTCTTCGGCTTCTATGCCCTCGGCGTCCTCATCGCCGCCGCGGTGCTGGGCCTGGCCACCGCGCTCGATGCGTGGCTGGCCGCGCTCATCGTCGGAGCGGTGCTCGTGGTCATCGCCGCCCTGGTGGCGCTCACCGGCCGCAAGAACCTCAAGCAGGGTTCCTCGCCGGTGCCGACCGAGGCCATCCAGAGCGCCAAGACCGATGTCGCCGCCGTCCGTGAGGCGGTGCAGCGATGACCGACGCGACGTCCGACGACCAGCCGCGGACGGCCGAGGAGCTGCGGGCCGACATCGAGGCCACCCGGGCGGAGCTGGCCGAGACGGCCGACGCGCTCGCAGCCAAGCTCGACGTGAAGGCTCAGGCCAAGGAGAAGGTGCACGAGGTCGGCGACAAGGTCACCGCCAGCATCACGACCGGCGTCTCATCCACCACGACCGCCGTCACCGAGGACAAGCAGCGCACTGCGATCGTCGCCGGCTCGGTGGCCGCGGTGGTCACTGCGATCGTCGTCCTGCGAGCACGCCGTCGCCGCACGCCGAAGGCGAAGATCGCCCGAGCGATGGCGAAGGCGGAGAAGGCGCGCCGCAAGAAGCGCAGGTAGCTCAGCCGGTCGAGCTCACGAGGTGCGCGACCAGCTCCGGATCGGCCTCGAGGAAGACCAGTTTCTGGAACTCCTCGAACGACTGACGCAGACGTTTGAGGTCGACCGGCTGCTCACGCTGCTGGGCACCGACGAGCAGGTTGACCATCATGCGGGCGAGCAGCCGGGCCGGTGGCCGGTCGAGGCCCAGCGCGACGACGGCGTCGGTGAGGTGCCGCTCGCGCTTGCGGTCGACCCGGACCGTCACCGCATTGACCTCGGCGTTGCTGCGGGCCCAGGCCCGGATCGCCGCCTCTGACGCGTGCGGCAGCGACACGGCGATGTCGATCAGCGCGGCCATCCGCAGGGTGGCGTCGGGCTGGGCCTTGGAGATCGCGATCAGCCGCTCGCTGTGCTCGGCCTCCCAGAACAGCAGCAGCGCATCCACGAAGCCGGGCATGCTGCCGAAGTGGTGATAGAACGAGCCCTTCGTGACCTGCAGCTGCTCGCAGAGCGCGTTGATGGTCAATGCCTCGCTGCCGCTCTCGCCGAGCACGTCGAAGGCCGCGCGGTAGTAGTCCTCGACGTTCAGCCGCTCCATACCGCCCCCTGGGTCAAGATCGCCGACTCGTGCACGCCGCCATGGTGTCACGGCAGGTAGCGATATCCCATGCCCGGCTCGGTGATCAGGTGCCGCGGTCTGCTCGGCTCGGGCTCGAGCTTGCGGCGCAGCTGCGCCAGGTAGATGCGCAGGTAGCTGGGGTCGGTGTGTTCGGACGACCCGCGTACCGCGGTCAGCAGGGTGTCGCCGCTCACCAGCTTGCCCGGCTGACGCAGCAGCACGTCGAGGATCTTCCACTCGGTGGGGGTGAGGTGCACCGAGGTGCCGTCGGCGGCTGTCGCGGTGGTCAGCCCGAGGTCGACCCGCACGTCGCCGACCGTCACCGTGACGTCCTCGTCGTGGGTCGCCGAGCGACGGCTGGCGGCCCGCAGCCGGGCCAGCAGCTCGTCCATACTGAAAGGTTTGGTGACGTAGTCGTCGGCACCCAGGTCAAGCGCCTCGACCTTGTCGGCGCTGTCGCTGCGCGCCGACAGCACGATGATCGGCGTGCTCGAGTACGTCCGGACGGCCTTGATCACCTCGACCCCGGAGATGTCGGGCAGGCCGAGGTCGAGCAGGATCACGTCGTGCTTCTGCTCCGCCAGTGCAGTCAGCGCGCGGGTGCCGTTCTCGGCCTCGGTGACGGCGTACCCGCGGGCCACCAGGTTCATCGCCAGCGCGCGCAGCAGCGCACGTTCGTCCTCGACGATCAGTACCCGGGTCATCCCGTCCGCCCGAAGACGTTGAGTGCGATGACGAACGTCGCGCCACCGCCCGGCGTCGGCTCGGCGGTCACCGAGCCACCCATGGCCTCGGTCAGACCGCGCGCGATGGCCAGGCCGAGCCCGGCACCGGCGCCGTTGCGCGGGGTGTCGTCGGCGCGCTGGAAGGCGCGGAACCAGGCCTCGGGGTCGTCACCGGGCAACCCCGGCCCACGATCGATCACCCGTAGCTCGACGCGGCCGGCGTGGGCGCTGCCGGCGACCCGCACCGCGGTGCCCTCCGGGGCGTAGCGCTGCGCGTTCTGCACCACGTTCGCCAGCACCCGCTCGAGCAACCCGGCGTCGGCACGGACCTCGGGCAGATCGGCAGGAACGTCCACCTCGATCGGACGATCGAGCGCCACATGGTCGAGGGCGCGGGCCACGACGTCGTCGAGCCCGACGGCGGCCGGGACGACGGGCAGCGCCCCGACCTGAAGTCTCGAGAGGTCGAGCAGGTTGGTGACGAGATCGGTGAGCCGGTCGAGCGACGTCTCGGCCGAGCCGAGCAGTTCGGCGCGGTCGGCGTCGGTCCAGACCACCTCGGGCGTCCGCAGGCTGGACACCGCCGCCTTGGCCGCGGCGATGGGGGTGCGCAGATCGTGGCTGACGGCGTTCAGCAGCGCGGTGCGCTGCCGGTCGGACTCGGCCAGCGGCTCGGCCGCACGGGCCGCCTCGGCCAGCTCCCGCTGGCGGTAGGCCACCGCGAGGTTCGCCGCGAACGCACCCAGCACCCGCTGGTCGCCGGCGCCCAACGGCCGCCCGCGCAGCGCGAGGTAGAGGTCGTCGCCGACGAGCGCACCGGCGTCGCCGTGCTCCGGCGTGTCCGGTGGGTCGTCGCCGACCGCGGCCTGCACCGCCCACTGCCTGCTGCCCGGGTCCTGGCGCAGCAGGGCCACCGCGTCGACGGCGAAGCTCTCGCGGGTGCGGGCGAGCAGCGCGGGCAGCGCCTGCTCGCCGCGCAGCAGGCTGCCGGCGAACGTCGACAGCGTCTCGGCCTCGGCTCCGGCCCGGGCTGCCTGCGTCGAGCGGCGGGCAGCGAGGTCGACCACCCGCGACACGAGCACCGCGATGACCAGGAACGTCAGCACCGCGACCAGGTTCGAGGGCCGGTTGATGGTCAGTGTGTGCTGCGGTGCGACGAAGTAGTAGTTCAGCAGCAGGCTGCCGACGACCGCGCTGAGCAGCGCCGGCGCGAACCCGCCGACAAGGCTCGTGAGCACGACGACGAGCAGGTAGAGCGGCACGTCGGCGGCGAAGTCCAGCTCGCCGCGCAGGCTGGTGGCGAGCACGGTCAGCCCCGGCAGCAGGACCGCGGCCAGCACCAGCCCGGCGATCCGCCGTTGCGTCGACAGGCCGTGCGCGAGGCGAGGCAACCGGATACCCGTTTCGCCTGCCTGGTCGTGGCCGACGAGGTGGACGTCGATGTGGCCGGACGTCCGGGTCACCAGCTCGCTCGTGCCGGCCCCGCCCACCGCGGCGACGAACCGGTTGCGCCGCGACGTGCCGATCACGATCTGGGTGGCGTCGACCCGGCGGGCGAAGTCGAGCAGCGCCACCGACACCGCATCACCCCGCGCCGAATCAGACAATACCGAATGGTATGTCCCGCCCAGCGACTCGACGAGCAAGCGCTGTCCCGACAGCGCTGCCACACCCGGCCCGGACAGCCCGTCGCTGCGGGCGACGTGCACCGCCAGCAGCTCGCCACCGGCCGTACGGGCGGCGATACGCGATGCGCGGCGGATCAGTGTGTCGCCCTCGGGGCCACCGGTGAGCGCCACGACCACCCGCTCCTTCGTCTCCCAGGTGGCGGTGATGCCGTGCTGCTCGCGGTAGCGCTGCATGCCCTCCTCCACGGAGTCGGCCAGCCAGAGCAGCGCCAGCTCGCGCAGCGCGGTCAGGTTGCCGACCCGGAAGTAGTTGGCGAGCGCGGCGTCGATGCGCTCGGAGGGGTAGACGTTGCCGTGCGCCATCCGCCGACGCAGGGCCTCGGGTGCCATGTCGACGAGCTCGACCTGTTCGGCCGCCCTGACGACCGCGTCGGGCACGGTCTCGCGTTGCGGCACCCCGGTGATGTCGGCGACGACGTCGTTGAGCGACTCGAGGTGCTGGACGTTCAGCGTCGTCACGACGTCGATGCCCGCGTCGAGCAGCGCGTGGACGTCCTGCCAGCGGCGCTCGTTCGGGCCCGAGCCCGGGACGTTGGTGTGCGCCAGTTCGTCGACGAGCGCCACCGCCGGACGGCGCTCGAGCACAGCCGCGAGGTCGAGCTCGGTGAACGTCGCCCCACGGTGGACGACGCTGCGGCGCTCGACGCACGGCAGGCCGGCGAGCTGCAGGGCCGTGTGCGCGCGACCATGGGTCTCGGCGATCGCGACGACGACGTCGGTGCCGCGCTCGAGGCGGCGCCGGCCCTCGTCGAGCATGGCCACGGTCTTGCCGACGCCGGGCGCGGCGCCGAGATAGACCCGCAGCGTGCCGCGACCCATCGACGCCTCCCGAGACAGCCCTCTCCGGGCTGCACCCTAACCGCCGGCGTCACGGCTGGTCGGCGGGCAGCGCGACGACGGCGGTGAGGCCGCCGCCAGGGGTGTCGTCGAGCGTCAGGGTCCCGTGCATCGCCTCGGTGAACCCGCGGGCGATGGCCAGGCCCAGCCCGACCCCGGCGCTGTAGCGGGTGGCGTGGTCCTCGCGCCGCTGGAACGGCGCGAACACCCGCTCCCGCTCGTCGTCGGGGATGCCCGGGCCGCGATCGGCGACGCGGATCTCGACGGTCGAGCCGAGCGCGCTCGCCGACAGCCGCACCGGCTCGCCGGGCGGGCTGTACCGCACCGCGTTCTCGAGCAGGTTGGCGACGACGCGTTCGAGCAGGCCGGCGTCCGCACGGGCCTCGGGCAGGTCGGACGGCACGTCGACGACGACCCGGTCGACGATCTGCGGGCTGTGGTCGAGCGCTCGGTCGACCACGTCGGACAGGCCGACCGGTTCGACCTCGGGTCGCAGCACACCGGCCTGGACCCGGGAGAGATCGAGCAGGTTGGTGACGAGTTCGGCGAGGTCGTCGAGGGCGCCGTCGGCGGCGTGCAGCAGCTCGGTGCGGTCGGGCTCGCTCCACTGGACGTCGGAGCTCAGCAATCCGGACACGGCCGCCTTCGCCGACGCGATCGGCGTGCGCAGGTCGTGGCTGACGGCGTTCAGCAGCGCCGAGCGCAGCCGGTCGGTCTCGACCAGCTCGTCGGCGTTCGCCGCCACCTCGGCCAACCGGCGCTGCTGGTAGGCCACCGCCACCTGGGTCGCGAACGCAGCCAGTACCCGCTGGTCCTCGGCGGCAAGGGTGCGGCCGCGCAGCACCACCCGCAGCGACTCCCCCACCGGCACCTGGGTGTCGCCGTCGTCCGGGGTCATGCAGGGGTTGTCGCCGACGCTGGCCAGGCACGACCAGGTGCCCGACATCGTCCCGGATCGGGACGTCAGCCCGCTGCGCGCCGACCCCGTGCTGGCCGGCGCCTCGCTCTCGCGACGCAGCAGGGTGACGCTGGAGACCGCGAAGGTCTCGCGGATCCGCTCGAGCAGGGCCGGTAGCGACTGCTCACCGCGCAGCAGGCTGCCGGCGAGGGTCGACAGCGTCTCGGCCTCGGCGTTGGACCGGGCCGCCTCGGTGCTGCGTCGCGCGGCCTGGTCGACGACCCGCGACACCAGCGACGCGATGACGATGAACACGAGCAGGGCGAGGACGTTCTCCGGTGCGGAGATCGTCAGCCGGTGGAACGGTGGCACGAGGAAGTAGTTCACCAGCAGGCTGCCGACCACTGCGGCCGCGAACGCGGGATAGAAGCCTCCCACCAGGCTGGTGACGATGACCGCCAGCAGGAACAGCAGCAGGTCGCTGCCCAGGCTCAGTTCGCCGCGCGCCGACGTGCAGATCGCCACCAGCGCCGCGAGCAGCACCGCCCCGACGATCGATCCGCTGAGCCGCCGGCGCACCGTCAGGCCCCCCGACAGCGCAGGCAGCACCCGCCCCTTGCCGACGAAGTCGTGCCCGACCACGTGGACGTCGATCGAGCCGGACAGCCGGGTGATCGTCATGCCCGAGCCCGGACCGGTCAGGCCGGCCACGAAAGGGCTGCGACGGCTGGCGCCGATGACGATCTGGGTCGCGTTGGCCGCGCGGGCGAATCCGAGCACCGCCTCGGGGACGTCGTCGCCCATCACCGAGTGGTAGCTGCCGCCCAGTGACTCGACGAGCAGCCGCTGCCGTTCCAGAGCCGCGACGCTGGAGCCGGCCAGGCCGTCGCTGCGCACGACGTGGACGGCCAGCAGCTCGCCACCGCCGACGCGCGCGGTGATGCGGGCGGCCCGCCGGATGAGCGTCTCGCCCTCGGGTCCGCCGGTGAGGGCGACCACGACGCGTTCGCGGGTCTCCCAGGTGGCCGCGATCCCGTGCTGCTCGCGGTAGCGCTGCAGACCCTCGTCGACCGAGTCGGCCAACCAGAGCAATGCCAGCTCGCGCAGTGCGGTGAGGTTGCCGGGCCGGAAGTAGTTCGACAGCGCCGCGTCGACCTTGTCGGGCTTGTAGATGTTGCCGTGCGCCATGCGACGCCGCAGCGCCTCGGGCGTCATGTCCACGAGCTCGACCTGCTCGGCGGCGCGGACCACGGAGTCCGGCACGGTCTCGCGCTGCGGCACGCCGGTGATGGCCTCGACGACGTCGTTCACCGACTCGAGGTGCTGGACGTTCACGGTGCTGATGACGTCGATGCCGGCCTCGAGCAGCTGCTCGATGTCCTGCCAGCGCCGCTCGTGGAGGCTGCCCGGCACGTTGGTGTGCGCGAGCTCGTCGACCAGCGCGAGCTCGGGACGCCGTTCGAGCACCGCGTCGACGTCGAGCTCGGTGAACGTCGCCCCGCGGTACTCCATCGTGCGCCGCGGCACGACCTCGAGGCCGGTGAGCTGCTCGGCCGTGCGCGGGCGATTGTGCGTCTCGACGTATGCCACGACGACGTCGGTGCCCCGCTCGCTGCGGCGGTGGCCCTCGTCGAGCATGGCGTACGTCTTGCCGACCCCGGGCGCAGCGCCGAGGTAGACGCGTAACTGCCCCCGTTCGGTCATCTGCTCACGTCACTTCGCCGGGTACGGGTACTTTTCGTCCAGCGAGATGTTGACCTTCAGCACGTTCACGATCGGCTCGCCCATGAAGTCGAGGTCCCGCCCGGACGTGTACTTCCGCACGATCGAACGCACCTGCGCCACGGTGATCCCCCGGGCCTTCGCGAGCCGCGGTTCCTGCAGGGTCGCGTAGGAGGTGCTGATGTTCGGGTCCAGGCCGGAACCGCTGGCCGTCACCGCATCGGCAGGCACGGCCGGGTCGGACGGCGCGTCACCGCGGATCGGGACGATCTTGCCCTTGGCGTAGTCGATGCCGTACGTCGCGCACGTGACGCGCACGCCCTGGTACGTCGAGAGGAACGGCGTGGTCGGGCACTGCTGGTTGAGGCTGACCGCGCGGGTGACCTTGCCGTGGTAACCGGGGCCGGCATAGAAGACGGCCAGCACGGCGCCGACGCCGGTGCTCGTGCAATAGGGCCGCGCGCCGCTGACGTTCTCGAGCTTGCCGACGGTGAGGCTGCGGGTGCAGACCTGGGTCAGCAGGCTCTGGGTACCGGTGTCGTCCTTCTTCGCCGGGTCCGGCAGCGTGTCGACGATCGACTCCGGCCCGAGGTTGCTCGCGCCGGTGGCGGTCGGGTCGTAGCCGCTGGTCGACGGTCGCGATTGCAGGTACTGCACGAGCGCGTTGCCCTTGGCGTCGGTGAAGGACTGGCCGAGGATCGCCGAGCCCACTGCCTTTCCGTCGACCTTGACGATCTGGCCGTCGGCGCGGTGCTGCAGCCCGGGGATCTGTGCGACGCCGAGTACGACGAGCGGGTAGCCGATCCCCAGGATCACGGTGAAGACGATCAGCATCCGCAGCGATGCGGACAGCTGGCGGAACAGGTCAGGAAGCGAACGCATGTCAGCCGATCCCGGGGATGAATTGGACGATGAGGTCGATGGCCTTGATCCCGAGGAACGGCAGCACGATGCCGCCGCCGCCGTAGATCACGATGTTGCGGCGTAGCATCGCGCTGGCCGACGACGGCCGGTACTGCACGCCGCGCAGCGCCAGCGGGATCAGCGCGATGATGATCAGCGCGTTGAAGATGACGGCGGACAGGATCGCCGACTGCGGTGAGTGCAGCCGCATGATGTTCAGCTTGTCCAGGCCCGGGTACACGGCCGCGAACATCGCCGGGATGATGGCGAAGTACTTGGCCACGTCGTTGGCGATCGAGAACGTGGTCAGGGCGCCGCGCGTGATCAGCAACTGCTTGCCGATCTCGACGATCTCGATCAGCTTCGTCGGGTCGGAGTCGAGGTCGACCATGTTGCCGGCCTCCTTGGCCGCCGACGTCCCCGAGTTCATCGCCACCCCGACGTCGGCCACCGCGAGCGCCGGGGCGTCGTTGGTGCCGTCGCCGGTCATCGCGACGAGCTTGCCGCCCTCCTGCTCGCGCTTGATCAACGCCATCTTGTCCTCGGGCTTGGCCTCGGCGAGGAAGTCGTCGACACCGGCCTCGTCGGCGATGGCCTTCGCCGTCAGCGGGTTGTCGCCGGTGATCATCACTGTGCGGATGCCCATGCGGCGCAGTTCCTCGAAGCGCTCCGACATGCCCTGCTTGACGACGTCCTTGAGGTGGATGACACCGAGTGCCCGCGCCGGCTCACCGACCACGCGCTCCGCGACGACGAGCGGCGTGCCGCCGCTGGCCGAGATTCCGTCGACGATCTGGCCGACGTCGGCGGGCGGGTTGCCGCCGTTCTCGCGGACCCACTGGACCACCGAGCCGGCCGCGCCCTTGCGCACCTCCCGGCCGTCGACGTCGACGCCGCTCATGCGGGTCTGCGCGGTGAACGGCACGAACACCGCGCCGGCGACCTCGCGTTCACGCAGGCCGTGCTCGGTCTTCGCGAGCACCACCACCGACCGTCCCTCGGGGGTCTCGTCGGCCAGCGACGACAGCTGCGCGGCGTCGGCGAGCTCAGCCATCGTCACGTCGCCGGCCGGCACGAACTCGGACGCCTGCCGGTTGCCCAGCGTGATGGTGCCGGTCTTGTCGAGCAGCAGGGTGTTGACGTCACCGGCAGCCTCGACGGCGCGTCCGCTCATGGCCAGCACGTTGCGCTGCACCAGGCGGTCCATGCCGGCGATGCCGATGGCCGACAGCAGTGCCCCGATGGTGGTCGGGATCAGGCAGACCAGCAGCGAGATCAACACGATTCCGGTGATGCCGTTGCCGTCGAGCGAGGCCGAGTTCGGGATGCCCGGCTGGTTGGCCTTGGAGAAGATCGCCAGGGGCTGCAGGGTGACGGTCGCGAGCAGGAAGATGATCGTCAACGACGCCAGCAGGATGTTCAGCGCGATCTCGTTCGGTGTCTTCTGCCGGCTCGCGCCCTCGACGAGGGCGATCATCCGGTCGATGAAGCTCTCGCCCGGCTTCTGGGTGATCTGCACGACGACCCGGTCGCTCAACACCTTCGTGCCACCGGTCACCGAGCTGCGGTCGCCGCCGCTCTCGCGGATCACCGGCGCGCTCTCGCCGGTGATCGCCGACTCGTCGACGCTGGCGATGCCGTCGATCACGTCGCCGTCACCGGGGATGAAGTCGCCGGCCTCGCAGACCACCCGGTCGCCCTGTTGCAGCTCGGGCGCCGGTACCGATTCCTCGGTGCCGTCGGCGGTCAGACGCCGGGCCACGGTGTCGGTCTTGGCGCGCCGCAGCGCATCGGCCTGGGCCTTGCCGCGGCCCTCGGCCACGGCCTCGGCCAGGTTCGCGAAGACGGTGGTCAGCCAGAGCCACACCACGATGAGCCAGGCGAAGGTCGACGGGCTGCCGATGGCGATCACGGTCGTGAAGACCGCGCACACCTCGACGATGAACATGACAGGGTTCTTGTAGAGCGTGCGCGGGTCGAGCTTGGCGATGGCGTCCGGCAGCGACTGCCAGAGTTGCTTCGGGTCGAGCAGGCCACTGCTGGAAGCTCGGACACGGTGCTGGTCGGCCGGCTTGTCGAGAAGTTCGGTCATGAGTGCAGTCCCTCTGCGAGCGGCCCGAGGGCCAGGGCCGGGAAGTAGGTGAGGGCGACGACGATGACCGTCACTCCGAGCAGCATCCCGATGAACAGGGTCTTGTGGGTGGGCAGCGTGCCGTCGGAGGCCGGCACCGGTTTCTGCCGGGCCAGCGAGCCCGCGAGGCCCAGCACGAAGATGATCGGCAGGAAGCGGCCGAGGACCATGGCCAGGCCGAGCGCGTAGTTGTACCAAACGGTGTTGACGCCGATGCCGGCGAACGCGCTGCCGTTGTTGTTGCCCGCCGAGGTGAAGGCGTACAGCACCTCGGTCAGCCCGTGCGATCCCGAGTTCAGCATCGCCTTGCGCTCACCGGGCAGCGCCATGGCGGTGGCCGTGCCGATCAGCACGATGGCCGGTGTCGCGAGCAGGTACAGCGAGGCGAACTTGACCTCCCGTCCACCGAGTTTCTTACCGAGATACTCCGGGGTACGGCCGACCATCAGGCCTGCAACGAACACCGTGATGATCGCGAGCACGAGCATGCCGTAGAGGCCCGAGCCGGTACCGCCGGGCGAGATCTCGCCGAGCATCATGTTGAGCAGCGTCACCGCCCCGCCCAGGCTCGTGTACGAGTCGTGGAAGCTGTCGACGGCGCCGGTCGACGTGAGCGTCGTCGCCGACCCGAAGGTCGCCGAGTTCAGCACGCCGAAGCGGCTCTCCGTGCCCTCGGTGCTCGCCCCGACCGCAGTGGGCACCGTGCCGTGGTGAATGCCCTGGAAGACGACGGTCAGCACGACGCTGAGGACGGCCAGCGTGGCCATGACCGCCACGATGGCCCGGCCCTGACGCAGGTCGCCGACCAATCGTCCGAACGTCCGCGGCAGCGAGAACGACACGACGAGCAACAGGAAGATCTCGAGCCAGTTCGTCCACGCCGTGGGGTTCTCGAACGGGTGCGCGGAGTTGGCGTTGAAGAAGCCACCGCCGTTGGTGCCGATCTCCTTGATCGCCTCCTGGCTGGCCACCGGCCCGCCGGTGATCGTCTGCGTGCCGCCGGCGAGGGTGTGCACGGTCGTGTAGTCGTGCAGGTTCTGGATCATGCCGGCGCCGATGAACACGATCGCGAACAGCAGCGAGAGCGGCAGCAGCACCCGCAGCGACAACCGGGTGAGGTCGACCCAGAAGTTGCCCAACAGATCGGAGCGGTTGCGGGTGAAGGCCCGCACCAGGGCGACGGCCACCGAGATACCCACCGCGGCCGACAGGAAGTTCTGCACCGTCAGGCCGACCATCTGCACGATGTAACCGAGCGCGCTCTCACCGGAGTACGACTGCCAGTTCGTGTTGGTCACGAAGCTGACCGCGGTGTTGAACGCCTGGTCCGCGTGCATCTTCGGCACCGCGTACGGCGTCCAGAAGTGCTGCTGGATGCGCAGCAGCACGTAGAGCACGATCACCGACACGAAGCTGAACGACAGCACCGAGCGCAGGTAGCGCCAGCTCGACTGCTCGGCGTCGGCGTCGATACCGCCGAGTCGGTAGATCACCCGCTCGGGCGCGATGTGCCGGCGGCTGGTGACCACGCCGGCCAGGTAGTCGCCGAAGGGGCGGTGCACGATCACCAGCGCCGCGATGAGCGTCAGGATGAAGATCGTGCCGGCGAGCCACTCCGACATCAGAACTTCTCCGGGAACAGCAGCGCGACGACGAGGAAGATCGTCACCAGCAGAGCCAGCACCAGCCCCACGATGTTCGTCGCGCTCACAGCCGTTCCACCCCCCTGACGATCAGGGCCAGCACCGCGAAGACGGCGATCATCACGACGATCGCCCAGAAGTCAGACACACCTTGCTCCGTCAGGTTCTCGGGAGTACTCACGCAACTCCCAGCCGGCTCGGCGGGAGTACCGAGCCGGATCAGCTAACGCCGCGCGACGGGGTGTCCGACGCCGAAACCAGGTCTCCTCACGCTTTCCACGCGGGCCGCTCACGAACCCCGGACGCCGCGTCGGGCCTGCAGCTGCGGCGCGAGACGTGGGTCACCTGCTCGATCGGATGCGCGAGAAGGCCGCGGCGGGCGAGACTGCGCAGGGTGATCACCCTGCCGGAATCGCCGCGACTCAGCTGGCCGACGACCGAGGTCCGCACGTCCTACCTCGTCGGTGAGCAGGCCGACTGCCTGCTTCGCGGGACCGACACCGATTGGCTCGGGCCGGCCAGCGAGGACTTCGACGAGTTCGTCCGCGTCCGCCGCGGTGTGCGGAAACGCTGGGGTGTCCCGTCGACGGTGTTCTGGTGGGTCTCCGGCGAGTACTACCTCGGGACGCTCGTGATACGGCACGAGCTCAACGGCGAGCTGCTCGACGAGGACGGCGGCCACATCGGCTATCACGTCGTCGCACCGTGGCGACGCCAGGGACACGCGACCCGGATGCTCGCGGCCGGACTCGAGCAGTGCCGGGCGTTGAACCTGACGCGCGTCCTGCTGTGCTGCGCACCCGACAACGAGGGCTCGCGGCGCGTCATCCTCGCCAACGGTGGGCAGCCCGACGGTCGACGCCACGGCGAGGATCGGTACTGGATCGAACTGGCCTGACGTTGCTGCGGCGTTCTACGTCGGTGCGTACCGCTCGGCGCGTTCGTCCGCGAGGTTGATCAGCTGCCGC
>CAZZVT010000046.1:0-1188 GCA_964657545.1 uncultured Jatrophihabitantaceae bacterium
GTCTGCGGGTACTCGTCCTTGTCGATCATGTTCTTGTCGACGGACTCGGCCATCAGCGCGTTGGCCTGCGGCTCCATCCACGTCGTGACGAACGTGGCCAGGTTCAGCCGCGCGCTGCCGTCGAGCAGCAGCTCGTCGTGCACCAGTTGGTAGGCGACGTCCGGTGGGACCGGATGGGTCGCCAACCGGTGCAGCGGTGCGCTGATCTCGGCCTCGAGTGCCGGGTTCGCCAGCCCCAGGAACGGATTCGCGTCACGTCGCGAGCCGCCGTTGCTGCGGGAGGGGACGGAACCACCGTGAAGTGCCATGAGCCAACTATGGCAGTGGCAGGTCCGTGAGCGCGATCATGCGGAGATCATGTTCGGGTACTTGCCTTCGCCCGAGGACGACGGCAGAGTGCCTGACGTGTCCAGGCTGCCGGGGGTGCCGAGCCGCCGGGACATGTTGAAGCTCGCCGGGGCGGCCGGGCTGGCGGCGGTGGCGACGGCATGCACGGCCGGTTCGTCGACGCAGCGCAGCAGCGCGCCGTCCCCGACCACCCCGACGACGCCCTCGCCTACACCGACGTCCGGCGCGAGCAGCCAGGCGACGTATTCGGCTCTGCAGCAGCGGCTGTCCGGCCGACTCGCCATGCCGGGCGAGGCGAGTTACCGGCCCGACGCGCTGCTCTACAACCCGCGCTTCGCCGGGCAGGTCAGGCCGCGGGCGATCGCGCACTGTTCGAACCCGTTCGATGTCCTCGAATGCGTCCGCTTCGCCGCGGACGGCGGCGGCGACCTGCGGGTCCGCAACGGCGGCCACTCCTACGGCGGGTGGTCCGTCGGCCCGGGGCTCGTCGTCGACGTCGCCGGTCTCGACGACGTGTCCGTCGACCACAGCGCCATGACGGCGACGATCGGTGCGGGCGCACTGCTGGGCAACGTCTACGAACGCCTCGACTCCAACGGCGTGTCGATCGGCGCCGGCTCGTGCGCGACCGTCGGCATCACCGGCCTCACCCTCGGCGGCGGTGTCGGCCTGCTGACCCGGTCCTACGGCCTGACCTGCGACCAGCTGAAATCGGCGCAGGTCGTCATGGCCGACGGCAGCACCGCGACCGTGAGCACCGACGGGCATCCCGATCTGTTCTGGGCGCTGCGCGGCGGTGGTGGCAGCTTCGCCGCCGTCACCTCGCTGACGTTCGCGGTT
>CAZZVT010000046.1:1288-22835 GCA_964657545.1 uncultured Jatrophihabitantaceae bacterium
TCGACGTCGAGCTACTCCTACGGGGCCGCCATGCTCGCGTCGGCCGGGTGCACCGGGTCGGCGGCGCAGTGCATCGCCGCGGCGCTCACGCCGGCACAGCGCCTGCCCGAGGCGGCTGCGTCGTCCATCCTGAGCAGCCCGCTGCCGGACAGCGGCGTGCAGGCGATCGTCAATACCGTGCAGGACGGTATGGATGTGACGGACATGGTCGAGGGCGGCGTCTCGTTCGACGCACTCGGCGGTGCGGTGTCCGACGTCGCCGCGGACGGCACTGCGTTCCCCTGGCGAAGCGCGCTCGCCGACATCCAGTACACCGCGACCTGGCCGTATGCGAAGGCACACGATCCGACCCGGTACGACCGGTTCGTGCGTCGCGAGCGCACCGCTCTGCTGCCGTTCGTCGGCAGCTCCGCGTACGTCAACTACGCCGATCCGACGCTTGCCGACTACGCCACCGCCTACTGGGGGTCGAACCTGGCCCGGCTGCAGCAGGTGAAGCGGGCCTACGACCCGCACGACGTCTTCTCGTTCCCGCAGGCCGTCCCCAGCTGAACGCGACTGTTCACCGTCCGGACACCTGGAGGTCGTGGTTGCGACCGGCTGGCAAAAGTACACATGGACTACTCATCCAGTAGTAATCGAGGAGCTGTCCATGCATCGTCGGTCCGTCACCGTCACCGTTGCCGTTGCGTTGAGCCTGGGAGCAGCCGCTTGTGGCCTGTCCTCCGCGGCTGCCGCGCACCCGACCCGTCCGGACGTCAAGCACGTCCTGCTGCTGTCCGTCGACGGGCTGCACCAGAGCGATCTGGCCCGCTACGTCGCCCAGCACCCGCAGTCCGCGCTGGCCCACCTCGTCGGCACCGGTGTCAGCTACACCAACGCGCAGACGACGTTCCCGTCCGACTCGTTCCCCGGAATGGTCGCGCAGCTGACCGGCGGCGGGCCCGGCACGACGGGTGTGTACTACGACGACACGTACAACCACGCGCTCCTGCCGGCCGGCACGACCGACTGCAGCACGGCCACGCCCGGCACCGAGGTCTCCTGGACCGAGGCCGCCGACCGCTCGCAGAACCCGATCACCCTCGACGCCGGGCAGAAGCTCGCCGACCCGGCGCTGACCGACCTGCCGACCAACACCAAGGCGCAGACGCTGGCGAACTCCGCTGCGATCACCAAGGCGATCCTGACGATGACGCCGAACCCGCAGTCGCTGCTCGACCCCGCGGCACTGCCCGTCTCGCCGAGCACCTGCCTGCCGGTCTATCCGCACAACTACCTCCGGGTCAACACCGTGTTCGACGTCGTGCACTCGGCCGGGCTGCGGACGGCCTGGTCGGACAAGCACGCCGCCTACGAGATCCTCAGCGGGCCGTCCGGCACGGGCATCGACGACCTCTTCACGCCCGAGATCAACTCCGTCGCCGACAACGCCGGTGACGACTGGACGACCGACAACGCGCTGACGCAGGAGTACGACTCGACGAAGGTCGCTGCGATCCAGAACGAGATCGACGGCCTCGACCACTCGGGGCGGCGGCACGTCGGCACCCCGGCCGTCTTCGGGATGAACTTCCAGACCCTGTCGACGGCCGAGAAGCTGCCGACGTCCGACGGCCTGACCGGCGGTTACAACGCCGACGGGACACCGGGGCCGCTCGTGAGCCGGGCGATGGACTACGTCAACACCGAGGTCGGGGCACTCGTGCGCCGCATCGACCGCGACGGGCTCGCCAAGAGCACGACGATCATCCTGTCGGCCAAGCACGGCCAGTCGCCGATCAAGCCGCAGAGCCTGCGCCGCGTCGACGACTCGGCGATCATCGCCGCCCTGAACAAGGCGTGGGCCGCGAAGCACCCCGCGACGCCGTCGCTGGTCACGTTCTCGGTCGACGACGACGCGATGCTGCTCTGGCTCGCCGACCGCAGCGCAGCCGCGGAGTCGTTCGTGAAGTCCTACCTGCTGACGCATTCGGCGCCGGCCAACCGGGCCACCGATCCCAAAGGCGTGTACTCGACGACCGTCGCGTCGTCCGGCCTGACGAGCGTGCACACCGGAGCCGACGCGGACGCGCTGGTCGGTGCGCCGCTCAACGACTCGCACGCGCCCGACGTCATCGGCATCGCGCAGCACGGCGTCGTCTACACCGGCGGGGTGAAGAAGATCGCCGAGCACGGGGGCGACGCGACCGACGACCGCAACGTAGCGCTCGTGGTGTCCGGGGCCGGCGTGCACCGAGGCACTGACGCCACGCGCGTGCAGACCACCCAGATCGCCCCGACGATCCTGGACCTGCTGGGCCTCAACCCGAAGTCCCTGCAGGCCGTGCGCAAGGAGCACACCAAGGTGTTGCCACTGAAGTAGACGCGGTCGGGTCGGCGGGTCCGTCACTCCGGGCGGACCCGCAGCCCGTCGAAGGCGAAGCCGCACACGACGTCGGCGAGCGACGCCCCTGATCGACCCGGCCCGGGGCGGTACCACTCGACGAGTGAGTTCACGAGCCCGAAGAGCAGGCGGGCGGTGAGGGTCGGGCTGAAGTCGGGGCGGATCTCGCCGTCCTTCTCCGCCTGCCGGACGAGCCCGGCGACGTACCGGTCGAAGGCGCGCCGCCGTTCGAGGGCGGCGCGTTCGACCTCGGTGTTGCCGCGCACCCGCAGCAGCAGGGTGACGTGCGGCAGCTGGGCCTGCAGCACCTCGACGCTGCCGCGCACGACGTGCTCGAGCCGGTCGATCGCCGGCGTCCGCAATGTGCGCGCCTCGTCGGCGACCGCGAACAGACCGTCGAGAGCGCGGTCGAGGGACAGCCGCAGCAGCTCCTCCTTGCCCGCGACGTGGTGGTAGATCGCGCTCTTGGCGATGCCGAGCCGCCGCGCCAGGTCCTCCATCGACGTGCCGTCGTACCCGCGCTCGTTGAACACCTCGACGGCCACCGCCAGCAGGGACTCGAGGTCGTAACCCGGGCGTCCGCGGCGGCGGGGGACGCCGGACTCGACGGCAGGGACGGCTGCATTCATCGGTGCTCCTTGTCCGTGCCGGGTGGCGGTAGTAACTTACTGAACGTACGGTCGGTAAGTCCAGGCGTGAGGAGCCCCGTGAGCGAGACGTTGGACGATCACTTCGAGGCGACGATCGCGCACGACCGGCGGATCGAGCCGCGCGACTGGATGCCCGACGCCTACCGCAGGACGATGATCCGTCAGATCGCGCAGCACGCGCATTCGGAGATCATCGGCATGCAACCCGAGGGCAACTGGATCACCCGCGCGCCGTCGCTGCGACGCAAGGCCATCCTGCTGGCCAAGGTGCAGGACGAGGCCGGGCACGGCATGTACCTCTACTCCGCCGCCGAGACGCTGGGCGCCGACCGCGCCGACCTCACCGAGAACCTGATCAACGGCCGGCAGAAGTACTCGTCGATCTTCAACTACCCGACGCTGACGTACGCCGACGTCGGCGTCATCGGCTGGCTCGTCGACGGCGCGGCGATCTGCAACCAGGTGCCGCTGTGCCGCTCGTCCTACGGGCCGTACGCGCGGGCGATGGTCCGCATCTGCAAGGAGGAGTCCTTCCACCAGCGGCAGGGCTACGAGCTGCTGATGACGATGATGCGCGGCACCGAGGAGCAGCGCGCGATGGTGCAGGACGCGACGAACCGGTTCTGGTGGCCGTCGCTGATGATGTTCGGGCCGCCCGACGACCGGTCGCCGAACACCGCACAGTCCATGGCCTGGGGTGTCAAGCGGCACACCAACGACGAGCTGCGCCAGCGCTACGTCGACATGTCGGTGCCGCAGGCCGAGAAGCTGGGCGTCACGTTCCCCGACCCCGACCTGCGCTGGAACGACGAGCGTGGTCACTACGACTTCGGGCCCATCGACTGGGCCGAGTTCGCCGATGTGCTGGCCGGCAACGGGCCCTGCAACGCCGAGCGGATCGAGCACCGTCGCGCCGCCCACGACGACGGCGCCTGGGTCCGTGACGCCGCCCGCGTGCATGCCGCCAAGGCGAGGTCGGCCCATGTCTGACTGGCCGTTGTACGAGGTGTTCCTGCGCGGCAAGCGGGGCCTCAACCACGTCCACGTGGGCTCGTTGCACGCCGCCGACCCGACGATGGCGCTGCACCATGCGCGTGATCTCTACACCCGCCGCAACGAAGGTGTCAGCATCTGGGTCGTGGCGGCCACCGAGATCACCGCGTCGAGCCCGGACGAGAAGGACCCGTTCTTCGCGCCGTCCGGCGACAAGGTCTACCGGCACCCGACGTTCTACGCCATTCCCGACGACGTCCCCCACATGTGAGCCCGGATATGACTGACACCCCCTACGACGGCCTCGCCACCGACGGCGCCGACGACCACCGCTGGGCCTTCGGCACCGGCTTCGAGGACCCGCTTGCCGGCATCGACACCTCTGTACCCGAAGGTATGGATGCCCAGGCGTTGGCCCGCATCTGCCTGGGTCTCGGTGACGACGCGCTGGTCTACAGCCACCGGCTGCAGCAGTGGATGACCCGCATGCCCGAGCTCGAGGAGGAGACGGCGCTGGCCAACATCGCGCTCGACCTGCTGGGTCAGGCCCGCATGCTGCTCGCCCGCGCCGGCACCATACTCGGACGTACGGAGGACGAGCTCGCCTACTTCCGCGTCGAGCGCGAGTTCCGCAACGTCCGCCTCGTCGAGCACCAGGACCGTGATTTCGCAGAGCTGGTGGGGCGTCTGCTGATCTTCTCCACCTGGCGGCTCGGCACTTTCGTCGCCGACACGGAGGCCTACGACCCGGTGCTCGGCGACCCCGTGCTCGCGGCCATCGCCGGCAAGGGCACCAAGGAGCTGACGTACCACCGTGACTACGCGGCCCAGTGGGTCGTGCGCCTCGGCGACGGCACCGAGCTGAGCCACGGCCGGATGCAGGCTGCGCTCGATCGCATCTGGCCGCTCGTCGACGAGCTGGGCACCGACGCCGAGTTCGACTCGGTCGTCGACACCGTGCTGGCCACCGGCGGTCTCGACCGTCCGACGGCCGCCCCGCTGGCCGGTGTGGGTGGTCGCACCGGGCGCGACGGCGTGCACACCGAGCACCTGGGCTACGTGCTGGCCGAGCTGCAGAGCATCGCCCGCAGCTACCCGGACGCACGCTGGTGAGGGCCTACGACGTCGCGGCGCTGGTGCCCGACCCCGAGCTCCCGCAGTTGACGCTGGCCGACCTCGGCATCCTGCGCTCGGTCGAGGAGAACGACGGACGCGTCGTCGCCACGATCACGCCGACCTACAGCGGGTGCCCGGCGATGCGCGAGATCGGCCAGGATGTGCGGCACCACCTCGAGCGGGCCGGCTATCGCGGCGTCGAGGTACGCACCCAACTGGCCCCGGCGTGGTCCAGTGACTGGATCACGGATGCGGGCCGACGCAAGCTGCACGCCGCGGGAATCGCCCCGCCGTCGGCTGCGGGGCGTCGGACCGGGCCGGTGCCGCTGACCCTGGGCCTCCCCGCTGCGGTCCCGTGCCCCCGGTGCGGCGCCGGCGACACGCGGCTCACCGCCGCGTTCAGCAGCACGGCCTGCAAGTCGCTGCACCGCTGCGGCTCGTGCGGCGAACCGTTCGAGGCGGTCAAGGCCCTGTGAGGGGTTTCCATCCGCTGACCGTGGCTCGCGTGGACCGGCTCACCGAGGACTCGGCGGCGGTCACCTTCGCCGTCCCGGACGATCTCCACGACGTCTTCGCATTCGCGCCGGGGCAGTCGCTGACCATCCGTCGCGGCGACGAGCGCCGCTCGTACTCGATCTGTGCCCCGTCCGGTCGGGCCCCGCGGATCGGGGTGCGCGAGGTGGCCGGCGGCGCGGTGTCCGGCTGGCTGGTGCACCGATTGCGGGCCGGCGACGTCCTCGACGTCCAGGCCCCGAGCGGGTCGTTCACCCCGGAACTCGCCAGGCCGGGCCGGCACGTGCTCATCGGTGCCGGGTCGGGGATCACGCCACTGCTGTCGATCGCCGGGTCGGTGCTCGAGGCCCACGACACGAGCACCGTGACGCTGATCTACGGCAACCGCCGCAGCGACACGGTGATGTTCGCCGACGATGTGGCCGACCTCAAGGACGCCCACCCGGCCCGGATGCACATCGTGCACGTGCTGTCGCGCGAGCCGCAGGAGGTCGAGCTGCACAGCGGGCGCCTCGACCGGGTGCGTCTGGCTGCGCTGCTCCCCGCGACCGTCGACGTCCCGCACGTCGACCAGTGGTGGCTGTGCGGCCCGTTCGGCATGGTCACCGATGCCGTCGACCTGCTCGGCGAGCTCGGGGTCGAGCGCAGCCGTGTCCATCGAGAGCTGTTCCACGTCGGCGACGATCCGCCCGAGCAGGCAACCCACGACGAGCCTGCGGTCGGTGTCGGCGCGCAGGTCACCGTGGTGCTCGACGGCCGGTCGAGCACGCTGACCCTGCCGCCCGGCATGCCGGTGCTCGACGGTGCGCAGCGCGTCCGCCCCGACCTGCCGTTCGCGTGCAGGGGCGGGGTGTGTGGCACCTGCCGCGCGCGCGTCACGCAGGGCAACGCGACCATGCGTCGCAATTACGCGCTGGAGCCCGCGGAGGTCGAGGCCGGCTACGTCCTCACCTGCCAGACGCTGCCGAGCACCGACGAACTGACCGTGGACTTCGACGCCTGACCCGCCGCGTCAGGAGTGGTAAGTGCCGGTCCAGGCCAGGCGCCAGGTGTTGGGGCCGATGGAGCCGTTGGGGACGAGGCCGTTGAGGCGTTGGAGTTGCTTGACCATCTTCTGCGTCTGCGGCCCGTACTGGCCGGTGCCGGCGGGGAAGTAGCCGCGCTTGTGCATCTCGTTCTGGAAGATCTTGATGCTCGCGGACGTCTCGCCGTAGACGTACCAGTGGGTGCCACCGGGGAACGCCGGGAAATTGACGGCCTTGGCGGTGGCTGACGTCGAGTACGTGCCGGTCCAGGCCAGGCGCCAGGTGTTCGGGCCGATGGAGCCGCTGGGCACGAGCCCGTTCAGGCGTTGCAACTGCTTGACCATCGCGAGCGTCTTGGCGCCGTACTGGCCGGTCCCGGCGGGGAAGTACCCGCGCTTGTGCATCTGATCCTGGAAGATCTTGATCTTCGCTGACGTCTCGCCGTAGCCGTACCAGTGGGTGCCGCCGGGGAAGGCGGGAACTCCGCCGGTGGCGGGCGGCGTCGACGTGCCGCCCGAGCCCGTCGAACCGCCGGTCGGGACGGTGATGTCCGACGTCCGCCCGGATCGCGCGTCGGAGTCGTTGCGCAGGCCCAGGATGGTGGCGCACTGCCACGGCTGCCAGCCGCGCTCGCGGTAGAGGATCAGGGCGCGGGCGTCCTGCTCGCCCTTCGACGCGTTCTGCGGGTAGCCCGAGCCGCCCACGCTTTTCCAGGTGGACAGGTCGAACTGGTACGCGCCGTAGTGGTTGTTGCCGGTGTTGATCTTGTAGTTGTTGCCCGACTCGCACTTTCGCAGCTGGAGCCATGTGTTGGCACTCGGGTCGGCCGAGGCACTCGAATTCGTCAGGACGACGGTGCTCGCCGCCAGGGCGACGAACGCGCCTGCGCCGATCAGCCGCGGTCGCGCCCGGCCGGGCACGTGATCCGGGCCGTCGTCGGGCACCGCGCCCGCGTTCTTGCTACGCCAGCCCGCGAAGAACAGCGCGTCCTGCTCGTCTGTCTGGTCGGCGTTGGTGCGGGGGGAACCGATCGTGCGTCTCCGACCCATCAGGGCGATCCTTCCGGCGTTCGGCCGAGATCCCGGGGGGAGATCTCGGCGTTGCGTCGGCGCTCAAAGGGGTGCAACGGAGCGACGACTTACGTAACAACTGCACCAACCGTCACACAGGTCACGGCCTGGCACAAGGCGTCACGGAAGAAAGTCGTCAAAACCGTCGGCGTGTCACAACGAATTACACACGTGTAATGCTATACGCCCTGAGGGTCAGTCGAGAAACAGCGACGGCGAACCGAGGACGCGCTCGACGGCGATCTCGAGCGCCACCCGGGTCGGGTTCTCGCGCGGTGGGCGGTAGCGAACGGCGTAGCGGGCGACGGCGTCTGCGACGGCCACCTCGTCGGAGCGCACCACGGCATTGCCCTCGAACGTGAGCCAGAACCGCCCGTCGACCTGACACACCGCGACCCGTCCACCGCTACCGATGTTTCGTGCCTTACGGCTCGACGCGCTGCAGATGACGCGGACGATCACGCCGTCCGTCGTCGCGGAGTAGGTGAAACCCACCGGTGTCACGTGCGGCGTGCCGTCGGCCCGCAAGGTCGTCAACGTCGCCAGATGTCGTTCGGTGACGAAGCGCAGCCCGTCGTCGGACAGCGCTCGTACCGGCCGCGCGCTCAGATGAGTTGGTGGTCGTCGTGCGGCAGCACCGGCGGCGTGTCCTTGACGTCCTCGCCGCCGCCACCGCCGCGGCACCAGGGACACCACGGCTGCAGGCGCCGGTGCGTGGACTGGGCGAGGATCAGGTAGATCATGGACAGCTGCATGGCCGCCCAGAAGATGCGTCCGGGTGTGCTGACGGCGAAGTTCGAGCCGATGAGCACGACGAGGTACGGGATCAGGTAGCGCGGCTCCGAGCCGGTGTGCGCCGTCCAGAAGCGCCGCGAATACCTCGTGGCCTGGCGGGCGGCGTCGAGCGGCATGGCCGACATGCACGCCTCGCACAGGCGACGGTCGTGGGCCCGCATGAGCAGCCAGCTGGCGATGACGAACCCGAACAGGGCGAGGGGGACGGTGAACCCCAGCGCGCCGGGCAGCGGGTGGAGACCCAGGAGCACAGCGCCGGCGACCGACGCAATCAGCAGCTCACTGGCGTGATGCCCGAGAGCCGCGGCGAACCGCGATGTCCAGGGGCCGTCGTCCCAGGCGGCTCCACCGGCATGCACGGATTGACTCATGGTGTTATCCCCACCCTCAGCGCCGCGGAAGCCCCCCCGCCCCACGGCTCTTCGACCAGCTTAACGCTTGCGGGGGTTAACCGCACCGGCCCGCCACCCGATACGGGTGGCGGGCCGGAGCCTGCGTCACGTCAACCGCGTGACCAGTTGCCTCAGTGGCTGAACTTCCCGCGGCTGCGGTAGGCGGTCACGCCGCCACCTGCCAGCACCAGACCGATCAGGACCAGCACGATCGGCAGCGCCGGCGACCCGCCACCGTGACTTCCTGCCGCACCGGCAGGAACACCGGTCGGGATGTCGGTGGTGGTGCCACTGGGGGTGGTCACGGACGGACTCAAGAGCGCCGACGAGGAGGGTGCAACCGCCGTGTTCGGCCCCGCCGCCGCGTTACCGAGAGCCAGGACGGCGATACCGCCGCCGGCCGCTGCTGCTGCCGCTCGCGGTGCCCCGGCAAGCTGCCGGACCGACGAGCTGTTCAGTCCCGGCAACGCCGGCAAAGTGCCGCCCGCGCCGCCGGCCGCCGGCAGGACGTCGATCTCGATCGCGCGGACGAGCGTTTGCTTGTCCACCACTGCTGTGGCCTGATCCGGCGTGGCCTTGAGACCGGAAGTGAAGGGGTACGTCGTCTCCTGCTTCTGGATACCCGGACCCGACTGCACGTTCAGGCCGATGTCGATGACCTGCTTGAGGCCACTGGCAAGCTGCGTGAGCGGTGCAGCGCTCGCCGAGGTCAGCTGGTCGGTCACTGGCGTAAGCGCAGCGAGCAGCTGCTTCTGGCCGCTCGTCAGGATCCCGGTGAGCGTGGTCAGAACACCGGAAAGTGCCGTGTTTCCGGTCAACGCCGTGGCACAAGCGGTGAACTGATCGCTCAAGTTGTCAGTAATCCCGGTGATCGTGCTCTTGAGGCCCTGCGACAGGATGGTCGGCAGGTTCTCGACGAGGAAGTCGACGAGGTCGAAGTTCGAGGTGTCGAGATCCGAAATGTCCTTGCCGAGTACCTCTGTGATCAACTTGGCGACATCGATGGAAATCGTGGCCGTCGACGCGTTGATCGTGATGGCGCCCCCAGCATCGACGGCGAAGTCGTTGGTGGCAGTTGAGGTCAGCTGACACGATGCGCCGGCAGGAGCGGCGGTCGTACCACCGGTCACGGCCCCCAGACCGAGGCCGTTCAGCACGGATGTCACCGGTCCGAGAGCCGAGCTTGCCGAGCTTGTCGAGCCGAGCTGGGCCAGCAGACTGTTCAGCGTCGAGGTGCTGAGTACGGACTTGAGCTGCGTCAACAGTGCGCCGAGTGCAGGCGAGCCGATGTTGAGCTTCAGCGTCGCGATACCCGACGACGGCGTGACGATCTTGCCGCCCTTCGCGGTCTGCACGATCCCATTGGTGGCGCCGATGCTGCCGGTGATGCCGCCCAGAGCAGCCAGGTTCGAGGTAGGTGTGGACGGCAGAACGCCGGTTATGCCGGACAGGCCTGGAATGCTCAACGAGCCCAGAGCTGCCGCGCTGAGGTTCAACTGCGCATTGGCCGGGTAAGTGGAATTGTCGCCGCCGAGGGATGCACCGCCGGAGTTCGCGACAGCACCTGAGGCGCCGAGCGAGGAACCGTCGGCGTTGGCATCGGCCAGCTGGTTGGCTGCGCCCAACTGAAGGGCCCCACCGCCCGGCAGCTGCAGCGCCGATCCCAACGGGACGTCCAGCGCGCTGAGCACCTTGGCCTCGAGCGGGTTGCGCTGCGAGGTGGTCGGAGCGGCCGTTGCTCGGGCATCGACCACGTCGGCGAGGTCCTGAATGGGGTTACCGCCCACCGAACCGTCGAGGAATCGGCCTACGGACTGTGCCGTCGGTTTCGGGGCTGCGGCTGCGGAGGCGCCGGTGGAACCGACGATGGCCGCTGCGGCGACACCGACGGTGATACCAACGGCGGTGAGGCGTACGAAGCGCCGACCGGGACGCCCCGAGATGTTCCGGGCGTCGTCAAGAGAGGGGGTCATACGGGGGGCCTTTCGGTCGTTGGCTCATACGTGATCCACGCCGACCACGCAGGTCACGCTGTAGTGAGCAGGCTAACAGCCGCCACACCGAAAGGAAGGATGAAATCTGGGGCGTCCGACCAAACAGGAGCGTGCAGAGCTGTTACCCGGCGTGCAACCCGGGCATGCCGAGTCGGACCGGACGGTATCTCAGCGCGGCCGGGGCGTCATCTGGAACCGCCGGCGAAATCGGCTCGATCGGATCGATTCGCTCGTAGGGCGCCCCGAGCTCGGGCCGAACGTCGCTTTCGCCCCGATTCGGCCACATCGACAGGGCGCGCTCGGCCTGGGCGGTGATCGTCAGGGACGGGTTGACGCCCAGGTTGGCGGACAGCGTCGAGCCGTCGATGACGTGCAGGCCCGGGTGACCGTAGAGCCGGTGGTAGGCATCGATGACGCCGGTCTCGGGCGAGTCGCCGATCGGGCACCCGCCGATGAAGTGCGCCGTCATCGGGATGTTCATCAGGTCGCTCCACGTGCCGCCGGCCATGCCCCCGACGTTCTCGGCCAGCTGCTCGGCGGCCTGGTTCGCGACCGGGATCCACGTCGGGTTGGGCTCGCCGGCGCCCTGGGTCGAGGTCAGACGGCCTTTGCCGAACCGCGACCTGCTGCGCAGCACCGTGATGCTGTTGTCGAGCGACTGCATGACCAGCAGGATGATCACGCGCTCGGACCATTTGCGCGGGACAAGCAACCGGACATTGCCCGGTCGCTTCAGCATCAGGACGAGGAACTGCAACCAGCGGCTGCGACGGGTACCGCCGCGCGTCAGCATCGTGTTGAGCAGTCCCATGGCGTTGCTGCCCTTGCCGTAGCGGCACGGCTCGATGTGCGTGTTCTCGTCCGGGTGCCACGACGACGTGATGGCCACGCCCTGGGTGTAGTCGCGCGTCGGCTTGGACACCCGCACCCCGAGCAGCGCCTCGGAGTTGGTGCGCGTCAGGTGACCCAGCCGCGGCGAGACGTTGGGCAGGCTCGAGGCCTGCAGCGAGTGCAGCAGCTTCTGGGTGTTGTACGTGCCCGCCGAGAACACCACCTGCCCAGCGGTGATGGTGCGCGACTTGGGGAACCACGCGCCCGTCGGCACGGTGACCACCTCGTAGCCACCGTTGCGCCGGGGACGCACGTCGGTGACGGTGGTCAGTGGCAGGATCTCGGCACCGTTGCGCTCGGCGAGATACAGGTAGTTCGTCATCAGCGTGTTCTTCGCGCCGTGGCGGCAGCCGGTCATGCACTCACCGCACTGGATGCAGCCGGTGCGCGCGGGGCCCGCGCCGCCGAAGAACGGGTCGGGGACGGTCCTGCCCGGTTCCTGCCGACCGTCACGGCCGAAGAACACGCCGACGGGGGTGGGGTGGTAGGTGTCGGCCTTGCCGAACTGCTCGGCGAGCCGCTGCATCTCGACGTCGCTCGGTGTGACCGTCGGGTTGGTGACGACGCCGAGCATCTTCTTGGCCTGCGCGTAGTGCGGTGCCAGTTCGTCGCGCCAGTCGGTGATGTGCGCCCACTGCTTGTCGGCGTAGAACGGCTGCAGGGGCTCGTACAGGGTGTTCGCATAGTTCAGCGAACCGCCGCCCACGCCGGCACCCGCCAGGATCATGCAGTCCTTCAGCACGTGGATCCGCTGCAGGCCCTTCAGACCCAGCTTGGGCGCCCAGACGTAGTCGCGCAGGTGCCAGGAATTCTTGGGCAGCGTGTCGTCGGTGAAGCGCTGACCGGCCTCGAGAACACCGACCCGGTAGCCCTTCTCCGTCAGCCGCAGTGCAGTCACGCTGCCACCGAAACCCGAACCGATGACCAGGACGTCGTAGTCCATCGCTGTGCCCGCTTCCACTATTGATTAGTGCTCAATAGTGGAGTTTACGTCTGACATCGCGTCAGATCAATCGGTGGACGTCCCGAGCTGCCCTGACCTCACCAGGCGAAGGAGGTAGGGAAGTTCGGGGCTCAGCCGAAGCGGCCGGAGATGTAGTCCTCGGTGCGCTTGTCGGAGGGGTTGCTGAAGATCTTGTCGGTGTCGTCCATCTCGACGAGCTGGCCGGGCTTGCCGACGGCCGAGAGGTTGAAGAACGCCGTGCGCTCGGCCACTCGCGCTGCCTGCTGCATGTTGTGGGTGACGATCACGATCGTGAAGCTCTTCTTCAGCTCCTGGATGAGGTCCTCGATGGCGAGCGTCGAGATCGGGTCGAGCGCCGAGCACGGCTCGTCCATGAGCAGTACCTGCGGCTCGACGGCGATGGCGCGGGCGATGCACAGCCGCTGCTGCTGGCCACCGGACAGCCCGGCACCCGGCTTGTCGAGGCGGTCTTTGACCTCTTCCCAGAGGTTGGCGCCGCGCAGCGACTTCTCGACGATGGCGTCGGTCTCGGACTTCTTCAGCCGCTTGCTGTTCAGCTTCCGGCCGGCGACGACGTTGTCGTAGATCGACATGGTGGGGAACGGGTTCGGCCGCTGGAAGACCATGCCGATCGTGCGGCGGACGTCGACCGGGTCGACGTTCGAGGCGTAGATGTCGTCGCCGTCGAGCATGACCTTGCCCTGCACGCGGGCACCGGCGATGACCTCGTGCATGCGGTTCAGCGTGCGGAGCACGGTGGACTTGCCGCAGCCCGACGGGCCGATGAACGCGGTGACGCTGCGCGGCGCGACCGTGAGGGTCACGTCGCTGACGGCGAGGAACTTGCCGTAGTAGATGTTCAGGTCCTTGGTTTCGATGCGCTTGGCCATCGTGTTCTCCGTCAGTTCGCGATCTTGTTGCGACGGCCGATGAGCCGCGCGATGAGGTTGAGGAGCATGACCAGCGCAATGAGCGTCAGTGCAGCACCCCACATGCGATCGTTCGAGTAGTTGTGCAGCGCTGCACCTGATCCACCGAACCCGGTGCTCTGCGTGTTCCCGCGGTAGTTGACCTGGTCGCGGATCATGGTGGTGAGCGTCGGCTGGGCACCACTGAACAGGTTGTAGTTCGTGGCCGGGTCGTTCGACACGTACTTGACGAGCAGCAGTGCAGGAGCCGTCTCGCCGGCGACTCGCGCGACGCCCAGGACGATGCCGGTGGTGATGCCGCTCATCGCCGTCGGCAGGACGATCTTGAGGATCGTCCTCCACTTCGGGACTCCCAGCGCGTACGACGCCTCTCGCAGCTCATTGGGGACCAGCTTCAGCATCTCCTCGGTCGTACGCACGACGACCGGGATCATGAGCAGGACCAGCGCGATCGCTGCGTAGATGCCGGCGAAGTTGCCGCCCAGGGCGAGCAGGAACACGGTGTAGATGAACAGCGCTGCGACGATCGACGGGATGCCCGTCAGGATGTCGATCATGAATGTGGCGGTCCGCGCGAGCGCACCCGTGCCGTACTCGACCAGATACACGGCAACGAGCAGTGCGATCGGAACGGAGATGATGGCGCACGCGGCAACCTGCTCGATGGTGCCGATGATGGCTGCGAAGGCACCGCCGCCCGCGTCGGTATTGGCGCGCGTGCCGAGGTCCTGCGTGAACCATCCACTGCTGGTCACAGCGCTCAGGCCCTTGCTGACGACTGTCCACAACAGCCAGGTCAGCGGGACGAGCGCGATGAGCAACGACAGCCACACCAGGCCGGCAGCGATCCCGTTCTTCGCCTTGCGCGCGCCGTTGCCGCCGCTGCTCAGCGCGGGCGGCGCCGTCAAGGTCGCGGTCATGAAAATTCCTTCCGCCGGTTGACAACCGCTCGTGCAGCGGCATTCACGATGAAGGTGAGCACGAACAGCACCAGGCCGGCCGCGATGTAGGGACCGGGGTTGTTGCCGAACTCAGCAGTGTCGGCGGCAATGCGGGAGGCGAAGGTGGAACCACCGTTGAAGATCGAGATATGGAAGGACGCGCCTGAGGACAGACCGCCGACGACGATCAGGATCGCGATGGTCTCGCCCAGAGCACGGCCGAGGCCGAGCATCGCACCGCTGACGATGCCGCTACGCCCGTAGGGCAGCACGGCCAGCCGGATCATTTCCCACCGCGTGGCCCCGAGGGCCCAAGCCGCTTCGACGTTGTGCCGTGGGGTTCGGTCGAAGACGTCGCGAGCGATCGCGGTCATGATCGGCAGGATCATGATCGCGAGGACCACGCCGCCGTCGAAGATGGTGCCCTGGTCGTAGCCCGGCTGCTGCTTGAACAGCGGCACACCTCCGAGGTGGTAGAGCGCCTTCTGGACGCCCACCAGCTTGGGTGACAGCTCGGTGAGGCCCCAGATGCCGTAGATGACCGACGGGATCGCGGCGAGCAGATCGACGACGTAGGCGACCGGTTTCGCGATCCGCGTCGGTGCGTATTGCGTGATGAACAGGGCGATACCTAGGCTGATCGGGAACGCGATGATCATGGCGATGAGCGAGATGATCACCGTCACGTAGAGCAGCCCGGCAACGCCGTAGTTCCCCGGCGTCACGGTGGTGTTCCAGTCGTGCGTGGTGAAGAAGTTCGAGCCGTCGTCCCTGATGCCCGGAATTGCCTTGACGACCAGGAAGATCCCGACGAGGCCGACCAGGACGATCGTGAACGCGCCTGCGCCTGACGCGGCGAGGAACATGATGCGGTCGCCCAGGCGGGTCTTGCTGCCAGCGCCGACCGATCCGGCGCCGGACACCGGCGGCCCGTCGTGACCGACGCCCATCGACTCCGGCTGGACCGAGCCGATGATGCTCGGCGCGTCAGAGCGAAGAGGCGGGTCCGGCATCTCGTTGATCACCGACTCTCCAGCGATCGATGGCGGGCGAAGCGCCTTGTCGTGCATGACCTCGGGGGTCGGGACGATGGCGGATCTCGGCGATTCGGTGTCTCGCTCGGTCATGGGCGGCTTTCCGTCTGCGTCGTGAAGGGAAATTCGTGTCCCGCCGGCCCAGGTGGGCCGACGGGACACGATGTGGTGTTTCGGTCTATCAGCTGATCTTCGCGACCGCAGCCTGTACCTGGGTCAACACCGATTCGGGCAGCGGTGCCGAGCCGACACCGGTCAGGATCGACTGACCGGCGGACGACGAGGTGTAGGTCAGGAACGACTTGACCGCCGCGCCGATCGTGGGGCTGGAGTACTTGGAGCAGACGATCTCGTAGGTGACCAGCAGGATCGGGTAGGCGCCCGCTGCCGTCGTCGAGTAGTCGAGCTTCAAGCTGAGGTCGCCCGCGCCGCTGGGGACGACCTTCGCCGAGGCGACCGCCTTGCCCACCGAGTCGACGGTCAGGGGGACGCCACCGCTGCCGGTGTCGACCTTGGCCGTCGACAGACCTGCACCGTTGGAGTACGCCGCCTCGATGTAGCCGACGCCGCCGTCGGTGCTCTTGATACCGGCCTGAACACCGGAGGAACCGTTCTGGCCCTTACCGGCACCGACCCAGGTCTTGCTCGGGGTTGCCGTGTAGATCGACGGAGAAACCGCCGCCAGGTACTTCTCGAAGTTGTTCGTCGTGCCCGACTGGTCGCTGCGGAAGAACACCGAGATGGCGGTGCTCGGCAGCGAAGCGCTGGAGTTCTCTGCCTTGATCTCCGGGTCGTTCCAGGTCTTGATCTTGCCCGTGAAGATCTTGGCGATGGTGTCGGGCTTCAGCGTCAGATCGGTCACGCCCTTGAGGTTGAAGGCGATCGCGATCGGGCCGGTGACCATGGGCAGGTCGATGGCCTGCGAACCGCACGCGGTCGTCGCGGCCTTGACCTCGCCCTTCGTCGGGTCGAGCGCCGAGTCGGAGCCGGCGAAGTTGACCTTCTTGTTGGTGAAGTCCGTGACGCCTTGGCCGGAGCCGCCGCCGCTGTACCCAACAGTGACGCCGCACTTTGCGTCGTACGCCTTGGTCCATGCAGCGATGGCGACCTGCTGTGCGGTGGAGCCGTCGGCAGACAGGGCACCGGCGCCGGTGCACGAGATCGTGCCTGCGCTGGCGGAGCTACTGCCCGAGCTGCTGCTGTTGGTCTTGCTGTCGGAACTGCCGCTGCTGCTACTGGACGAGCCACAGGCCGCCAGGGCGAGGGCGGACGCCAGAACGCCGGCGGCCACAGCAGCTCGAGTGAGCTTCACGATTGGTTTCTCCTTCGTCGGTTGACCTTCGAAACGGGACGCTAGGAGCGGCACGTGGCGCATCGGGGTGGCCGGCGTTAACGGAACATGAATGCCGTGGCTGCTCCAGGTGACCTGCTCACGCAGCCCGTGTGGCGCCGAGGTGAACGGCGGCGCGCCGCTTGCCCCACATCGCCCGTATTCTGGGACACGGTCCCGGGGGATATGTCCGGGTCAGCGACGCCGCCACTGGACGTCGAGGTCGAAGGTCACGAATCCGTCTCGTTCGTACAGGTGCAGGGCGGCCGTGTTGTCGCCGTCGACGTAGAGCAGCACCGCGGGACAACCCCGGCCGGCGAGGTGGCGCAGCCCCCGCACGAGCAGCGCCCGCCCGAGGCCCAGCCCCTGCGCGTCGGGGGAGACGCCGAGCACGTACACCTCTCCGACGCCGTCCGGGTGCAGCTTCGTCCAGTGGAAGCCGATCAGGACGCCGTCGCGTTCGGCCAGCAGGAAGCCCGCGGGGTCGAACCAGGGCTCGTCGATCCGCGCCTGCAGATCGCGCTGGTCCCACCCGCCCTGCTCGGGGTGATGGATGAAGGCGGCTGCGTTGAGGGCCAGCCAGGCGGCGTCGTCCGACCCGGGGACGAAGGTGCGTACGACGACGCCGTCGGCCAGCGGAGGCTCGGCCGGCAGCGGGTGCTCGACGTCGAGCGGACGGCGCAGCTGATGCAACTCGCGTTCGCGGACGAAGCCGGCGTGTTCGAGCGGCCCGACCAGCCGGCTGCGCCGCCCGTGCGACCACACGAGCAACGGCGCCTCGCCCACCGCGACGAGCAGGTCGGCAACGGCGTCGGGTTCCGCCGCGATCTCCAGCGTCTCGCCGTCGAGTTGGGCGTAACCGACTAACCGGTCGTCGACGCGCGCGACCAGATGGATCACGGCGTCGTCGGCGAGCCGCGACAGTGCCTGGTCGGACAGCGCCGGTGCGCCGTCCTGGGCCTCGACGGTGGCGGCGAGGTCGACAACCTCGCGGCGATCGGGTCTGGTGCGGGAGATCGACAGCGTCACACCGCGACGCTAACGGCTCAGGAGTTGAACTGACGCTCGAGCGACGCCGCGTCGTCCTCGCTCTCGGAGGTGGCCTCGAGCCGGGCGCTGTCGCTGCTCAGGTCGCGACGACCGGACTCCGACGGCCGTACGAACTTGTACCCGACGTTGCGCACGGTGCCGATCATGGACTCGTTCTCGACGCCGAGCTTCGCCCGCAGCCGCCGGACGTGGACGTCGACCGTGCGGGTGCCGCCGAAGTAGTCGTAACCCCACACCTCCTGCACCAGGTGCGAACGCGTGAAGACCCGGCCCGGGTGCTGGGCCAGGAACTTCAGCAGCTCGAACTCCTTGTAGGTGAGGTCGAGTGCGTTGCCGGACAGGCGGGCCGAGTAGGTGGTCTCGTCGATCGTCAGCTCGCCGATCTCGAGGCGGCCGTTGACGTCGTCGGACACCGCGGCACGCTTCTCGACGGCCAGGCGCAGGCGGGCGTCGAGCTCGGCGGGGCCGGCGGTGTCGAGCACGAAGTCGTCGACGGCCCACTCACCCGAGACGGCGATGAGGCCGCCCTCGGTGAGCACGGCGATGACCGGGACAGACGTGCCCATGGCCGTCAGGAGCCGGACGAACGACCGCGCGCCCATCAGGTCGCGACGGGCATCGACGAGGACCGCGTCGCCCAGGGTGCGGTCGACCAGCGCGCTGGCGTCCTGTGGAAGAACAGTGACGTGGTGGGCAAGGAGCCCCAGTGCCGGTAACACCTCGGCCGTGGGCTGTACTGCGCCGGTGAGCAGAATGAGTTCCACTCTCGCCTCCAGATCGTCGTGGATCGAGGGGGTCGTACGGCGGGCGTCGTTGCCCTCAGGCGCTTTGACCCTATCGGAGGACGCTGAAATATGAAGCCCCCGGTTCGATCGGATGAACCACAGGTGAACCAGGTCACGGGCAAACCGGACGCCGTTGCGTTGCGCGCCGACGACGGCGTCCCGCTCGCCGGGCTGCACTGGTCGGCACCCGCGCGCGGCGTCGGATGCGTCGTCGCGCATGGTTTCACCGGGTCCTCGCGCAACGCCGACGTCCAACGCATCTGCCGGACGTTGGTGTCGGCGGGCTTCGGTGTGCTGGCCACGGACCTGCGCGGGCACGGCCGGTCCGGCGGGGCCACCACGGCAGGGGCCGAGGAGGTTCGCGACATCGCGGCGTCCGTGCGCTGGCTGCGCGACGCCGGCTACCGACAGGTGGCCGTGCTGGGCTGGTCGATGGGCGGCACGTCGGTGTTGCGGTACGCCGGTTTGGGCGGCGACACCGACGCGGTGGTCAGCGTCAGCGCCCCGGGCAGCTGGTGGGAGCGCGGCACCCGCCCGATGCGGATCGTGCACTGGGTCTTCGAGACGCGCACCGGACGTTTCGCCGCGCTGGTCCTGCGCCGCACCCGGGTGTCGCCCGACGCGTGGGAGGTGTTGCCGCAGGCGCCTGCCGAGGTCGCAGGCGCCATCGCGCCCCGGCCGTTGCTGCTCGTGCACGGCGAGGACGACCACTACTTCCCGGTGTCGCACGTCGAGCAACTGGCCGCGGCCGCGCCGTCCGCCGACGTCTGGATCGAGTCGGGCATGGGCCACGCCGAGGCCGCGAGCACCGACGACCTGCTCGATCGCATCGCTGCCTGGGTGCGCTCGGTCTGCCACGATGGACGCCGTGACTGACGTCCATGCCTCGACGGCGACGCCTGCGCAGGCCGACGGAGCCGCGGCGGCGCCGGTCGACGCGTCGCTGATCGGCAGCCTGATCGCCGTGCTCGTCGTCGCCGGCGGCCTCGGTGCGGGTGCGCGGATCGGGGCCCTGGCCCTGCTCGTCGCGGTGGCCGTCGCCCAGGCCCTGTTCGCGGTGTCGTGGGTGTTCGGCACGGCCATGCCCGGCCGCAAGGGGGCGCTCGTCATCGCGGCCATGGCCGCGAGCGGCGCCGACGTCGTGGTGTCGGTGTGGCCGCACGGACGGCTCGGCACCCTGCTCGCGGTGCTCGGGCTCGCCGTTCCGGTCCTGTTCTTCCACCAGGTGGCTCGCGGGGCCGCGCGCACCCGCATCGTCGACTCGCTGTCCTCGACCGCGATGCTGGTGCTGGCGGTGGTGGCCCTGCCGTCCCTGGTGCAGTTGCGGCACGAGTTCGTCGATCCGAAGCTCGGCGGAATCGTCGTCGCCGCAGTCGTGGCCTGCACCGGCGGTGCGTTGATCGTGGGCTACCTGATCGACCTCGTGCTGCCGGTGCCGCGCTTCGATCCCGAGGTGCCCCGCGGGATGCTCGGGCTGGTGGGCGCCACGGTCGTCGGCGGCGCCGTGGGTTACCTGACACTGCACGACCACGCCGAGTTCGTCGGCGGACGGTCGGTGTTCCTCGGTGCCGCTCTCGGTGCAGTGGCCGCATTCCTCGCCGTGGCAGCAGCGTTCCTGCTGCACGGCGTCGACACCCCGTTCGCGCGGGTGGGCGCAGTCGTGCGACCGGTCTGCGTCGGGCTGCTGCCGCTGTGCGTACTCGCTCCCGGGGCATTCCTGCTGTGCCTGGCCATCCGCGCCTGACGAGTGGCGTCCGCGCCCGCAGGCCCGCTACTGTCGGCGTCATGGACAGCACGCTCGTTGCGAGCCTGCCGGTGAGCCTTCTGCTCACGTCCCGCCGCACGGTCGATCTGTGCCGTCAGCGCAGCTGCCTGTGTCTCGGCTGCCCCGGCCTGTGCCGCAGCGCCTGACCGCTCGGTCCACGCGCCGCCGTTCTACCCGTCACAAGCCTGTTCGGTGGCGCCGTCGTGCCACCCTCCCGCACCACCTTCCGAAGGGATCCACCATGAGCCGCAGTGACGCGCTCGTCTCGGCCGACTGGGCCGAGGAAAATCTGAACACCCCCGGTGTCGTACTCGTCGAGGTCGACGAGGACACCTCCGCCTACGACGGCGGCCACATCGCCGGCGCGGTGAAGCTGGACTGGAAGACCGAGCTGCAGGACGCAGTCCGCCGTGACTTCGTCAACAAGGAGCAGTTCGAGGCGCTGCTGTCCGAGAAGGGCATCGGCAACGACGACACCGTCGTGCTCTACGGCGGCAACAACAACTGGTTCGCCGCCTACGCCTACTGGTACTTCAAGCTCTACGGCCACCAGCGCGTCAAGCTGATCGACGGCGGGCGCAAGAAGTGGGAACTCGACGGCCGCGAGCTGAGCAAGGACGTCGTCACCCGCGAGAGGACCAGCTACACCGCCCAGGAGCAGGACCTCGCGATCCGGGCCTTCCGTGACGAGACCGTCGACGCGATCGGCAAGAAGAATCTCGTCGACGTCCGCTCGCCCGACGAGTTCAGCGGCAAGCTGCTCGCCCCGGCCCACCTGCCGCAGGAGCAGAGCCAGCGCGGCGGCCACATCCCGACGGCGTTGAACGTGCCGTGGAGCAAGACCGCCAACGAGGACGGCACGTTCAAGTCCGACGACGAGATCCGCAAGATCTACGCCGACGAGGGCCTGGACGAGGGTCGCGA
>CAZZVT010000047.1:0-22306 GCA_964657545.1 uncultured Jatrophihabitantaceae bacterium
TTCGACTACCTGTTCATCGAGGACACGGCGATGATCGACGACACCTACGGGGCGTCGATGGAGACACCGCTGCGCTACGGCCTGTTCACGCCGAAGAACGACCCGGTGGTGCTGATTCCGCTGCTGGCGCAGGCGACACGACACCTCGGCATCATCACGACGATCTCGACGATCCAGTACCCGCCGTTCCTCGCCGCCCGGCTCATGACGAGCATGGACCACGTCACCGAGGGCCGTGTCGGCATGAACGTGGTGACGTCGGTGACCCACCGGGTCGCGCAGAACTTCGGTTACGACGAGCACATGGAGCACGACCTGCGCTACGTGCAGGCCGCTGAGTGGATGGACGTCGTCAGCCGGCTGTGGGAGTCGTGGGAACCCGACGCCTACGTCGCCGACCAACAGATCCCGCTGCTTGTCGACCACACGAAGGTTCATCCGATCGAGCATCGAGGCAGGTTCTTCTCGGTGCGCGGACCGCTGAACACGCTGCCCGGGCCGCAGCGCCGGCCGGTGATCGGGCAGGCCGGCAACAGCATCCCGGGACGCAACCTGGCCGCGCAGCACGCCGACACCATGCTCGCCTGGGGACGCAGCACCGAGCAGATGAAGACCTTCCGCGCCGACATGCAGCAGCGCCTCATCGAGGCCGGTCGTAAGCCCGACGCGTGCAAGATCATGTTCCTCGCGACTCCCACGATTGCCGACACCGACGCATCGGCCCGCGAGGCCGACGACCACCGGCGCCACCACGAGCTCACCAAGGACGAGATCGAGATCGCCCTGTGGGGGCTGTCCTACGGCAGCGGCGGCACCGTCGACTACGCGCAGTTCGACCTCGACGCGCCGCTGCCCGACGTCATCGGCAACGGCGAGCAGAGCTCGATGGCGCATATCAAGGCGATGTCCGAGGGCAAGACGTTGCGGCAGGCCATCACCGGAATGAGCGTCGCATCGAGTCTGGACCTCGTCGGCTCACCGGACACCACCGCGGTGAAGATGGGCGAGATCATGGAAGAGGTCGGCGGCGACGGCTTCCTGCTCTACCCCGAGATGAGTCGGCGTGCCATAGCCGAGATCTGCGACGGCCTCGCGCCGGCTCTGCAGAAACGCGGCCTGACCCGCACCGGCTACGAGCGGCGCACCTTCCGCGACAACCTGCTCGCCTTCTGACGAAGGCATCGGCGTAACGCCCCGGCAACACGATCCACAGGGATTATCGCGACGCTAGATCGCCTGCCACACAGGGCCTGTGTCACTCAGGTGCAACTTTCCGAGAGTGCTGATTCCGAGCGGTTTGCTGGCGTAATCAAGCACTAATCGACATGACGCCTGACCGACTCGCGAGGGAGGTTTGATTCCGACCATGTCCACGGAAACGGCGCATATGGCGCAGACATCCGACTCTGCCCAGCTGCCCCCGCCGGCGTCGGCGGTGTCGAGGTCGGACGACACGGTCGTCACCGTCGACGGCCTCGTCGTGCGCTCGGACAACAGCCGCGGCAGCAACGAATTGCTGCACGGCGTCTCTCTCAGGGTGCGGGCTGGCACCATGCACGGCCTGGTCGGCGAGACCGGCTCGGGCAAGTCCATCACCGCGGCGGCGATCATGGGGCTGTTGCCCAAGGGCGTCTCCGTCTCGGCTGGCAGCATTAAGCTCGGCGAGCGCGAGCTGATCGGGTTGGGCGACCGTCAGTTGCATGACCTGCGCGGCCCTGCGTTCGGGATGATCTTCCAGAATCCGCGGACGGCCCTGCACCCGATGTACTCCGTCGCCAAGCAGATGAGCCGAGTGGTGGACGCCCACCTTGACCTCAGCCGTAAGGAGCGGGACGCCCGGGTCCGGCACTACCTGAACCTCGTCGGCGTCCCCGACCCGTCGCGCATCGCGGGGGCCTTCCCGCACGAGCTGTCGGGTGGGCTGGCTCAGCGAGTCGTCATCGCTACCTCGCTGCTGTGCGACCCGACCTTTCTCATCGCCGACGAACCGACCACGGGCCTGGACGCGACGGTTCAGCGACAGATCCTCGAGTTGCTCGCGCGGCTGCAGGAGGAGCTCCGGCTCTCGGTGCTGATGATCACCCACGATCTGGCGATCGTCGCCCAGTGCTGCGCCACGGTCAGCGTCATGCACCAGGGCAATGTGGTCGAGGAAGGCTCGACACGTCAACTCCTCCGTTCACCCTCCGCGGCGTACACCCGCAACCTGCTCAAGGCCTCGCGGCTGGAGTTCGTGACGCAGCAGGATCGGGTCTCCGCGTGACGGTCGTCGAGCAGGCGTCGGCGCGGCGGCTCGACGCCGCGCAGCCGGTCGTCGACATCGCGCACCTGCGCAAGACATTTCGTGGTCGGGGAGGCAGGCCCGACGTCGTCGCCGTCGACGACACGTCGTTGACGATCCAACGCGGCTCGACGCTCGGCATCGTGGGCGAGAGCGGCTCGGGTAAGTCAACCTTCGTGCGTTGCCTGCTGGGGCTCGTTCCTGCAGACTCCGGGCGGGCGACGATTCTGGGCACAGACACCGTCGGCGCCACCGAGCGTCAGCTGCGGCCTCTGCGCCGTAGCGCCGCCATCGTCTTCCAGGAGCCGTACGAGGCGTTGGACCCCCGCATGCGGGTCGGCGCGGCGATTGCCGAGCCGCTGAAGCTGCACACCAACCTGCGCGGACAGGCGCTCGCCGATCGCGTCGCAGAACTGCTCGAGCTCGTGGTGCTCGACCCTGCCCTCGTCGAACGGTTCCCACACCAGCTCTCGGGCGGCCAGCAGCAGCGAGTCAACATCGCCCGTGCGCTTGCCACCAACCCGGACCTGCTCGTGCTGGACGAGCCGACCTCGGCGCTCGACGTGTCGGTGCGCTCGGAGGTTCTGAGCCTGCTTGTGTCACTTCAGAACCGGCTGCGTATGACGTACGTCCTCGTGTCACACGACCTGCTCACCATTCGCGCCGTCTGCTCGCACGTCGCAGTCATGTACCTCGGACGGGTCGTGGAGCAGGGAACCGTGGATGAAGTCCTGGACTCACCGGCACATCCGTACACCAAATTCCTGCTCGGGTCCGCACTGTCCCTTGACCCGGATGAGAAGACGCCGCCGCCCGAGACCCGCCCCGTCGGCCTGGACGTCGCGGTGGATCGGCGGGGCTGCTGCTTCGCCCCTCGCTGCGTGGCCAGCACGGCCGAGTGCGAAAGCGCCGTTCCACAACTGGTGCGTCGTGGCACGCCCTCGCAGGTCGCCTGCCACCGCGTCGGCCTCGCCTGAGCGACCGAGCATACCGAGCAAGGAGCTGCACGACGTGGCTGTTGTCGACACTGTGAAAGAGGCGCCGGACGCGCCCGGGACCACCTCCACGGACGGCCGGCCGTCGCGTCAACGCTCGACGATCCTGCCCATGGTGCTGCGGCGGCTGCTGATCATGATCCCCACCCTGTGGGGCATCGTGACGCTGGCCTTCATACTCACCCACGTGCTGGGTGGCAATCCGGCACGACAGATCGCCGGTCAGGCCGCCGCTCCGGCAACCGTCGCCAAGATCAGCCACGACTACGGCTTCGACAAGCCGGTGCTTTCGCAATACTGGAGCTATCTGACCGGGATCGTCCACGGCGACCTCGGCACGTCTACCGTGACCGATGAGTCGGTGCTGCACGACCTGACCGCGCGCTTCCCGGCGACCCTCGAGCTGATCCTCTGCTCGATCGTGCTGGCCTTGCTGATCGGTGTTCCGTTGGGCGCCTACGCCGGACGCACGCGGCACCGTGGTGCGCAGAACGCCATCCGGTCCTTCACGTTCCTCACCCTCGCCGTGCCGGATTTCTGGCTCGCGCTGGTGGCTCTGTACCTGTTCTTCTTCAAGTGGGGGGTGCTGCCCGCGCCGACCGGTCAGAACAGCCTGTCCGGGCCGACGCCGAATCACGTCACCGGCGCCGCGCTGCTCGACTCGATCCTGACTGGCAACTGGCCCGCGTTCGAGAACTCGTTCGATCAGGCCATCCTGCCGATCGGCGTACTCGGCGTCCTGTTGTCGGCACCGATCACCCGGCTGATGCGCGGCGCGACGATCACTGTCATGGAGTCGGACTTCATGAGGTTCGCCACCGCGGTGGGGCTGGGTCGACGATGGGTTTGGCGCTACGTGGTGCGGGCCGCGATCCCCACCGTCATCACCTTCACCGGCACGTTGTTCACGCTGCTGTGCGGCGGCGCGGTCCTGATGGAGACCGTGTTCAGCTGGGGTGGAGCAGCGCAGTACGCCGCCAATGCGATCCAGCGCAACGACTTCGCAGCGACGCAGGGCTTCGTCCTTGTCTGCGGCTTCCTCGCGATGCTGGCGTTTCTCGTCGTCGATCTCATTCAGCTCAAGCTCGACCCCCGGATTCGCACCGTCGGATCCGGACGCGGCTGGCGAGCTGCACTGCAGTGGCGGACCGGCTCGCCGGTCCTTGCGTCCGCCCTGATCGCGGACCCTGCACTCGCAGGCGCGTCGGGCGCCGATCTCGCGCCCGACGCCGCGGTCAGCGAGGCATCAGCACCGTCTGGCCTCTCACGTCGACCGCGGAGCCTCGCCGAGCGGTGTGCACCGTTCGGCGAGTGGTGGCAGGTCCTGGTGGAGTTGGTCCGGGACTGCCGCCCGCAGCGGATGCCGGCGGCGGTATGGCGCACGATCCGCAGTGGCAACGTCGCGCTGCTCTCGGGCGCGACCATCGTCGTCGTCCTGGTCGCCGCGGCCTTCATCCTCCCGCTGTTCTGGCCCTACGACGCGCTGACACCCGACGCCTTGCACACACTGGCCGCGCCGAGCGCCTCTCATCCCTTCGGTACCGACAACTCAGGCTTCGACCTGTTCATCCGGGTGATCGTCGCTGCCCGCACCGACCTCTGGATCGCCGGCGCGGGCGTTTTCCTGTCCGCCGCGGCCGGCGTGGCGTTGGGCGTGGTGATCGGCTTCTCGCGGCAGCGGTGGGTCGACGACGTCGTCATGCGCATCGTCGACATGATCCAGGCGTTCCCCGTACTGATCGTCGCCATCGCACTGGTTGCCTTCGCGGGGAACAATCTGACGAACGTGGTGTGGGCGCTGACCTTCATCAACACCCCGATCTTCCTCCGCCTGGCCCGCGGTCAGGTGCTGACAGTGCGCGAGCACCGCTACGTCGAGGCCGCAGCCGCCATGGGCAACAGCCGCATCCGAATCATCGTGCGGCACGTGTTTCCCAACATCGTCGGGCAGGCGATAGTCCAGGTCGGCATCTCGCTCGGGTACGCGCTGCTGACCATCGCCGGGCTGGCATTCCTCGGCGTCGGCGTTCAGGCGCCGACGGCCGAATGGGGTTCCATGATCCTGTCCGGCAAGGACGCCATCACGACCGGTCAGTGGTGGACGGTCACTTTCCCCGGGCTGGCGATCCTCATCGCAGTGGCCGGTTTCAACCTGCTGGCCGACGGCATCGAGAAGCAACGCGACATCTATCGCTGACCACTTCAGCGACGCGGATCATCCGGCGTAATAGGGCTTGTAGGCCTTGTACGGGGCCTGCGGGGTGGCGCAACGGCCGGGCAACCTCAGCTACCCACCACGGTGATCCGGCGCTCTTAGCGTTCGCGACAACTTCAACGACAGCGAGTGGGGACTTCATGGAACGACGCATCGACGACCAGCCCAGCACGGCAGTGCGGGTCGATGACGGTAGCTACCAAAGGCTCGCCACTCGTGATGTGTCCCGCCGGTCGATGCTTCAAGCGGCTGGCGGAACGGTCCTGCTCGGCGGCCTCGGCAGCTTGCTCGCCGCCTGCAGTGGATCATCGTCCGGCTCGCAGGCCAGCGGAAACAAGGTGTCGACCACCTCGCTGACCGTGGCCTCGGCATCGAGCGGCACCGTGTTCGACCCGGAGCTGCCAGCGGCGTCGCTGTCGCAGTGCCCGTTGCTCTACGACGCGCTGTTCGACACCTCGACTCCGGCCGCCAAGGACGCTGCGCAGAAGCTGCTCGCCGACTTCGTGCCGCGTCCGGCACTCGCGACGAAGTGGGAGTCGACGAAGGCCGACAACAGCGAGTGGACGATCACGCTGAACACCGCGGCGACCAGCCCGTTCGGCAACAAGTTAACCTCGGCCGACGTCCTGTGGTCCTTCGAGCGCAACCTGGCCTTGAAGTGGTACGGCGGCATCTTCCTGAACCGCATCGGCATCACCGACATCAAGCAGGTGACGGCGACCACCGCCGACACGGTGAAGCTGTCGCTCAGCGGGCCGATCGGGCGTACCTATTTCCTGCAGCTGTTGGGCAACTTCATTGTCCCGATCTTCGACTCCACCGAGGGCAAGAAGCACGTGACGGCCGGCGACAAGTGGGCCACCAAGTGGATCAGCAAGAACGCCTGCGGGTTCGGTCCGTACAAGATCAAGTCGGTGTCGGCCGACGGGGCGCTCGCGGTCTTCGAAGCCAACCCGAATTACTACGGGGACAAGCCGTTCCAGACGCTCACCTGGCGTCAGACGACCGAGACCAGCACCCAGCTGCAGCTCTTGCTGCGCGGCCAGGCACAAATCATCGACTCGCTGTCCCCGGTGCAGGTGCAGACCGTGCAGAAGAGCTCGGCGGCCAAGGTCACGACGGTCGCTTCCACGGGCGCAGTGTTCGTCGGCTTCAACAACAGCGCCGCGAACTACAAGGACGTAGCACTGCACCAGGGCATGGCCTACGCCATCCCGTTCGACGAGATCGTCAGCAACGTCTACAAGGGCCAGGCGACGTCGATGAAGAGTGTGCTGCCCGACTTCTTCCAGGGCGCCACAGACGAGTACTGGAACTACAGCCAGGACAGCGGCAAGGCACGCACCATGCTCGCGCCCTACAACGGCAAGGGCCTGGTGCTGCAGTACCGCTCCGGTGACACGACGCTGCAAACGCTCGCGATTCTCATCCAGAGCGCGCTGAAGCAGGCCGGCCTCAGTATCGGACTGCAGGCCATCGATCCGACCTCCTTCCAGACGAAGCTGACGGCCGCCACGTTGACGATGTGGCTGGACACGCAGTCGACGCCGCTGGTGCCGGACTCGCTCTACGGCCTGCAGCTGCTTTTCCCCACCAAACCGACCCAGGTACTGATCCACTACTCGAACGTCGAGCTGGACAACACGGTCGACGCGCTCGCGAAGTCATTCAGCGAAACCGAGCAGGTGACGCTGATCAAACAAGCGCAAAAAATCTTGGTCGACGATTTGCCGATCCTGCCGCTGGCCCAGGTTCCGGGAATCGTGCCCACCGCGAAGGCCGTGTCGAACGTCCGTGGCCATGGGGCGAATTTCATGTGGGCGAAGGATCTCACCATCTCCTGAGCAAGGTGGACGCCGCTGACCCGGAGAACATCGCCCGCCCGCTGCCGTGCTACGAAGAAGGGACGCCTCGTGACTTGTGTCGTCGTCGTCGGAAATCCCAAGCCCGGTTCCAGGACGCTGGCCGCTGCGGTGTCGCTGGCCGAGCGGCTCACCGGCTCGGCACCGGACACCGTGTACGACTTGGCGTTGTTCGGGCCGAAGCTGCTGCAATGGGGCGACCCGGATGTCAGCGCAGCGGTTCGGACGGTAAGCACCAGTGACCTGGTGATCTTCGCGTCGCCGACCTACAAGGCCTCCTACACCGGCTTGCTCAAGCTCTTCCTCGACCAGATCCCGGGGGCGGGCCTGGCCGGGGTTTCCGTTGTGGCGATGATGCTCGGAGCCGGTCCTGCGCACGCGATGGCGCCTGAGGTGTTCCTGCGGCCAGTCCTCGTCGAGCTTGGTGCGAACTGCCTGCTGCGCGGGCTCTACGTGCTGGACAGCGGATGGGAGACATCGCCGGCGATCGCCGACTTCGTCGCCGCGGCGAAGTCCCTCGCCATCCGCGGCGGCCTGCCCATCGGGGCGCCGTCCAACGGCCTGGCGGCGCTGTGACGGTACTGACCGGGCCGGCGCTCACCAGGGACGTCCTGCGGCAGGCGTATGGGATGTTCCCTTCGGGGCTCACCGCCGTGTGTGCAACGGTCGACGGCACGCCGGTAGGCATGGTTGCCAGCTCGTTCACCTCCGTCTCCCTCGATCCGCCGCTGGTGTCGGTCTGCATGGCGCATACATCCACCACGTGGCCAGTGCTGAAAGAAGCGCAAGCCCTCGGGGTCAGCGTGTTGAGCTCCGAGCACTCCGCAGTCGCGCGCTCGCTGTCGGCCAAATCGGGTGATCGGTTCGCCGGTGTGTCCTGGGAACTCGTCGGATCCGGCGCGATCGTGGTGCACGGCTCAGCGCTGTGGCTGGAATGCGCTGTGGAGCATGAGTTCCGCGCCGGAGACCACGACATCGTGGTGTTTCGGATCGTGTCTCTGGCGCCCTACCCGGACGTCGCGCCGATCGTGTTTCACGGCAGTCGCTTTCGGGAGCTGTTGGCATGATGCCGGTCTTGGCTGCACGTCGTCCCGCAGACATGCGAGGCACGGTGACCGCATCGCTGCAATGCGTCCGTACCGCGGTCGAGCACCTCGTAGAGGGCCGCCCGGTACTGTTGGCCAGCAAGGCGAATCGACGCGTCGACCTCCTCGCGACCGCCGACACCATGACGCCGCAGCTGATGGCCTTCCTGGTGCGGCATTCGTCGGGATTCGTGTGTGTGGCCATGGACGAGACCCGCGCCGACACGTTGCAGTTGCCGCCGCAGACGTGGCGCAACCAGAACCGGCGCAGCACCGCACTCGGGGTCTCGGTCGATGCGGCCGAGGGCATCGGTACCGGGATCTCGGCAACCGACCGGTCTCATACGGCGCGGCTGCTCGCTCGCGAGGAGAGCCGGCCCACCGACTTCACCCGGCCGGGCCACGTGGTGCCGTTGCGGGCCGTGCCCGGTGGGGTGCTGCGCAGGGACGGCCACACCGAGGCGGCGGTCGACCTCGCCGGGCTGACCGGTGGCGCCCCCGTCGCCGTGCTCGCCGACCTCGCCCTCGACGGTGACCGCCGAGCGACAAGCTTCGCCGCGCAGGTCGCCGAGTTCGCCGACACCTTCGGCCTGGTTTCGGTGTCGGTGGGCGACGTCGTCGTCCACCGTTGGCACCTCGAGCCGCTCGTCAAGCGGGTCGCCGCAGCTCGCGTGCCAACCGAGACCGGAGCCTTCGAGGCGGTCGGCTACGAATCCGCACGCGACGACCTCGAGCACATCGTGTTCGTCCACGGGCGCATCGACAGGCCGGGGCCCGTACCTGTGCACGTGCACCGGGAGTCACTGATCGACGATGCCTTCGGAGCCGCGGCTGGTCACGGGAATGCGCTGTCGTTGCGGGCTGCGCTGGATGGCGTCGTCGCCGCGGGTCGGGGCGCGGTGATCTATCTGCGCTCGCCAATGTGGTCGACGACAAGCGTGATCCGCACACTGCAACTCCTCGCCGGCGACCCGGCCGGAGCGCCCGAACTGCGGCCGCTCGCGGGTGCGGTGTGCAGCCAGATAATCGGCGACCTCGGCATCGGCGAAGTCGATCTGATTACCCCGGACCGTGCGTTGCGCAGCGAGCTCTGGGCAGCCGGTGTGCCACTGGCTGCCGCGCCACCGTGTCTTGCTCTGGCCAACGATGCTCATCTGGCCTGACCGCTCCATCTCACCGTTTCCCACACCTCAGGAGGTTCATCATGACCGCGGATCCGTTTCGGCTCGGTTGGTTCGGCAATCTCAGCGCGCCGGACTGGCGCAGCGGATGGTCCGGGGGTGATGCCTTGGGTTGGACCGACGCGCGCTTTTACGTCGACATGGTGCGCAACATGGAGCGAGCTGGTTTCGACTTCATGATGCTCGAGGACTCGTTGATGGTGTCCGACATCTACGGGGGTACGGCGGAGCTCGAGCTGAAGAATGCGATCTACGCCCCGAAGCTCGACCCGGTGCCCGTCGTGTCGATGCTGGCGTACGCCACCGAGCACATCGGCATCGTCGCCACCGCGTCGACTACCTTCTATCCGCCGTACCTGCTGGCTCGGACGTTCAGCACGTTGGATCACGTGACCCGCGGTCGCGTCGGATGGAACATCGTCACCTCGAGCGAGGACCGCGCCGCGCAGAACTTCGGTCTGGACGTCCTACCCGAACACGACCGGCGCTACGACATGGCCGCGGAGTTCGTCGATGTCGCCACCAAGTTGTGGAACTCGTGGGAGCCGGATGCGATCGTGGCGGACACCGAGACCGGCTACTACGCCGACTACAAGAAGGTCGCGCCGATCCATCACGAGGGTGAGTTCTTCAAGGTTCGAGGCCCGCTCAACACCCCCCGCAGCCCGCAGGGCCGCCCTGTGCTCTGCCAGGCCGGATCGTCGCCGAAGGGTCGCGACTTCGCGTCGGCCAATGCCGACATGCTGCTGACCATCCCGAACGGTCTCGAAGAGATGAAGAAGTACCGAGACGACATCCGGGCCCGCGCAGCCGGGCACGGCCGTGACCCGGACGACGTCAAGGTCTTCTTCGTCGTCCAGCCGGTGATCGGCCGCACGGAGGAGGACGCGCAGGCAAAGATGGCAGCGGCGCGCGCGGACACGCAACGCAACTTCGAGGCGCAGATGGTGCACTTCGCCGCGATCATGGAGATCGACTTCTCGGTGTTGGACCCCGACCTGCCCATTCCGGACGACGTCACGACCAACGGCCACCAGGGCACGTTCGACATCTGGAAGAAGCAGTTCGGCGGACGACCGATCCGTGAGGCCGCCGCAGACATGCGCGTGGCCAGCATGGAGTTGGTCGGTACTCCGGTAACGATTGCCGACAAGATGGAGGAGGCGATGGATTACGTCGGCGGCGACGGATTCATGTTCCTGTCGCAGCCGCAGAGTCGCCGCTACATCATGGACGTCACCGACGGGTTGTGCCCCGAGCTTCAACGCCGTGGCCTGATCCGCACCGGTTATTCGCACAAGCACTTCCGGGACAACTTGCGCTCGTTCTAGCGCGTGGCGCCGCTGCTCACTCAGCGTGGCCCGGTCGCGGTGGGTTGGACGCCCGACGCAGTGAACGCAACGCGGTCAGCGCGGTAGCGCGAGAAGGTGAGAACCGTTGCCGCGCCACTCACTCCACGCAGTACTTGCTCCCGCAAGATGAGGGCGGTGCCGGGAGCGACCCCCAGGGCAGCGGCGCTCCAGGTATCAGCGTTGATCGCCTCGATCGTGGTGGTCGTCTCGCCGAGCGGCTCTCCGACGAGGTATTCGAAGGTGGCCGGAACCGATGCATAGGTGTTGGTGAAGCGGCCGGGGTCGACGTCGCGCGGGATGTAGGTGGCGAGGATGCAGATCGGTTCGTCGTCGACGCTGACCAGGACCTCGATGAGCGTCAGGCGCCCGGACGGCAGGCCGAGAGTCTGGCTGAGCACCTCGCCGATCTCGACCGGCTCCACAGCAAGAACGTCCACGTCGACCCGATCAGCCGCGTCAGTGATGTCGTCGCCGAGGGCGAGGATCTGGTCGGCAGATACCTGCAGCATGCGTCGCGCAACCAGAGTTCCGACGCGCGGTCGGCGCACGACAAGGCCCTCCCCAGCGAGTGACTGCAGCGCCTCGCGCACTGCGTTGCGGCCTATGTGCAGAGATCTAATGAGCCGAAATTCGACGAGTGGGTTGCCTGGCTCGAGCAGGCCACGACGAATAGACGCACGGAGCACGTCGTGCGCCTGCCGGATTGCTCGATCCCGAGCGGACCCGACACGTCGCCCCGGCATGGGAGGTGACCCGTCGCTCACGCCCGCTCTCCGCTCGGGCGAACCGTCAAGACAATGGTTGCCCCGGCCATATCCGACCCCTCCCGTTGTCCTGTGAGGCACGCCAGAGCGACGACGATGAACTCTGCGCGTCGGCGCCGTCGCGTATGTGCGAGAGCCTGGCTCCCACAATCAACGAGCGTTGTTTCTGACAGCAACCTGCTTCGTGATCGGCAGGTTGCGCCGGTAGCTCCGCCGCACCGTTGGTCGGCGAGCGTCTGCGGCTGCAATGGAACCGGAGTCTTCTCGCCTGGACACAGCAGCAACATCAGAGCAACGGGCGTACCCGCAGGCGGACATGCTTGGGACGCAGGAACTGGTGCAGCGACTCGGGGCCGAGATCGGAGCCGAAACCGGAGAGCTTCCAGCCGCCGAACGGAGCCTGCAGCTCGGTGACGTCGTTGACGTTCACCCCGACGCCGCCGGCCTCGACCCGGCTCGCGAACGCCCAGCCCCGCTCGAGGTCACCGGTGTAGACGTACGCCGCGAGCCCATATGGCAGGGCGTTGGCGTGGGCAAGCAACTCATCCACGCCGTCCGCAGCGAGGATTCCCAGGGCCGGGCCGAAGGTCTCCTCAGTCATCATCAGCGCGTCCGGCGGCACATTGTCGACGACCGTAGGCTCGAAGAACCGGGGGCCGAGCTCGGCCGACGGACCACCGCCGGTGAGCAGCATCGCGTCGCGGGCTACCGCGTCGTCGATGTGGGTCTGCACCTTGGCGCGCACCCCGTCGTTGAACACCGGCCCGTACTCGACGCCGGCGTCCAGGGGGTGGCCGAGCTGCAGCGCGCGGGTCCGGTCGACGACCGCGTCGACGAAGCGGGCGTGGATCGAGCGGTCGACCAGCACCCGGTTCACGGCGATACAGATCTGCCCCATGTTGGAGAAACTCCGTCGAACCGCGGCCGCGGCCGCTTCGTCGACGTCGGCGTCGGCCAGCACCACGAACGGCGACTGCCCACCGAGCTCGAGCACCAGCCGTTTCAACGTCGGCGCAGCGGCGGCCATGATCCTTTGCCCCGTGGCCGTCGACGCGGTTGCGGTCACCGCGGCGATGCGTGGGTCGGTGACCATCGCCTGGCCGAGCCCCGCCTCACCCGGCAGGTCGGCCAGTGCCCCGGGTGGCAGCCCGGCGTCGGCCAGGGCCTGGACGACCAGACCGGCCGCGCCGCACGCGTCCTGCGGCGGCTTGGCGATCACCGGGCAGCCCGCGGCGAGGGCCGGGGCGACCTTCCACGCGTACAGGTCGACCGGGTAGTTCCACGGCACGATCGCCGCGACGGTGCCGACGGGGTGGTACTCGACGATGGAGCGCATGTCGCCGCGGTCGGACGGACGCACGCTGCCGAAGACAGTGGCTCCGAGTTCGGCGTAGTAGCGGAAAACCCGGGCCGCGAACGCCACCTCCTTGATCGAGTCGGGCAGCGGCTTGCCCTGCTCCTCGGTCAACCGGCGGGCGATGGCGTCGATGCGCTCGTCGATCAGGTCGCCACCCCGGCGCAGGATCTCGCCGCGCCGGGCGGGAGGCGTCGTCGACCACGCGCTGCGGCCGGCAGCGTCGACCGCCGCGGCGAGATCGGCCGTGTCGGCCAGCGCGGTGCTGCCGACCTGCTCACCGGTGGCCGGGTCGTCGATGCGGTGCGTCGCGGCGGACGCCGACGGTCGCCAGGCGCCGTCGAGGTAGAGCTCCCGATGCCAGCCGGCGCCGGTCGCGGCGGTCAACGTGACGAGAGCAGCTGCCACAGCTGCTCGTAGTTCTCGTCGTTGTGCCGGTGCGCCTCGGCAGCCTCGGTGACGTTCGGGCTGACCATGATGCGCGGTGCGATGCCCCGTCCGGCGAGGTTCTCCACGGTCGCGGCCACGATGCTGTGCGCCGCCGCGATCGCGGCGATCGTCGACGTCGGCCCCACGGGGTCGGCCACACCCTCGATGTCCACCGCGGCGTCGCGCAGCGGCACGCCCGTGTCGACGACGACGTCGGCCTCCTCGAAGAGCCGCTTGCCCGACGAGTGGCGCGACTGCACCTGCGACGAGTGCGGGATCGAGGTGACGCCGACGACCTTCATGCCGATCTCGTGCGCCCGCACGGCCATGTCCAGGATGACCGCGTTGATGCCCGAGTGCGAGAAAAGGATCAGGGTGTCGGCCTGGTCGAAACGGTGGGCGCGCATGATCGCGTGGCCGTAACCCTCGCGGGTGTGCAGGAAGCGGTACTGATACGACCCGGTGTCACCGAGGACGTGGTGGAAGTTCGCGATGGCCGTTTCGACGATCGGCCGGAACCCCACGGGCGTGCCGGTCCGGGGAAACGTCTCGATGGCCGCGAACCCGCCGTGCCCGGTGCCGAAGGTGAAGGCGAGCTTCTCGGCGGCGATGCTGTCGGCACACACGGCGCCTGCCGCCGCGATGGCGTCCAGCTGCGTCTCCTCCAGGAAGCGCAGGCGTTCCATCGCGGTGGCGAGGTATCGCTGGGGGGCGTTCACAGTGGACTCCTCGTGGTCGGTCATGACGTTGTCGATCGCAGCCGGGGGCGGGTGAGGGCGAGCAGGCCGGTCTCGACCAGCTGGTCCTCGAGCTGCTCGCGGGGTCCCTTGGCCATGGCGGCCTGGGTCTCCCAGTCGACGGTGGCGGCGCACATCGACGCCGCCTGCACATTCAGGGAACGGCCGATCGCGAGCAGGGTGGCGGTCTCCATGTCGATGCCGACGACGTGCATCCGCCGGAGCAGAGCGATGCGTTCGTCGATCGGGGCGCGGCGCTCGTCCTCGATGGCGAACATCTCGGTGTAGAAGCCGTCGAAGGTGGCGAGCACGCCGGCCCGCCACGGGGTGGACCCGGCCTGCAACACCTCGCGCAGGGCCGCGCTGAGTTCGAAGTCCGCGGCTGCCGGGTAACCGTCGGGCACATACGTCCCGGACGTCGACTCGCTGCGTACGGCGGCGTCGGCGATGAGCAGTTCACCCAGCGACGCCGGGGGCAGCACCATCGCCGTCCCGAGCCGCAGGAAGCGTCGCACCCCGATCGTCGACAGCTCGTGCATGACGATCGCCGCGATCGGCGCGCCCATGCCGAAGGCCGCGACGGTGATGCGCTCGCCGGCGAAGGTGCCGGTGACCGTGACCAACGCGCGGTCCTCGTTCACCTTTTCTACGTCGTCCATGCGGGCCGCGAAACGCGCGACCCGACCGGGATCGCCGACGAGGATGGCGCTCTGGCCGACCTGCTCGGGGCTTGCGCCCAGGTACCACGCTTGCTTCACGTGTGGGACTGCCTTTCCGTGGGGGAGGGTTCGGGGGAACGGGTGCGGAGCAGCCGGGCGGCTGAGAAGTTGGCCGCTGAGGCGGCGGCCGCGGGTCCGGCGTTGTCGAGCAGCGCTGCGAGCAGGCCGGCGACGGCCCAGTCGCCGGCGCCACTGGCGTCGAGCACGTCGACGACCTCCATGGGCGCGGCGGTGCCGCTGCGCCCGTCGACCGACCACCGCAGGCCGTGCCGTCCGCGGGTCTCGACGAGCAGGGCGCCGGGCCGCAGCACGGTGTCGAGGTCGGCGCCGAGGTTCGTCGCGACCCAGTCCCGCTCGCGTTCGCTGAGCATCACGACGTCGGCGCGCCCGGCGAGACGGGCGACGAGGTCGGGCGGCCACGAGCGGGAATCGGCCTTCACGGACCACAGCAGTTTCTGGTCGTCGGTCAGCGCGTCAAGGGCGGCGGCCGTGGCTGCCCTGGGTCCGACGGCCACGACGCACCAGTCGGCGGCGGCAAGGGCGGCGCGCTGCGGACCGGTCAGCGGGTCCTCGACGCCGTCGGCCGGGTCGTAGATGCACCAGCCGTCGCCGTCGGGGGAGTAGACCATCCAGACGTTCGGGGTCGTCCCGCGCTGTTCGATTGCTCTTATATCTACGCCTTGCTCCTGCAAGATGCGCACCAGCTCGTCGCCGGCCGGGTCTGCGCCGACCCGTGCGGCCAGGACCACCTTGAGGCTCTGTGCGGTCAGACCCTGAGCGATGTAGGCCGCGCACCCGCCGGCGCGACCCGCGTGCCCCGATGGCCGGTCGGTGACAATCGCCGTCCGATCGGGCTGCAACCGGTCGGCGACGACGAGGCTGTGCTCGAGGGTCACGTAGCCGATGACGGTGACGGGAGCGGTCACGCCTCGGCCTCGGGCGGGGGTGCCGTCAGCGCCGGCGCCGGCCGACCGGACAGCAAGGCGACGGCCTCGGCGGTCGCGCACACGTGCCCGATGTAGCGGTCTATGTCCTCGAGCGACGCCTCGCCCAGGTGCGGCCGGTTGGAGTTCGTGGCCTCGCGGGGCACGACGACGTGCAGGCCCCACCCGAAGGCGTCGGTCGCGGTCGCCCGGATGCAGACGTTGGCCTTCACCCCGGCGATCACCACCGTGCGGATGGCGTTCTCGGAGCAGAGCAGGGCGAGGTCGGTCTGGAAGAAGGCGCTGTACCGACGCTTGGGCACGACGATCTCCCGATGCGAGGGCGTCGGGCTCAGGAACTCCGGGTAGATCTGCGCGTCGAACGAGCCGACGAGGTTGTGCTGCGGCAACTTCGACCACTCGCCGTCGTCGAGGCCTGGGCGGTGCTGCTCGGTGGCGTGCACGATCAGCGCTCCGGCCTCGCGGGCCGCGCCCAGCAGCGCTCGGATCGGCTCGATGGTGGCTTCGACGCCGGCGTAGTACGTCTGCCCGTGCGGGGAGTAGAAGTCGTTGATGCCGTCGACGACGATCAGGGCGACGTCGGAGGTCGTGTCGATCATGCGGGCCGTCCCGTCTGCTGGGTCGCCGAGACGTTCTCGGAGATCGTGAGGTCGAGGGCATCGGGCGTACGCGCCTGCACGATGCGGTCGCGGACGGCCATGACCACAAGCGCGAGGACGACCGCCACGTAGGGCACCATCTCCGGCAGCTGGTCGGGCAGGCCCTGCGTCTGCAGCCGCAGCGACCACGCGTCGGCCACGCCGAACAGAATCGCGGCGACCGCGGTGACGCCGGGCTTGCCGCGGCCGAAGTAGAAGGCGGCCAGGGCGAGGTACCCGCGACCGGCGGTCATGTCCTTGTTGAACAGCTGCACGCTGACCAGCGCCAGCTGGGCCCCGCCGAGAGCCGAGAACGCGCCGGCGGCGGCCGTCGAGATCTCCCGCATCCGCAGGACGTCGATGCCGGACTGGCGCGCGACGGTCTCATTGCCGCCCGAGGCGCGCAGGCGGATACCGAACCCGGTGCGGCTCAGGAACAGCCACACCGCGGGGACGGCCAGCCAGGACAGGTAGGTGATCGGGTCCTGATCGAACAGGATGTGCCCGATCCACGGGATGTCGGCCAGGCCGCCGATGCGCCAGACCGGCACGCCGCCGATGCCGGCCGGCTGCAGGGTGCTGGCCTGCCCGAACGCCAGGGGCAGGATGTAGCCGAACAGCCCGGGGATCAGGATCGAGAGGCCGAGGCCGGCGATGATCTGGTTGGCGCCCAGGCGGGTGATGGGCAGCGCGAACAGCAGCCCGGTGGCAGCTCCCGCGGCGGTCGCGGCCACACAGCCGAGCAGCACGCTGCCCGACTTCCAGTCGACGAACACGGCTACGAACGCGCCGACGAGCATCATGCCGTCCAGGCCGAGGTTGACGATGCCGGCGTTCTGGTTGATGAGCCCGCCCAGCGCGGCGAGCAGGACCGGCGTCGCGAGCAGCAGGCCGACGTGCAGGATCTGCTCCATCACACGCCTGCCTGCGCGGTCGTGGGCACCTGTTCCCGACGGGCGGCGCGGGTGCGCCCGGCCCGGACGCGCCACAGCATGACGGTGACGCTGGCAAAGATCATCAGGGTGCCCTGCAGGATCTGGGTCAGCGCGATCGGGACGTTGCCGAACAGCTGCACGAGGCCGCCGCCGCTGGACAGCGCGCCGAAGAAGACGGCGCTGAGCACGATGCCGAACCAGCTGTTGCGCGCCATGACCGCCACTGCGATGCCCGTGTACCCGAGGCCCGGCGCGGTCGAGAAGCCGATGGTGAAGTTCTGCGTCACGCCGAGGACGACGAGGCTGCCGGCGAGGCCGGCGGCCGCCCCGCCGATGAGGATGGTCGTGGCCGCGACCCGGCGAACCGAGATGCCGACCACCTGGGCGAAGACGGGGCTGTCGCCGATCGTGCGGATCCGGTACCCCAGCCGGGTGTAGCGCAGCAGCCACCCGTAGGCCGCCACGGCGGCGAGCGCGATGAACACCCCGATCGTCAGCGTCGTTCCCTCGACGAGCGGGGACAGCGACGCCTGGTCGACGATCGGCGGGGTCTGGCCGTTGCCGTTCGAGCCGTACTGGTAGTGGTAGAGCACCAGGTAGCTCGTCAGCCCGATGGCGACGTAGTTGAGCATGAGCGTGGTGACCATCTCGTCGATCGAGATGAGCACACGCAGCAGGGCGGGCACGAGCATCCAGGCGGCGCCGCCGGCGATACCGGCGAGCAGGGACAGCGCCGTCAGCAGCGGGCCGGCGATGGTGGTGCCGGAGGCGGCCACCCACGCGCTGGCCAGCGCGCCGACGTAGAGGCTGCCCTCCAGCCCGACGTTGAAGAAGCCGGCGCGGAAGCAGATGGCCGAGCCGACGCCGGTGAGCAGCAGGGGAGTGGCCGCAGCGAGCGTGTTGGCGATGCTCGTCCAGCTGCCGAACGCCTCGCGCAGGAAGAGTTGGTAGACGTTGCCCGGGTTCTTGCCCGACGCCAGCAGCACCACGACGCCGACGAGCAGAGCGATGATCACCGGCGCGAACGCCCGCACGGCCTTGGGGCCGACGTCGCCCAGTGCGCGGCCGGCCGCGGTGGCGGTCGCGGTCATGACGCCACCCGGTCCGCACCCGCCATGAGGATCCCGATCTGGGCGGCGTCCAGCTCGCCCGGCTGGAAGTCGGCACTCAACCGCCCGTCGGCGAGCACGGTGACGCGGTCGCAGATGGCGGTCAGCTCGTCGAGGTCGGCGGACAGGACCAGCACCGCCTTACCGGCCGCCCGCAGGTCGAACAGCTTCTGATGGATGAACGCGATCCCCCGCACGTCGACCCCGCGCGTGGGGTGCGCCAGGACGACGACCCCCGGGTCGCGGTCGAGCTCCCGGCCGACGACGAGCCGCTGGATGTTGCCGCCGGACAGCGCGCTCGTTGGCAGCTCCGGGGCGGCGGTGACGCCGACCCGCTGGGCGATGGCGCCGCCCCGGCGGCGCAGTTCGCGGCGTCGCAGCAGGCCGAACCCGCCGCGAGCCGTGAGCGGCAGGGTCGCGGTCGCGGTCTCCCAGACCTTGGCCTGCAGGTTGGCGCCCTCGTGCATCCGGTCGGCGGGGACCACGGCGAGACCGGCTGCGCGCCGCGCCCCGATCGACGCCTGCTCGACGGCGCGGCCGTCCAGGATGATCGTGCCCGACGCGACCGGTCGGATCCCGGTGATCACCTCGACGAGTTCCTGCTGACCGTTGCCCTCGACACCGGCGATCCCGACTATCTCGCCGGCCCGGCAGGACAGCTCGAGGTGGTGCAGGGCGTGGCCACCGACGCCGTGCGACCGGACGCTGACGTCGTGCAGCTCGAGCCGGTTGTCGCCGGAGGCGCCGGACGGTGCCCGCACCGGCGCGGCCGAGAGCTCGCCGATCATCAACCTGGCGATGGTGGCGTTGTCCGTCGTCGAACCACGGAGTCGGCCGGCCACGACGCCGCCACGCAGGACGGAGATGTCGTCGGCGACCGCGCGGACCTCGTCGAGCTTGTGCGTGATGAACAGGACCGTCTTGCCGGCGGCGGCGAGACGCTGCAGCGCTTCGAACAGGCCCTCGACCTCCTGCGCCGTGAGCACCGTGGTGGGTTCGTCGAGGATCAGCACCTTGGCATCGCGGGCGAGCAGCCGGACGAGTTCCAACCGCTGCCGCTGGGCCATGCCCAGCGAGGCGGCCGGGCTGTCCCACGCGAACGCGAAGCCCATGCGGTCGCTGATCTCCTGGCTCTTCTCTCGGACGGCGGTGCCGTCGTACAGGCCCCAACGCCGCGGTTCGCTGCCGAGGGAGACCGACTCGAGCACGCTGAGGCCGGGGGCTACCTCGCAGTGCTGCGGAACCAACCCCACCCCGGCAGCGAGCGCCTGCGCGGGTGAGTGGTGCCGAGGCAGCGTGGTGTCACCGATCGTCACCTGCCCGCTGTCGGCGCGTTCGAGCCCGGCGAGGATCCGCATCAGGGTGGTCTTGCCGGCCCCGTTCTCGCCGACGACGGCGTGGATCTCGCCGGCCTCGGCCCGCAGGTCGACACCCTGCAGCACCTGCAGGCTGCCGAACCGCTTGGACACGCCGTCCAGATGGACGCCTCCGGGTGAGCTCACTTGGTGGTGAACCATGACGGGTAACCCTGGGTCGGGACGTCCCAGACCTTGAGCGTCTTGTTCTCGATCGCGGTCTCGGCGGCTTGGACCTTGGCCAGCTGGGCGGCCGTGAACAGGGACTTGGTGTACTTCAGGTCGGTGATGCCCACGCCGTTCGGCAGGCCGTAGTACACCGTCTTACCGCCCTGCAGAGTGCCCTTGGCGTAGTCGGTGATCGCGTCGTACACCGCGGTGTCGGTGCGCTTCAGCGAGCTGGTCAGCACGTGACCCGGCTGGTCGGCGTCCTGGTTGCTGTCGACGCCGATCGCGTAGCGGTTGCGCTGCTTGGCGGCCTTCAGCACGCCGAGGCCGGTGACACCGGCGACCTGGTAGACGACGAGGGCGCCCTGGTCGTACATCGAGTTGGCGAGGTTCGCGCCGATGGTCGGGTCGGCGAAGTTGTTGGCGTAGGCGATCTTGACCTGGATCTTCGGGTCGACGGCCCTGGCGCCCTGCTCGTAGCCGACGAGGAACTCGTCGATGCCGGGCGACTTGATGCCGCCGATCGCGCCGATGATCTTCTTCCCGGTCTTGTTCACCGTCGAGCTGTCCACGGCCAGGGCGGCCACCATGCCGCTGAGGTAGGAGCTGTCCTGCACGTAGAACATCTGGCTGGTGATGTTCGCGCCCGTCGCCGTGTTGTCGACCAGCACGAAGTGGGTCTTGGGGAACTTCTTGGCCACCTGGACGAGGTTCGCGCTGGTGCCGTAGTCGAGGTCGATGACCAGTCCGTAACCGGCCTGCGCGGCCTGGGTCAGGTCCTGCACGCCGTGCGTGTCGATCTGCGGGTCCTGGATCGCCTTGCCGGTGGCGCCCTTGAGCTCGCTGACCGCCTTCTTCATCCCGGCGTTCGCCAGGTCGTTGAAGCCCTTGTCGCCCAGCCCGGCGTCGGAAATGATCAGCGCCACCTTGCACGCGTTGCCGGACGTGCAGGTCTTCGAGCTCGACGTCGTCCCCGTCGTGCTGCCGCCGCTGGTCGAGCCGGAGTTCACTGATTGGCCACCGGCGGTGTTGGACGAACTGCACGCGGTGAGACCGATCGCGAGCGCGGCCGCGGCCACGCCCGCGATGACTCGTACGGCGTTGCTCGGAACTGTGCGGGACATGACTACCTCCGGGAGGAAATGCAGGCGGAGAATCGACGGTGATTCGAGGGATACGACGAGCAGGTGGATCCAGGACAGCGGTCCGTGCGGGCAGGCGCGGGTCAGTGCCGGCGCCGCTCGAGCCAGATGACGTAGTCGTAGCGGTCGCCGCGGTAGACGGCGTGCACGAGCTCGACCACACCGCCGTCGGCGTCGAACGTCTTGCGGCGTACGTCGAGAACGGCCTCGCCGACGCCGATGCCGAGCAGCTTCGCCTCGCTGCGCGACGGCCGTCGGGCCATCAGGTGCTCCTGCGCGATGTCGACGCTCACCCCGACGCGCTCGAAGCGGTCGTAGAGCGTGGTCCCGGTGTCCGAGGGGTCGGCGAAGACGCGATGGAGCAGCTCGGTCGGCAGCACGAGGTAGTGCACGCCGACCGGCTGACCGTCGGCCGTTCGCAGGCGGGTCAGCAAGGTGAGCGCCGTGCCCTGGGCGAAATCGGTGGCGTAGGCGCTGTCGGTGCCGAGGTCCTCGCGACCCAGCTCCGTGCTGCCCGGGACGAGCCCCAGCGACCGGATGTGCTCGCTGAAGCCGGTGAGTTCGGGCAGGTCCCGTGGCATCCGCTGTGGTGCGACGAACGTGCCCGATCCCGGGCGCCGCTCGATCAGGGAGCGACGGGACAGCTCGTCGAGTGCCTTGCGCACCGTGCCCCGGCTGAGGGAGAAGCGGTTCTGCAGCTCGAGCTCGGTCGGCAACGGGTCGCCGGCAGCAAGACCGTCGGTCTCGATGAGCTTGAGAAGGTGGTCGACGACGAGCCAGTACTTGGGCGCGCGTTCCGTCGTGCTCATCGCGCCCCCCTTCAGTCGTTGACCACTACGGCTGTACAGATGGCTAGTTGACTATACATTTGGCGTTCCGTCTACGGCCTGGTCAAGTTTTTCTCAATGAAACATTCGACTCACCCACCACAGACACATCGGGTTCGTGCGATGGTGGGCGGCTACTGCGTCGGCTGGGCGCCGACGAGGTTGAGGGCGAAGCCGACGTAGAGCTCGGCGACACGCTGGGCGGTGACGGAGC
>CAZZVT010000048.1:0-22137 GCA_964657545.1 uncultured Jatrophihabitantaceae bacterium
GGTGGCGGCGGGACGTCCGGCGCGCCGAACCGGTAGGGGTCGAAGGGCGGTTCGTCGCCCTCGCCGGAGCTCGGAGCGTTGTGCTTGGTGACGTCGACCGGGTCCGGCGCGTCATCGAAGGGGGATCCCATCGCCGCGTCCTCCCGCTGAAGTCCACCGTCCGCCGGTGGTGCTGCGACTCTAAGCCATGCTGCGGAACCGGGCTCGACTCTTCCACAGCCCACGGGCGCCCCGACGTACACTTCCGGCCGTGACTGACGAGTCGACGACGCCGGACAGCGAGCCGGTCTCCTTCGCCAAGCCGTCGGCAGCTGCTGTGCCACCCGCACGCGCCGGCCTGCGGGGCAAGCCCAGCCTCACGGCTGACGGATCGCCGATGCCGCCGCCACCCACGCGGGTGCGCAACGCCGTCGCTGCCCTGGGCCTCTCAGCCCTCGCTGCCGTCGTCACCTCCGCCAGCCTGTTCGGGCTGCAGGGCTGGTTGTACCAGTCGGCGAAGAAGAGCAACGCAAAACTCAAGCATCCGAAAAGCCTCGACACTGTGCACAGCAACGTGAGCAGCACGACCCACACCTACCTGATCCAGTCGGTCGTGCTGGCGATCGCGCTGCTGCTGGTCGCGCGCGGCGTGTGGCGGGGTCGCTTCTGGGCGCGCTGGACGGTCATCGGGCTGTGGGTCCTGGCCACCCTCACCGGTACCTTCGCCGGGTTCAGCTACCTGCTCGGCATCGCCTCCAGCGAGCCGGTGGCCTTCAAGATCCCGTCGTTCGTCTCGGCCGTCTCGCTGCTCGCCGCCGTGGTGTTCGTCAGCCTTCGTCCGAGTGCTGAGTACTTCGCGTTGTCGAAGCCGCCGCGGCCCGACGGCGCAGCTCCCGCCAGGCGCTCCGGCCTCTTCGGCCCCCGTCCGGCACGGCCCGGTTTCAACCCTCCGACGGCGACGACGGCCCGGAACTCGGCGGGCGACGCGGTCGAACGCAGCCGGGCCAAGCAGCGTGCCACGACCGAGTCGGTGGCCAAGGGCGCCGAGCTCGCACGGGCCCGCGCGAAGGCCAGCAAGTCGCGGCGTTCAGGGGTCTGAGTGCCCACGGCTCTCGTCACCGGCGCGAGCTCCGGCCTCGGCGCCGAGTTCTGCCGCCAGCTCGCCGCCGCCGGCTGGGATCTCGTGCTCGTGGCCCGCAACGTCGAGCGGCTCGAGGCCGCGGCCGTCGCCTTGCGGAGCGCGCACGGCATCGGGGTCGACGTCCTGCCCGCCGACCTCGCCTCCGACGACGGCTGTGCCGCGGCCGCCGCTCGACTGGTCGACGCCCCCGCGCCGATCGAGCTGCTGGTCAACAACGCCGGGATCGGCACCTACCAGCCGTTCGGCGAGGCCGAGTTGACGTTCGAGGAACAGCAGCTCGACCTCAACGTCCGCGCCGTCCTGCGCCTGACACACGCCGCGGTGGGGGCCATGCGCGCCCGCGGCTCCGGCCGGATCCTCAACGTGTCGTCGGTGGCCGGGTTCGTGCCGCGGCCGGGCAACGTCACGTACTCAGCGAGCAAGGCGTGGGTGACGATGTTCAGCGAGGCGCTGTCGTTGCAGTTGGCCGGGTCGGGCGTCACGGTCACGGCCGTCTGCCCCGGGTTCACGCACACCGAGTTCCACGAGCGGGCGTCCGCGGACATGTCCGGTGTCCCGTCGCGGATGTGGCTCGAGGCGCGCGACGTCGTGCGCGAGGGGCTGGCCGACACGTTCGCGGGCAAGCCGGTGTCGGTGCCGTCGCGGGTCTACAAGACGTTGGTCGGAGCGGTGCAGTTCCTGCCGCGGCCGGTGCTGCGGGCGGTCATGGCCCGGCGGGCGATGTGAAGCCCTACCAGCGCGAGTTCATCGAGTTCGCGATCGGTCACGACGTCCTCGGCTTCGGGTCGTTCACCCTCAAGTCCGGCCGAGTGTCGCCGTACTTCTTCAACGCCGGCCGCTTCGACACCGGCGCCCGCCTCGCCTCGCTGGGTCGTTTCTACGCCGACGCGATCGTTGCCAGTGGGGTGCAGTTCGACGTGCTGTTCGGACCGGCCTACAAGGGCATCCCGATCGCCTGCGCCACCGCCGTCCAGCTCGCCGAGCGGCACGGCCGCGACGTGCCGTGGGCGTTCAACCGCAAGGAGGCGAAGGACCACGGCGAGGGCGGCTCGATCGTCGGCGCGCCGCTGGCCGGGCGGGTGCTGCTCGTCGACGACGTGATCACCTCGGGCGCGGCCGTGCGTGAGGTGCTGCCGCTCGTGCCCCAGCTGGCCGGGATCGTCATCGCCATCGACCGTCAGGAGCGGGGGACGGGCCCGGCCTCGGCGGTGCAGGAACTCGCCGCTACGCACGACGTCGACGTGCATGCCGTGGTCACCCTCGACGACATCGTCGAGTACCTGCGTGAGACGGGCCGGCACGCCGACCACCTCGACGCCATGGTGGCCTACCGCGCGCAGTACGGGGTGCGGTGACGGAACCGGTCGGGGTGGGTCCGCACCCCGAGCCGTGGCCGACCGATCCGCGCTTCGACCCCGAGCTGTTGCGCGACGGTGATCGCCGCAATGTCGTCGATCGTTATCGGTACTGGACGCTCGAGGCGATCGTGGCCGATCTCGACACCCGCCGGCACCCGTTCGCGGTGGCAATCGAGAACTGGCAGCATGATCTGAACATCGGCACCGTGGTGCGCACGGCCAACGCGTTCCTGGCCCGTGAGGTGATCATCGTGGGTCGGCGTCGGTGGAACCGTCGCGGGGCGATGGTGACCGACCGCTACCAGCACGTCCGCTACGTCGCCTCTGCCGCCGAACTTGCCGTCTACGGTGCCGACGCCGGCTACGAGATCGTGGCGATCGACAACCTGCCCGGCTCCGTGCCGCTCGAGTCGTTCCCGCTGCCGGCCGACGCGCTGCTGCTGTTCGGCCAGGAGGGCACGGGCCTGTCCGACGAGGCCCGGGCGGCCGCTTCTGTGGTCTGCTCGATCGCCCAGTTCGGCTCGACCCGCTCGATCAACGCCGGCGTTGCCGCCGGGATCGCCATGCACGCGTGGATCCGGCAGCACGCCGAGTCAGCGGGCAAGGGGTGACCGCGCCGGCGGCGCGCTATCCGGCGTCCGGCAGGCGGACGCCGTTCTGCACGATGTTGCGTAGTGAGTAACCGCTCTGCGCGGTGTTGCCCTCGTAGGCCTGAGCCGGCCCCCCGCTGATGTTAATGTTGGAGAACAGCACGTGGCTCGGGAGGCTTCCGTAGGTGATCACGCCGAGGTCGCGTTTGGTCGATGCGGTGTTCACGATCGTGAGGTTCTGCACGGTCACGCCGGTAGGCACGACGCCGGACTCGCCGCTCATGACGAGCACCGCGCCGTGCTCGACGCTCGCCGTCTCGTTGGCGTGCGTGATCGTGCCTCCGGAGATCAGCACGTTCTTCGGCGCGGCGGTGTAGAACGGGCTGCCCTCGGCCGCGATGTAGACGCCGGCTGCGGAGGTGTTGGCTACCGAGATGTTGGTCTCGGTGATGTTCTCGCCACCGACCACCGACAGGCCCCGTCCCCAGCTGGTGCTGAGCACGCGCGGCGACGTCACGGTGATGTCGTGGCAGGGGGTGCCGTCCTGGCTGTAGGACACCACCGCGACCCCGTCGTCGCCGGTGTTGCTGATAGTCGGCGAGATGACCGAGCCGTTGTGCGAGCCGCGGGTCATGTGGATGCCGTCGGCGCGGGTGTTCTCGACGGTCACGTGGTCTAGAACGAAGTTGTACGCGCCACCGACGTAGATACCGGCCGCGGCGGATCCGTTGACCGTCAGGCCGCGCACGACGTCACCCGAGTGGGCCTCGAGCCGGACGGCCATCTGGTCCCACGAGTCCCAGCGCCGCGTCGTCGAGGCGATGGTGACGGTCAGCGAGCCGTCGAGGGTGATGTTGTCGGCGTCGATCCAGACGTCGGAGTACTGCTCGTTGGTCGCCAGGAGTGTGCCGCCGCCTGTGACGTGCAGCCCCGCGACGTGCAGGTGCAGGACGCCGGAGTGCGCGTAGGTGCGGCCGGCGGCCAGCACGACGGTCCGCCCGTTCGCGTTATCGAACGTGTTCTGCAAGGCGCTCTGGTCATCGGTGCGTCCGTTGCCGACCGCGCCGAACTGCTCGGGCGTCACCGTGCCCAGCGGGTTCGCCGACGAGCTCGGCGGCGCAGACGAGGAAGAGGACGAGGGAGCAGGCGAGGGCGCCGGCGAGGAGGAGGACGAGGGAGCAGGCGATGGCGAGGGCGAACGCGACGGTGTGGTGACCGGTGCTGGGACTCGCCGTGCCGGCGTTCTGGCCGTGGACGCGGCCGGGACCGGAAGGGTCGCGGTGCGAACGAGCTGCACGGTGCTCACGGCAGCAGGGCGAGTGTTGCTGCCCAGCGTGACATCGAGGAACCCGTCGGTCACCGAGGTCGTGAAACGGCTGGTGAAGACCTGCAGCTTCCCGACACGGCCGGTCGTGGCGTGGGTGACGTTCATCGTGTGACCCTCGGCGACCACTGTGAAGACGCGCGGGCGGTGGTTTTCGGCAGTGGTGACGGTGATCGTGTACTTCCCTGCGGTCACGGGGATGCGGTACCGCACGCGGCCGACTCGCTCGGCGGCCAGCGCTGCATGGCGGCTGCTCACCCGGCGAACGATGCGGTGTCCACCCGAGGCGTAGGCCGCGTCCGCCGTCCAGCGGTGACCGTCGGAGTCCTTCAGCGAGCTCCGTGCGGCGGCCAGTCGCAGCACGGACGGTGATGCCGTGGTGGCGCCGGCGGGGTGGACGGCAACCAGGCCGATCGCGCCTGCAACGGCGATTGCTAGGCCCGCTGCCACGGTTCGTGGGATCGTGGCTTCGGCGCTGTAGGGCCGGCCTGGCGTGTGGAGGGAGCGAAACACGGGAACCTCGAGACGTGGAGCGATCTGGAAGGCTCGCCCCCGCGCCACGATCACCGATGATCATGTTTAGCCAGTGTTAATAACTTACCCCGCCCTCGTCTGACTTAACGTCAAACCAACATCTTTTTCGGTCGCCGGAGGCTCACATCGCTAGCGTCGCGCTCGGCACTGCCCACCTGTACGCGCTGATGTCCGACGTCGAGTCCACGACGCTCCTCGACTCCGCGTGGGCGGCCGGCTTCCGTCGTTTCGACACGGCCCCGTCCTACGGTTTCGGGCGCAGCGAGGTCGCCGTCGGTGAGCTGATCCGCCGTCGCGCGGCCGGCGATGCCGGCGACGTCGTGATCACGACGAAGGTCGGTATCGCCCCGGTCGGTCCGCCCTCAGCGGCGGTCCGGGCAGCCAAGGCAGCGGCGCGTCGGCTTCCGGCGTCGCTGCAGAACCGGCTGCGCGGGAACGAGCGGCCGACTGCGCAGGGCCGCTTCGACCCCGACCAGGTCGCGGCGACGGTCGAGACGGCACTCGCGCGGCTGGGCCGCATCGACCGCCTGCAACTGCACGAGGTCCAGCCGGCGGACATCACACCCGCGCTGTGCGACCGGCTGGCCGGCTACGTCGCTCGGGGCGACGTCGGCCTGGTGGGTGTCGCGACGTCGAACGAGTTGACGGCGCAATGCCTTGCCGTTGCACCGGAACTTCTGCGCGCTGCCCATGTGGCGATCGGGCTGTTCGCACCCGACCCGGGGTTGCCGGATGGACTCGCCGTGCGGGTGGGGCACGGACTGCTGGGTGCCGGCGGTCGCGATGTCGCCACCGTTCGCGACCGGCTCGCCGCCGACCCCGAACTGGGCCGGCGCTGGCAGGACGCAGTTGCCGCCTGCGGTTGGATACCCGCCGACGCCGCGATCGCGCGGGCGCTGTTCGCGCGGGCCGTCAGCACCGGTGCTACCGACGTGATCGTCGCGACGTCGCGCCCGGCCATCCTGCCGACGCTTCTCGACGTCGGCGCCGCCGGCCCGCTGCCGCTGGACGTCGCCGCAGTTCTGGACGAAATACGCCGCTGACGGTCCCCCAAGACCTCAGCCATGCACCGGCGTTCGGGCGGCCAGCCGGTCGCCGAGGCGCAGGGCCAGCGCGACGATCGTCAACGTGGGATTCGCGTAGCCGGCGACCGGGAAGACGCTGCCGCCCACCACGGACAGGCCGCGCACTCCATGCACCTGGAGGTCGGGGTCGACGACGCCGTCGTGCGGGTCCCTGGACATGCGGGTGGTTCCTGCCGGGTGGTAGGCGTCGGTCACGCCGGCGCGCCAGGCGTCGTCGTCATGCATCGGCGCGAGTTCGCGGACGCGGGCCAGCCCGAGGCGCTCGAGGTCGGCGGCGATCCAGCGCGTCATCCGCCGGCTCGTCTCGATCTCCTGATCCGCGGCGCGCCAGTCCACCACCGGACGGCGCAGGCCGAAGCGATCGGTGGCAGTGCTCAGAGTGACGCGGCTGGCGGGATCGGGCACCTGTTCGAGCCAGAGCTGCAACCAGACCGCCGAGGGCCGAGAGGCCGTCGACAGGCCCCGCGCGTAGCGCCGGAACGTGTCGCGGACGACGGGGACCGGTGCTTGCAGGGCGGTCAGGGCATCGCGCCACGGGTGTTCAGGCGCCTCGCGCGCCCGTGCGGCGAGGACGAGCCGGCGCGCAGCCAGCAGCCCGGGCTGATCGTGGTCGTGGACGAAGACGGCCGTCGCGTCCAACAGCTCGTGCCGCTCCTGCGACGACGGGGCGAGCCGCACCTTCGGGAACAGCCGTCGCCGGCCCCGGTGCAGGGCCACGTACCGGTCCTGCAGCAGGCGGTAGTCGTCGGACAGCACCTGCGCCGTCCGCACGATCGGATGATCCTGCAGGTAGCGCCCCGTGTGCCGTCGGCCGGTACCGAGACCGATTCCCTCGGGGTCGCTCAGCTGCAGGATGCGGGCGTTCTCGATGGCCCCGGCGGCCAGGACGATCTCGCCGGCCGGCAGCGTCGTGCGGGCGCCGTCGGCATCGATGACCTGCACGCCGGTGACCGCCCTCGCGTCGACGGTAACGGCGGCGACCGTGGCGTTAAGCAGGACGTGCAGCAGCGGATCCTGCTCCAGCGCTGCGCGGTGCACCCGGGCCAGCATGGGCTGGTGGGTGTATTCGGTGAAGTCGTGCAGGAGGTACTCGGGGTCCCAGTCGACGGGCGCGAGCTTGGGGTGTTCGGCCCACCGCTCGGGGCCGTACCCCCGGCCGGATACCTGCAGCCACTCCTCCGCCTGCGCATACGGCCGGTCGAGGACGTCGGGCGCGAACGGCCAGCCGCTGTGCGGGATCCAGGCCCGCTGTCGCAGGTCGATGTCGTGCAGCCGCATGCACTGCCCGTGCCAGAGTGCGGTGGTGCCACCGAGCACGCGACTGCGCCCGTCCGCGAGCCCCTGATAGGCCAGACCGGTGACCGCACCGGCGTTCAGGTCGCGTAGTCCGGCGTCGTTGTGGTCGTCGGCCCCGGACTCCAACAGGATGACCGGACGCTTCGCCGCGGACAGTCGCCGGCTGAGCGCGATGCCGGCCGCGCCGGCGCCGACGACGACGACCGCGTCCGGCGGGAGGCCCGACAGCGCGGCCGAACGCAGGTCGATGATCATCTGCTGTCTCGTTTCACGCCCACGAAACCAGCTTCCCCCGGCACGCATGATCGGACGCCTCGGCCGGGACGGAAACGGTCGCTGATCACATCCGCGCGCCGCGCAGGCAACCGCGATAGATCGCCTCGAGCCGGGTGACATGACCGTCGATGTCGAAGTTCGAGCGCTGCAGTTCTCGCAGGGCAACGCCGTACTCCTCCCGCAGCTCGTGGTCGGCCGCGAGCCGGACGAGGTGGGCGGCGGCCGCCTCGTCGTCGCCCGGTGGGAACAGCGCCGCCGCGGGCAGCGAGCCGACCGTCTCGAGATGCCCGCCACTGGCAGCCGCGACCACGGGCAGGCCGTGCGACATGGCCTCCAGGATGCTCAGGCCGCACGGTTCGGTGGGCGCGGGCGCCAGGAAGATCCCGCTTGCGCGGTAGTGCTCGGTGGGGTCGCGCAGCCAACCGGCGAACTCGACGCTGCCGGCGACGCCGAGATCGTGGCTCAGCAATTCCAGCTCGGGTTGCTCGTTGCCGGCGCCGGCGACGACGAGCCGCCACCCCGTGTCGCCGAGGCCGCTGCGCGCCCACGCGCGGATCGCCGTGGCGGTGTCCTTTTCCGGCGCGAGCCGTTGGGCGAGCAACACCGTCTGCTCGCGAGGAGTGGTCACGTCGGGCTGGGAGCGGACGCCGTTGAGCAGCACGACGTCGGCGGGAGCCTCCAGGAGATCCGACGTCCAACGGCTGACGGCGAGTTCGCATGACAGTGCCCGGCGCACGAGTCTGGCAAGGCGTTGGGCCTTGCGGGTGTAACCGCGGGTAGCTGTGATGTGCCGGGTCGAGACGCGGGCTCCGCCGACGGCAGGCGCTGCCATCGTCGCGACGAAGTCGCTCTTCGCGGTGTGGCTGTGCGTGATGTCGCGACGGCCGCCGCGGATCAGTGCCTGCACGGCGGCCGGCGCGTCCGCCCCCGGCCGCCAGCTGACATCGGGATGCAGCAGCCGGGTCATCGCGCCGGGTTGGCCGCCGACGACCGCGACCTCGTGGCCGCGCCGGATGAGGACACCGCTGACCTCCACGACGTAGCGTTCGGTTCCTGCGAACTCGCCGTTAGTGAGGACATGGGTCACCCGCAGGGGGCTCGAGCCGTCCGCGTCAGCCACTGTGCCCTTCCTCGGGCGCGTGTCCGGCCTGGCTGATCCCAGCCACGACTCTGTGCAGCCTGGCGGGCAGCATCCCACCGATCCATGCTGCCTCGTCAACATCGAAGAGCCGGGCCAGCCGAACGACGCAGGCGACGGCCGCCAGCCCGGCTGCCGAGCCGATCACCACGACGAGCCCGGAGCGGACTTCCAACCCCGACGGCCCGACAGCGAACACCGCAGCACGCACCAGGAGCACCGCAGCGATGCCGGCCGCGCCGCTCAGCACGGCGGACGCGAGGCCGCGGAGCCGCCAGCCGACGGCGCCGGTCCGACGCACCGTGATCATGAGCAGCCCGAGGGCCAGGGTCGCCTGCCCGCTGACGTTGGCCGCCACAGCCCCGGTGGGACCGAGATGCGGTACGAGGATCAGCGCGAGCCCGATGTCGACGACGCCGGCCAGCGCGCCGGTACCCAGGACGACGCCCAGACGACCCTGGCCCGACCAGAACTGCTCGCACACCCCGATGATCACCGCGAAGAGCAGAGCACCGGAGGCGAACGGCACGAGGCGTGCGGCCGTGGCGTACTGGCTGCCGTAGACGAACTCCACGACGCTCGGCCCGAGGGCGGCGAGCAGGCCGGCGACCGGGATCGTGACCGCGGTGCCGATGCGCAGGGCGTAGCGCAGATGCCGGTGGGTGTCGGCGATCTCGCCGCGCCCGGTCGCAGCAGCGATCAGGGGCATGGCCGCGGTGGCCACCCCCAACGGCACCATCGACAGCAGGCTGACGGCCATGAACGCGACGGAGTACTGACCGACCGCGCGGTCGCCGCTGAACGCCGACAGGACCACGAACTCGACCCGTTTGGACACCACCTGGGTGATGAGCGCGCCCACCGCGAACAGCAGGACCATCCGGAGCACCGGAGAGGGCGCGGCAACCGGCGAGAAGCGGCGCGGACCGGGCAGCGGGCGGTAGTCGTACCGGCCGATCGGTCTGCGGCGTCTAGCGGGCTCGGACGCCGCCTCCACCGCGACACCGGCACCCCCGACGGGGGCGGCAAGAAGTTCCGGTGGCAGGCGGCGGAACCGGCGGGTGACTGCGATCAGCAACCCCAGTGCTGCCGCGCCGTCCCCGAGGAAGATCCCGGTGACGCCGAGCCCGGCGAGCAGGAACCCGATCCCGAACAGCGGCCCGAGCATCTGGAAGAGCAGCCGCAGGCGACCGATCGGCGCCCAACCCTCGCTGAGGATCATCCGGACGGCAAGGCCGTCGACCAACGCGTCCAGGATCGACACCGCGCCGATGACCGCCCACGCCAGGCGATAGTGCCCGACGACCTCCCCCGAGACCAGCATGATCAAGGCCACGCCGACACCGACCGCGGCATGCGCGCCGACCGCCCAGCGGGTCAGGTGCCGCAGCCGGCCGCTCGCGCCCACGCCCTGCAGACCGCCGCCGACCTGCAGCAACGCAGTGTTCAGTGAGATGACGAACACCGACGTGATGGCAGAGTTGACGTACGCGATGAGGCTCTGCTGACCGAGCGGGCCACTGCCCAGCAGGCGACCGGCCGCCACCGACAGCACGGCCGTCCCGAGGGCGGGAACGAGCTGGCTTGCCGCCGACCACAGTCCTCCGCGCAGCACCGCGCCGCGCCCCGGTGCGACCGGCTCGGAGGCCACCTGCTCCGATACACCGCCGAGTGCACCGCTGCTGGGCAGGACGGGACCGGCTCGGACGTCCGGCGGAGCGGGCACTTCCGGCGCGCGGGTCACCGCTGCGCCTGTGCGCCGCGGCTGACGCTGACCGGGTTGCCGCCGGTCACGTGGATAGGCATGATCCAACCCCGGGCTCGTGTGACGGGCCGGGTGTAGGAGCAGACTTCACACGCGGAGAATACCCATCCGAGCGGGGGCGGCGGTGTCCGAGGACATGCCGGCACTGGTGACGGTCATCGTGCCGGTCTACAACGGTGAACGGCACCTCGCGCAGAGTTTGACCTCGGTAGTGGATCAGACGTACACGCGCTGGGAGTGCGTGGTGGTGGACGACGGCTCCACGGACTCCACGCCGGCGATCGCCCGCTCGTTCGCGGAGCGCGACGAGCGCATGCGGACGATCAGTCAGTCCAACGCCGGGGTGTCGGCGGCCCGTAACCGCGGTCTTCTCGCCGCATCGGACGTCGACGGCACCCTTGTCGCGTTCCTGGACGGTGACGACGTGTGGACACCCGACGCGCTCGAGGTGCTGATCGGTGCCCTGGTTGCCGATCCCGACGCGGTCGGTGCCTACGGACTGGCCGAGTACATCGACGCGGCCGGCCGGCCGATCCGCCCCGGGGCGCACTCCGCGGGTCAGCGCGACCGGCGGGTGCTGGGGCGCTTCGACCTGACGTCGGTCGAGGTGTCCGAGCCAGGGACGTTCTCGAACCTGCTCGTGACGGGCACCATCTGGCCGACCGCCGTCGCGGTCCACCGCCGTGCCGTGATCACGGCGGTCGGCGGCTTTGACTCTGAGATCGTCGGCGCCGAGGACTGGGACCTCTATCTGCGGATGAGCCGGCACGGTCACTTCCGTCCGGTGGATCGACAGGTCGCCTGGTACCGGCGGCACGGCGCGAACACCACTGCCGGTGTAGTGATGATGGCCGAGCAGACCGCGCGGGTCCGGTGGAAGACGTGGGCGTCGAGCGATAACACGTCGGCGCAGCGACGCGAGAGTGCCCGGGTGTTCAGGCGACTGGCGGCCCGGTGGTCGCTGTGGTGTCTGATCGCCGCTGTTCGGGCTGCAGTCCGCGGGCGCCCGCGGGTCGTGGTGCACGCCGCTGCGGCGGCCGGTCACTTCGCGCGGCAGGCCGCCCGTGGGCATCCGGTCGCGCCGACCCCGCGCAGCGCGGAGCTCACGATGCGTTACGTGGCCCGCCGCTCCGAGGGGGCCGGCGGTCAACTGCCCTGACCCGGACCGGTCGATGTGCCGGCGAGGGTGGCAGTCGCGACCTCGCGCATGGCGGCCCGGAACCGTTGCCGGGAGAAGTTCTCGGCGTGTGCCCGGATGGCATCGGCCCGGTAGCCGGTCGGGTCGAAGTCGCGCAGGGCCTCCACCCAGTTCTCCTCGAGCCGGGCGGGGTCGGCTGGCACGAGTACGCCGGTGCGACCGGGCAGTACCGAGTCCAGCGCGCCGCCGGCGCCGGTGGCGATGACCGGCGCGCCGCAGGCCTGCGCCTCGACGGGGACGATCCCGAAGTCCTCGACGCCCGGCATCAGGGCGGCGGCGCAGCGCCGGAACAGCGAGCGCAGGTCCTCGTCGGATACCCGGCCGACGAAGGTCGTGTTCGGGCCCGCCAGGCGCTCACACTCCTCTCGCATCCGCCCGTCGCCCGCCACGACCAGGCGCACGCCCGCGCGGTGCGCGGCGCGAATGGCCACGGCCGGTTGCTTGTACGGCACGAGCCGACCGGCCAGCAGCAGGAAGTCCTCCCGGGGCTGTGCGACGTCGGGGCGGTAGAACTCGGTGTCGACGGGCGGGTGCACGACGTGTGCCGTTCGCCCCCACCACCGCTCGATCCGCTCGGCGACCGCGCCGGAGTTCGCGACGACGCTCGCAAGCCGCGCCGCCGCCCGCCGGTCGGGCCCGCGATAGGCGGCGGCGAACGTCGCGAGGGCGGCTGCGCCGAGCCGCCCACCGGCCTCGCCGGCGCGCATGGCCGGATCCCAGACCCACCGGGCAGGGCTGTGCACGTAGGCGATGACCGGCGCGTCCGTGGCGTGCACCACCTGATCGGCGAACGCGTGATGGCTGGCGATGACGAGGTCGGGGGTGCCGACCGGCAGGTGGCGCATCGCGATCGGCAGCGCCGGCAGCAGGTGGGCATACCCGCCGCCGCTGCGCACCAGCGAGCTCAGGCGGGTGCCGCGCACCCGCTCGCGCAGGCCCGGCGGCATGGTGTCGGGCACTGCAATGGGCGCCAGTACAGGCGCGTCCGGCCAGATGCCGGCGAGCTGGGCGACGACCTGCTCGGAGCCGGCGTACTCGGTGAACCGCTCGTGGACGATGCACACCCGCTCGGTCATCGTGGCCGAGCCACCGCAGCGCCTGCAGCGGTGACGTTGCGCAGGGTGAAGCTCCCGGCGGGCGCGCTTCCCTGGTAGGGGGTGGGGGAGGCGGCGAGCTGCAGGTTCTCGAACTGGACGCCGGACACCTGATCGTCGCCGGAGTCGGCCAGCACACCGACCTGGCGGCTGGCGCCGGCACGGGTCCCGGTGATGGTCAACTTCTCGATCACGACCTCGCTGACCGATCCACCGGATCGCCCGCTGTAGACGAGCACTGCGCCGTGGTCGATGGCGGCGTCGGTGTTGGCGCCGGTGATGCGCCCCCCGCTGACGGTCACGCCGCGGGTGGGGCTGGTGACGAAGTCCCCGCCCTCGCAGGCGACGTACACCGACGCGGCGCAGCTACGGTCGACGTCGATGTCGCGGTACTCGACGGTGTGGCCGCCGACGACCGAGACCCCTCGACCTCCCGTGGTCGTCCGCACCCGAGGGTCGGTGACGACGATGTCGTGGCACTCGGCGCTGTCGGACAGGTAGGACACGACCGCGACAGCGTCGTCGCCGCTGCGCGAGATCCGGGGCGACTCGACGCGCCCGTTGTGGGCGCCGTTCGTCATGTGGATGCCGTCGGCCCGCGTGTCGCTCACGTGGACGTCGGTGAGCCGGAAGCCCGACGGCCCGTCGCAGAACAGGCCGGCAGCGGCCGAGCCGTCGATGACGACGCCCTCGACCGTGATGCCCGCGTAGCCGCCGAGATAGAGCTTGTGCTGGTCGGGAGCCGACCAACGGTGGGTCGTGGCAGCGATCGACAGGTGCAGTGAGTCCAGGGTCACGTCGGCAGCCTGGATCTTGAGGGCCGATGCGGATTCCGAGGTGGCGAGCAGCCGGCCCGGGCCGCGCAATCGGACACCGGGTGTTGTGACACTCAGCACTCCGGCGTGGCAGAAGGTCCGGCCCGCAGGAAACGTGAGCGTGTCCCCGCGATGCAGGGCGGCCAGGGCCCGCGTGATGGCGGCGCCGTCGTCGGTATGCCCGTCTCCGGTGGCCCCGAACGAGACGACGTCGTGCGTGTGCGCGCCGCTCGATGACGAGCTGCCCGACGTGCACGCGGTAAGAGCGGTGCCCATGGCGGTGGCCACGACCGCGCCAGCCCCGGCGAGAAATCGGCGCCGTGATACGTCGGACCGGGTCGATGCGGGCACGCGGTCACGGTACGTCAGCCTGGCGCGCGCAACCTCGATGTGCGTCACTCGTTGAAGATCGATGGAAGCGTTTCGAGTTTCGTCGTCGGCACGCTCCGTAGGATCGAGTCAGTGGACCGTAGCTGTGCAGTAGCGAACAGTTGCGCGCGACACGCTCGTGGGGGGAACCGACAGCTAGTTCGGTGCGGATTGCCGACGTACGACCCGTGTGCTTCCGCACTTCCAGCGTTGGGAGCCGGGCGCGCGGTGTGATGTTCGAAATTTGCCGGGGGGTGAGTTACGCGTGAGCTGGTTCTTGAGCACCGAAAATGATGTAGATCGCACGAGCAGGATCGACGTCGTACAGCCGGACGTCCCGACTTGGGTCGCAACGAGCCGGCGCGCGCCACGGACGCAGCGGATGAGTCGCTTCCGGCGAAACGTCGGCGGCCTGCCGGTGGTGTTGTTCGTGAGCGACGTGGCGGCTCTGACCGTGTCGGCGCTGCTCGTGGGGGGCGACATCGGCGGCCTTGTGACCTTCGGCCTGGTCGGGCTGGTGGTGCGGTCCGCGAACCGGTACTACCGGCAGCGCATGTCGTTGGCAGTGCTCGACGACGTTCCCCGCGCACTCGTCACAGTCGTCGTCGCGGTGGGCCTGAGCTTCGCCGTCTCCCAGGTCGTCGACCTCGGCGCCGGGTTCAACACTCATGTGCTCGATCAGGCCCTGCTCTTCCTGGCGTTCGGGCTGGTGCTGCAGAAGGCGGCGTTCGTGGCGGCACGCCGCGCGCGGCGCACCCGACTCATCGGGCGGCGGACGCTGATCGTCGGTGCCGACCACGTCGGGCGCACGCTGACCGATGCGTTGCTGGAACACCCCGAGCTGGGGCTGACCCCGGTGGGATATGCCGACCCGGACGGCCGAGCGGGTCGGCTCGGGCCACTGCGCATGCCGGTCCTGGCATCGGACATGGCGCAGCTGCCACGCGCCATCATCGACCACCAGATCGACACGACCATCGTCGCGCTGCAGGACAGCCACGTGCACGTCGACACCGTCATGACCGTGCAGCGCACCGGCTGCGAGCTGCTGGTGGTGCCAGCCATGTTCGAGATGCACCACGACGGCGCCGACGTCGAACGCATCCGCGGGGTTCCGCTGATCCGGCTGCGCTCGGATCCGACGCTGCGTCTGAGCTGGTGGATCAAGCGCGGTTTCGACGTGGCCGTCGGTGCCGTCGGGTTGCTGGCGCTGGCGCTTCCGATGGCTCTGGTCTCCGTCGCCATCCTGATCGACAGCGGCCGGCCGGTCATGTTCTGGCAGGAGCGCATCGGGGTCGACGGGCGGCCGTTCCGGCTGTGCAAGTTCCGCAGCATGCGCCCCGAGTCCGAGCACGAGTCCCAGACGACCTGGAACATCGGTTCCGACCCGCGGGTCAGCGCCGTGGGGCGCCTGTTGCGCCGCACCTCGATCGACGAGATCCCGCAGCTGTGGAACATCATCCGCGGCCACATGAGCCTCGTGGGTCCGCGTCCCGAGCGACCGGGCTTCGTGGAGAAATTCACTCGCGAGCACGAGCGGTACTGGGCCCGCCACCGGGTGCCGGTCGGGCTGACCGGGCTCGCCCAGGTCAACGGGCTGCGCGGCGACACCTCGATCCAGGAGCGGGCGCGCTTCGACAACTACTACATCGCCAATTGGTCTCTCTGGCTCGATCTGAAGATCATCTTGCTCACGTTCCGGGAGGTCTTCGGTGGACATGGCCGCTGAAATCGAAGTGCAGGTCGGCCGATGACGATGCGCAACGACGCGCGCGAGGAGGTCGCAGCTGTCGACAGTGACCGCGTCGACGGCGGTTCCGTCTGGCGCACGGTGCTTGCGGCACTCGTCGCCGGGCTGGTGGTCGGGGCCGCTCTCGGTGCGGCCGCGGCCGGGCTGTCGGCCAAGACCTACCAGGCGAGCACGGCGCTGTCCGTCCTGCCCGACCCGACGCTGAGCACGTCCTCGCAGAGCGACAGCAGCACCGTCACCCAGGACGCCACCGCCTTCATCCAGAGCGAACTCGTCGTGCTCAACGGCTCCGACGTCAGCACCTCGGTGCGCAAGCGGCTCGGCCTGTCGGCCAAGCCGGACGTCGTGTCCACCCAGGTCGGGCAGAGCTACGTCGTGCGCGTCACCGCGACCGCCGCTACCCAGAAGCGGGCCGTCGCCATCGCGCGCGAGACCGCGACCGTCTACGCCGCCGAGCGCTCGTCCCAGCTGACCAAGGAGATCACCAGCCTGCAGGGCTCGGTAACCCAGCAGCTGAACACCGTGCAGAAGTCCTTGACGCAGGCCCGGCGCGGGCAGTCGGCGAGCTCGGCGCTGACGCCGTCGCAGACCGCGCTGCAGACGCAGTACGAGCAGTTGCTGTCCGAGCGCAGCGACCTGAGCAACACCCAGGCCAATATCAGCAGCGTCGTGCGCGTCCTGACGCCGGCCCAGGCGTCGTCGTCGGGCCTGTCGACCATGGCGAAGTACGCGCTGGGCGGCGCCCTGGTCGGTGCCTTGATCGCTCTGGCCCTGCTCGTCCTGGTCCGCCGGAGCCGCCCGCGCATCCGCAGCGTCAGTGATCTGGCCACCCTCAACGTGCCGATGCTGCTGCCGGTGCAGCCCGCGCCGTCGCTGCGGGCGGTGCGCTCCGGACGTGCCTGGCGGCTGCCGGCCGCGCGGCTGCTCGCCGCCCGACTGCAGTCCGAGATCAAGACCGCCGGCTCCCTGCTCATCGTCGTCGGCACCGACGGTGCCTCGGGGGCCCGCGCCGTCGCGAGCGGGCTTGCCGCGCAGCTGGTGGGGCGCCGGCCGGTCCTGCTCATCTCCGAGGGGATCGACGTCCGGGCGGCGGCCGAGCAAGCGGCCGAGCCGGTGCTCGGTGAAGACGACCCGGACACCGCCGCCTCGCTGGCCGACGAGCTGGCGATGAGTCACCTGTTCGGCGAGGACGGGTATTCGACCCCGGTCTACAACGGCCAGTCGCCAGGGTCCGTAGACCCGGTGACGCCCGACGGGCGGCCCGCGGGCAGGAACGATCCCCACGACGGCGCCGTCGACGTCATCCCTCGCGTTATCCCCAGCGCGGCCCCGGGCGTGTGGCTGCTGCCGCTGGACGCTGCCTCCTTCACCGATCCGGACGAGCGGTCCGAACCGCGGCTCGGGGGCCGCTACGGCGACCTGCCCGACGTCATCTACGCCGCGGTGACCTCCGGCTGGCTGGTGGTCCTCGACGCGCCGCCACTGTCGGAGTCGGGACTGGCGATCGACTGCGCCGAGAACGGTGGCCTGCTGGCACTGGTCGTCGGCCGCAACCGCTCAACGCCGGCCGGCGTCCTGGGCGCCGTCGACCTGTGCGACGCCCGCCGGATGCCGCTGTCCGGCGCGGTGCTCACCGACGCTCCCGGAGCCGTCGGCCGGTGGGTGCAACGGGTGCTGGCCCGAGCGACGCCGCTGCCGGCTCCGGCGTCCGACGGTGACTCCCTCGTCCTCACGTCCGCGCCGTGGAGCCCCGACGATCGCGATCTCGCCGAGTCGGCGTCGCACCACCGCTCGCTGCGCTCGTACCGCAACGGGGTGGGTAGCGTCCCGGTCGGGTCGCCGGTGTCGAAGTGACCTCCGGCGAGCACTCGGCCGAGCTCGCCGTCGTCGTCAGCACCATCGGTCGCGAGCGGGAGTTCCGCCGGCTCATCCGCTCGGTCGCCGACAGCGGGGTTGCCGAGCGTGTCGAGTTCGTGGTGGTCGACCAGAGCCCTGAGCAGCGGTGTGCGGCCGTGGCCCGCGAGCAGGCGTGGCAGATGCGGGTCGCCGTGGCGACCTCGGCGCGTGGCGCCTCGCTCGGGCGCAACGCCGGCCTGGCCCTGAGCACCGCTGCGATCGTGCTGTTCCCGGACGACGACGCGTGGTACCCGCCGGGCAGCCTTGCCGCGATCCTCGACGCCTGCTCGGCCCGGCCCGACATCGCCGGTCTGTGCGGCCGCCAGCTCACCGCCGACGGCCGTCCGTCGATGCTGCGCTGGCAGCGGCGTCCGGGCCTCGTCACCGCCCGCAACTTCCTGCGTACCAGCATCATGAGCACGATGGTGTTCCGCCGCTCGTGGCTGGAACGGGTCGGGCCGTTCGATGAGAACATGGGCGTCGGCTCGTCCTCCTGGTACGGCGCGTGCGAGGAGTCCGACCTGCTGCTGCGGATCATCGAAGCCGGCGGCGAGATCCCGTACCGGCCGGACATCGTCGTGCTGCAGGAAGAGCCGCGCGACGACGTCGACGAGGCGTTCGTCGTGAAGATGCTCAAGTACGGGTGCGGTCAGGGGCATCTGTGGCGCAAGCGGCGCCTGTCCCGCTGGCAGCTGGGCTACTTCCTGGCCCGCAAGCTGGTGGCGGCCTCGGTGCGCCGGTTGCAAGGGCAGCGGATGCTGGCCCGCGCCGACCTCGCGTGGCTGCGCGGCAACCTCGCCGGCCTGCGCGATGTCCGGCCCCGGGCGCTCGCCGACCAGCCCCGCCCCGTCGTGCCTAGGCCGGCCGGCGCGCAGGACGCCGGGTGACCCTGGTCGACGTCCGGGCCGCTGGCGACCGCGCGTCGGGCGACGCCGGCCATCGGACGCGGATCGCCGAGCGCCGCTGGACGGTCGTGCCCCGGCGGGCCGCTGCCCTGTGGTGGGTGACGCCGCTCGGCAGCCTGCTGCTCGTCGTGCCGATCTCGCTGATCGTGGCCATCCAGATCCCGGACTCCGACTACCGGTCCTTCTACCGCGCCCCCCGCGCCATCGGCGCGAGCCAGGCGGTGCTGTTCCTGGCCGGCGCGGGCGTGCTCGCGGCCGGTGCGCTGCTGCCGCTGGCCGCGCGGCTCCGGCCGGTGCGGCTGGACTGGCCCCGTCAGGACGGCGGGCAGCTGCGCATCCTGCGTCTCGCCGAGACGCTGGCCTTCCGGCTGACCGCGCTCGGCTACCTGCTGCTCGGCGGCCTGGGCCTGGCCCGGGGCGCGTCGCCGACGATCCTCGTCCGCGCGATCGTCACCCAGGACAACTACTCGGGGCAGCTCAAGACGCTGTTCGCGCCGGTCGCCGGCGTCACCAGCCTCACCCAGCTCGGTATTGCCTATGTCGTCCTCGCCGGGCTGCTGCTGACCCACGGCCGCTCGTGGAAGGTCGTGCGCCGTCTGGTCATCGTGCTCGTGCTCGGTCTGCTGCGTTCGTACCTGCTGACCGAACGGCTCGCGTTGCTCGAACTCGTCGTCCCGCTGGTCGCGATCGGCGCCGCCTACCTGCGTCGCCGGCCCAAGCGCGGCCGGTGGCTGCCCTTCGTTCCACTGCTGGCGTTGCCGGTACTGCTCGTCGTCTTCGGCGCGTTCGAGTACTCGCGCAGCTGGCAGTACTTCAAGACCCGCACGACGCAGTCCTTCCCGCTGTTCGTCGTCAACCGGCTGGCCGGCTACTACGCGACGTCCTACAACAATGGCGCGCTGCAGCTGGCGCACAACACCGAACGCGGGCGGCTGCCCTACGCCAGCATCGAGTTCCTGTGGACGGCGCCGGGGCCGGCGCAGCTCGACCTCTACCACCGCCTGACCGGGCAGAACGGCGCCGACCTGCTGAACAACACGCTGTTGCAGTACGGCAGCCCGGAGTTCAACAATCCCGGGGGGCTGGCCGTCCCGTTCATCGACTTCGGCACCGTCTTCGGCCTGGTGTTCTTCGCCGTGGTCGGGGTGCTGATCGGCTACGCGTACCGCAGCTGGCGCGCCGGCAACCCGACTGGACTGCTCCTGTACCCGGTGATCTTCACCGGGCTGCTCGAGCTGCCCCGCTACCTCTACTGGACGCAGGGCCGCGTGTTCCCCGCCTTCGTCTTCCTCGGCGCGACCGCCTGGCTGATGACCCGCGCCGACACCGCTCGCTCGCTGACCCGCCCGCGCCTCACCCGGCTGGTGCGTCGGTGACCTCGCCGCTGCACTGGCGGGTCATGGCCACCCACGTACCGGCCGGCGGGCAACTGGGTGGGGTGGTGCGCTACACGATCGAGCTGCTCCGGGCGCTGGCCGAGCGAGACGACGTCGTGGTCTCGGCCCTGACGACCCGCGACAGCGTCGACACCATCCGCGAGATCATCGGCGCGGATGCCCAGGTGGCCGCGGTCCGCGGAGCGCCCGTGCCGCTGCTGTCGGTGCTCGAGCGCCGCGCCCCACTGAGCTCGCTGCGTCGGGGCATCGACGTCGTGCAGGGGACGAAGCACCTCGTCCCGCACCGGAGCCCTGCGCTGCGGGTCCTGACCGTCCACGACCTGCTGCTGCTCGACCGGCCGCAGGACTTCGGCGCGGCGAAGCGGCTGCTGCTGCCCGGCCCGTACCGAGCCTCAATCGCCGACGCCGACCTGCTGGTGTGCGTCAGCGCGGCCACCCGCACCCGGCTCGAGGCGCAGGTGCCGGGCTCGGCGACGAAGGCGGCGGTGGTGCACCTGGCTACGTCGGGTTCGCTGCGTACTGCGCTGCCCCGCTCGCTGCCGGCGCTCATCGGGCGCCGCTTCGCGCTCGTCGTCGGTGACCCGACGCCGCGCAAGAACCTGCGCACCGTGATGGCGGCGTGGCCCGCGGTACGGGCCGAGCATCCCGACGCCGTGCTGGCCGTCGCGGGGCCGCCGAGCTGGGGGCGCACCGACGTCGGCGGCCTCTACGACCAGCTCGTTACCGACGGTGCCGTCGTGCCGCTCGGCCACGTCGACGACGCCGAGCTGCGCTGGGCCTACGAGCACGCGGCGGTGGTGCTGTGCCCGAGCCTGGCGGAAGGGTTCGGCCTGCCGGCTGCCGAGGCACTCGACCTCGGCGCCCGGTTGATCATCAGTGACGACGCCGCACTGCAGGAGGTCGCGGCCGGTCGCGCCGAGGCCGTGCTGCCTCCCGTCGACGTCGCGGCGTGGTCCGCCGCCGTGAATCGGGTCCTGGCCGCGGCGCCGGGCGGCGTGGCAGTTGACGCACCCCGCACCTGGGCCGATGTCGCGGCCGAGACCGTGCAGGCTGCGCGTGCCGCGCTGGCCCGCCGAACTGGGACGTGGCCGGAGACACAACACTCATAACCGTGCAAACGGTCAGGGCCGGTCTCGGCCTGACAAACTATGCACCGGTTCGGCAACGATCGGCGAACCAGCCGTCCCTGGCCCAAGTGGGCCGGGGATCCGCCGTCGTCCGAGAGGCCCAGCCATGCTCGGTTTCGTGGTGCCCACGGTGGGCCGCTGGCCGGCGGTCACCAGCCTGTTGGACTCGCTGGCCGCAGCGGCCGCAGGAGATCCCCTCGAGGTCGTCGTGGTCCGGCAGGGCAGCAACGGCTCCCCCGCGCCGGAGCTCGCCCGGCCGGGCCTGTCGGTCGTGGTGTTGGACGACGACGGATGGGGAGCGTCGCGGGCGCGCAACCGTGGGCTGTCGCACTTGTCCTCGGCCGTGACCCACGTGGTGTGGCCCAACGATCACTCGAGCTATTCCGCTTCGGCCCTGGCTGCCGTCCGACGACACCTCGATCGCGGCGTCGTGGTGGGCCGGCTCGTCGAGTCCGGCGCCGACCGGTACCCGGTGCAGGCGTCGTTCGCCCCGTTCGATCGCGTCAACGTGTGGGACGCGATCGAGCCGGTCACCGCCATCTCGCGCCGCCTCGTCGGGCAGTGCGAGGGCTGGGCGGAATCGCTGGGCACCGGCGCAAACTCACCCTGGCAGTCGAGCGCCCTGGCCGACCTGCTGCTGCGCCTGCCCGCGGGCACGACCGTGGCGTGGGAACCGGAGTTCGTGGCCACCGGGCCCGGTTTCACGCGCGGCTCGTCCGGCTCGGAACTCGACGCCAAGGTGCGCTCCTACGGGCGCGGGTACGGGCGGGTACTGAGCCGGTGGAACTATCCGTGGCGTCGGCGCCTCGGCAGCGTCCTCAAGCCGCTGGTGCAGCCCGGCTACCGGGTCGGGCCGGACGTCCTGCCCCTGCGCGCCCGTCTCGCCGCAGCGGTCGGTCGTGCGGAAGGTGTGTCCGGCCATCTGCTGCCCGGAGCCGACCCGGCGCCGCGGCAGCGATCGGATGTGACCATCCACTGATGACGGTCACTCATCCGGTGGCGTCGCGCCGCTCCCAGGCCCTGAACGGTGGCCTGTGGTCGGCGGCCGGGCAGATCCTGCCGGCGGTCGGGACGGCGGCGCTGTCGGTGGCGGCCGGGCG
>CAZZVT010000049.1:0-21785 GCA_964657545.1 uncultured Jatrophihabitantaceae bacterium
GAGATGCCCATCTTCGACATCACCTTGAGCACGCCCTTGGACAGCGCCTTGACGTACATCGCGATCGAGGCCGCGGCGTCACCCCCGGCGATCGCGCCGGTGGAGATCAGGTCGTCGATCGTCTCGAAGGCGAGGTAGGGGTTCACCGCCGCCGCGCCGTAGCCGATCAGCAGCGCGACGTGGTGCACCTCGCGGGCCTCGCCGGTCTCGACGATCAGCCCCACCTGGGTGCGCTGGCCGGTGCGGATCAGGTGCTGGTGCACGGCCGAGGTCAGCAGCAGCGACGGGATCGGTGCGTGGTCGGGATCGCAGTCGCGGTCGCTGAGGATGAGGATGCGGGCGCCGGCCTCGACCGCGGCCGAGGACTCGCGGCGCACCCGCTCGAGCGCGGCAGCGAGCGCCTCTCCCCCGCCGTGCACGCGGTAGCGGCCGTCGATCAGCTGGCACTGGAAGCCGGGCATGTCTCCGTCGGCGTTGATGTGCCAGATCTTGGCCAGTTCCTCGTTGTCGAGCACCGGTCGGGGCAGCACGATCTGCCGGCACGACGCGGGGCCCGGGTCCAGCAGGTTGCGCTCGGGCCCGATGCCGGCCGACAGCGACGTCACGAGCTCCTCGCGGATCGCGTCCAGCGGCGGGTTGGTGACCTGCGCGAAGAGCTCGGTGAAGTAGTCGAACAGCATCCGCGGACGCTTGGACAGCACCGCGATCGGGGTGTCGCTGCCCATCGAGCCGATCGGTTCGGTGCCGCCGGCGGCCATCGGGGCGATCAGGACGCGCAGCTCCTCCTCGGTGTAACCGAAGACCTGCTGGCGGCGGGTGATCGACTCGTGGGTGAAGACGACGTGCTCGCGCGGCGGAAGGTCGGCGAGCGCCACCATGCCGGCGTGCAGCCACTCGTCGTACGGGCGCTCGGCGGCCAGCTCGGCCTTGAACTCGTCGTCGGAGCGGATGACGCCGCGCTCGGTGTCGACCAGGAACATCCGCCCGGGCTGCAGCCGACCCTTGGCCACCACGGTGGCCGGGTCGATGTCGAGCACGCCGGACTCGCTGCCCAGCACGACCAGGCCGTCGGAGGTCTGCCACCACCGACCGGGACGCAGGCCGTTGCGGTCGAGCACCGCACCGATGACCGTGCCGTCGGTGAAGTTGACGCATGCAGGGCCGTCCCACGCCTCCATCACGCAGGAGTGGAACTCGTAGAACGCGCGACGCTTGGCCTCCAGCTCGACGTTGTTCTCCCACGCCTCCGGGATCATCATCAGCACCGCGTGCGGCAGGCTGCGGCCGCCGAGGTGCAGCAGCTCGACGACCTCGTCGAACGTCGCGGAGTCGCTGGCGTCGGGGGTGCAGATCGGGAACAGCCGCGCGAGGTCACCCGGGATCAGGTCGGATTCGAGCAGCGCCTCACGGGTGCGCATCCAGTTGCGGTTGCCGCGGATGGTGTTGATCTCGCCGTTGTGGGCGATGTAGCGGAACGGGTGCGCCAGCGGCCACGACGGGAACGTGTTCGTCGAGAAGCGCGAGTGCACGAGGCCGATGGCACTCTCGAAGCGCGGGTCGGCCAGGTCGGGGAACACCTCGCCGAGCTGATCGGTGGTGAGCATGCCCTTGTAGATCAGGGTGCGGGTGGACAGCGACGGGAAGTACAGCTCGAGGTGGTTCTCGCGGGCACGGCGCTCGGCGACCTTGCGCAGCGCGAAGGCGCGCCGTTCCAGGTCCATCCCGCTCTCGCCGGCGGCGCCGGCGACGAACAGCTGGCGGAACTGCGGCATGACGCTCAGCGCGGTGGGACCGAGACCGTCGGTGACGACCGGTACCTGACGCCAGCCCAGGACGACGAGACCTTCGTCGGCGCTGATGTCCTCGACGATCTCGACGACGGTGGCGGCCTGCTCGTCGTCGGTGGGCAGGAAGGCGATGCCCACCGCATACGCGCCGCGTTCGGGCAGCTCGAAGTCGACGACGTCGCGCAGGAAGGCGTCCGGGACCTGGACGGTGAGCCCGGCGCCGTCGCCCGACGACGTCTCGGCGCCGGCTGCGCCGCGGTGGTCAAGGTTGTGCAGCGCGGTCAGCGCCTGCGCCACGATCCGATGGCTGGCCCGACCGTGCAGGTCGGCGACGAAAGCCACGCCGCAGGCGTCGTGCTCGAACGCCGGGTCGTACAGCCCCTGCGCAGCCGGGACAGCCGAGAACGGCCGGGTCAATTCGTCGGTCATCAGCGATCCTGTCCGGGTCGGGGACTGGGATGGGACAGCGTCGGCCCGCACAGCGCCGTTCACGTTACCGCCACGTTTCGGTAGCGCCCTAACGTTATAGCTGTGACGAACTCGGCGTCCTACGCGGGCCCGGTCGCCAGGCAGCGCAGGACGAGCAGGCAGGTGTCGTCCTCGGCGGCCGAGGACTCGCGGAGCTCGGTCATCAGCAGGTCGCACAGCTGCCGGGCGTCGAGGTGGCGTGGAGCTGCCGACAGCGCAGCGACCAGGGCGGTGATCCCGGTGTCGACGTCGCGAGCCCGGGTCTCGACGAGGCCGTCGGTGTAGAGGACGAGCACGTCACCCGCGGCGACGAGCACACGCCCCTCACTCGCCGGCCCGCTGCCCCGGCGCACACCGATGGGCGAGGTCAGCGACGCGTCCAGCCTGTCGACGCGGCCGTCGGCCCTGCGCAGCAGCGGAGGCAGATGACCCGCACTGGCGTAGGTCAGCTCGTGACCCGACGGGGTGTCGGTCGGCATGATCGTGGCGTAGAAGCAGGTGGCGAGCGCCGCCATGCCCAGCGCCTGGACGAGTTCATCCAGGCGGGCGAGGACGGCGGCGGGCGAGTCGCCCGACCACGCATAGGACCGCAGGACCGAGCGCAGCTGACCCATCGCCGCAGCAGCAGCGAGGTCGTGGCCCATGACATCACCGATGGCGATGCCGATACCGGCGCGCGGGAAATCGAGCACGTCGTACCAGTCACCGCCGACCTCGGCGCTGCGCTCGGCCGGTTGGTAGGTCGCGGCGACCTCGAAGCCCTCGACCTGCGGCACGTGCGGCAGCAGGCTGCGCTGCAGGGTCAGCGCCGCGGTGTGCTCGGCCGCGTAGAGCCCGGCGATGTCGAGGGCCATCGAGACCCGGACACCGAGGTCGCCGATCGCCGCGACGTCCTCGCCGTCGAAGGAGTTCTCGCCGTCGCGGACCAGGGCCAGCAGCCCGATGAGGTTGCCGCGCGACAGCAGCGGCACGCCGACGATCATCGCCCCCTGATCGGGCCTGGACGCGTCGGCCGGGATCCCGGTCGAGTGCCGGACCTCGTCGGCGGTCAGCGAGTGCACGACCGGTTCGTGACCCATCATCTGCTGGACGGCTCGACCGAACGGTCCGTCGCTGCGGCCGGTCGCCGCCGCCTGCACGGTCGCGGCGAGCTCGGCAGCGAACCTCGCTCGACGCGGGTTCGCGTGGTGCGCCGCAACGACGCCGACGCGGTGTCGCTTGTCGACACCGGCCACGAACACCCAGTCGGGGAACTCACTGGCCACGATGCGCGGGAGCGCCTCCAGGATGTTGTGCCCGAGACGCAGACGCGCGTCCATCTGTCGATGGATCGAGGCGAGGACCCGCAGTCGGCTGTTCGCCCGTTCCACGACGCCGAGCGCCGAACGGCGTCCGGCCGCGGCCTCGATCCGGTCCGTGACGTCGGCCTGGACACCGACGAAATGCGTGAGCAACCCCGCGCGATCGAGCATCGGACTGACGACCAGCTCGTTCCAGAAGGAGCTGCCGTCGGCGCGGTAATTGAGCATGACCTCGGTGACGGTCCTGCCCGCGGCCAGTGCGGCCGAGATGCGGCGGGTAACCCGGCGATCCGGATCCGGTCCCTGCAGGAAACGGCAGTTGAGGCCGAGGATGTCGTCGCTGCGGTACCCGGTGACCCGTTCGAAGGCCGGGTTCACCCAGACGAGCACATGGTCGGCCGACCGCGCATCGGCAACGCACATCGGCAGATCCGACGCCATCGTCGCGCGGAACTGCAGGCCCTCGTCGACGGACGGCGGCCCGGAGGACGCGTCTCGCGTCGAACTCGTGATCATCGCGCACGATCCAGAATGGCGAGCTGTCGTCGCCGGCCGGTAGCGCCGAAGACGGCACCGCCCGTGACCGGCGGTGCGCGAGTGACCTTCAGTGCGGCTGAACCTACGCCGGTCACGCCGTGCCGGACGCCACCCTCGGTCACATCGACCGATCCGCTCGGAAAGGCCTCTACGTGTAGCGTGCAAAATGCTGTCAAATCAGCCAGTCGGAAATCGATGGGAAGCACGACGTCCCCGCTCGAGAGCATGAGCTCGTCGCCGATGCCACAGGCACCGCTGCACGCCAAGGCGCCCAGAGTGTTCACACCGATGCGTCCCTGCGTAGGGACATCCCGTGCCCGCCGATGACGACGACGTCTTCACGGGCGAGTTTCCGTTCGATGCCGTGAGCTTCGACGACGCCGAAATCGGTCCCGATGTCGCGGCCGAGTCGGCTGCCGGGTTGGCTGCCGGACTCTCCGGACTGGCCGGGATCGAGGCCGGCCACACCACCCTGGCCGAACTGCTCACCGACGTGTCGTCGTTCGCGCTACGAGCGATACCCGGCGCGGACGGGGTCGGGGTGACGATGATCGAATCGACGGCTCCGGACACGATCGTGGCGTCCTCACCGTTCGTCCAGGAGATCGACGACATCCAGTACCGCCTCGGCGAGGGTCCCTGCATCTCGGCCGCTGCGCAGGCCCGCACGACCGGCTCGGCCGAGCTCGGCATCGACGAGTCCTGGCCGCGGTTCGGCCCGATGGCCGCCGCGCTCGGGATTCACAGCGCGCTGTCGCTGCCGCTGATACTGCACGAGCTGGTCATCGGCGCCTTGAACGTGTACTCCTTCGCGCACGACGCCTTCACGGACGAGGCCCGCCGTATCGGGGAATTGTTCGCCGGGCCCGCTGCGGTCGCCGTCTACAACGCCCGGGTGCTCGATCAGGCGCTGAAGGATCGGGCCCGTCTCGAGCTGGCACTGACGAGCCGCTCCGTGATCGACCAGGCCATCGGCATCATCCAGGCCCGCAGCGGCATCTCCGCCGACGAGGCGTTCGTGCGGTTGCGGATCATCAGCCAGCGCGAGCACACCAAACTGCGCGTCGTCGCGGCAGCCCTGGTCGAGGAAGCCGTCCGCCGGGCCCAGGCCCGCAGAGCACAGCCCGACGACCATGACCGGGTGTAGGTTGACAGCGCTGATCACCCAGCCCGCCGAAACGGTCTCCACGTCACAAGACCTACCGAGCGATTGCTCGCAGTCGGCAGATGGCACTTCCCACGCGCCGCTCGCAGGCGCTTTGGACCTTGATGCTCACTCGACCTCCACACCTCACTGCGGTCATCGCCGGCGACAGCAGGTGGCGGGTGATCCGCGTCCAGGGCGTCCTGGTCGTCGACACCGCCATGCTGGTCGACGTCCTGACAACGCAGCTCGTCCGAGAGGGCTGCCGCTCGATCCGTCTGGATCTCTCGGACGTGACGATGGCCGACCGGATGGGTCGGCGGGCACTTCGAGATCTTGCCGGATCGTTGCGCGCCGCCGGCGTTGCGCTCGCGCTGGCCAATGTGCCCGCCTGGTGAGCGACGACGGCGATGGACGATCCAGTGCCGACCGGGGGCGTACGCTTGCGACGCTGATCAGACAGCTGAGCGGGAACGCCTTCCTTTCCGGGCGTGGAGCAGATGCTCGCAACCCGCAGCCCAGGGCGCACGATTTCCTGGAGCAGTCATGCATTCGCCGATCTTTCGCACCCCGCGATGACCGACCTCACCGGAAGACTGATCACCTGCGAGCAGGTGCTCGACCGGGTGGCGGCCGAGGGTGCCTTCGTGGTGTTCCGGGACTCCTCCTCCACCGCGGACGACACCGGGTGGCAGATCCGACTGCGCGATCTCGGGCGGGGCAGAGGAATCCGGCTGACGATCTGCGAGATGGGCAACATCGTGTTGATCGGCGAGCGAAGGAGCAACGTCGTGGAGTCCCATGATGATGCTCTCGACACGAGGGCAGCCGCTGAGTCGCGCTCGCGACACCCCAGCCGCGGAACCCGCCTGCGGCTCGTGCGCGAGGACCAGTGACGTGAGAGATCGGTGATCGGAGCCGACACACATCAAACCCGGTGCCCCTGGACTTTCGAAGAGGAACACCGGGCGCGACGCTGAGCGGGTAGACACTTACCCCCGCAAGGTGTCTTGGTCCTCGGGGCTTTCGCCGGCCGCTGACCTGCTCATGGCTGAAGGTAGACCTAAACGCGCCCCCGTGCCGTCATCGCCGGCGGCAATGTCTCTGTTGCGCGCCGTCACACGGTCCTTATGCCCGGTTCATGCACTCCACGCCTTGCGCAGCTCACCCTCGAGCGCCGCTCGGCGCTCGGGACGCACGAGCTTTCCCTCGGCGTCGGTGACGTAGAAGGCATCGACGACGACACCGGCCACCGACGACACCCGCGCCGAACGGACATCCAGCCCGGCGCCTTCGAGCGCGCGGGTGACGCGGAACAGCAACCCGATCTCGTCCTCGCCGCGGAACTCGACCACCGTGGCGCACGCCGAGTCGTCGAACCAGTGGATCGTGATCCGCAGCGGCGAGCCCTCGGGCCGGCGTGAGTACGTGCGGGCCTTCTCCTGCAGTTTGGCCTCGAGCTCCAGTTCGCCGCGCAGAGCACGGGCCAGGTCGTTGCGCACCAGAACCGTCTCGGGCATCTCGCCGAAGCGCGGTGAGACCACGAAGCGGTTGACGGCCATGCCGTTGTGCGTGCAGATCGAGGCCTCGCGGATATCGAGTGCGTGCAGGGCCAGCACCCCCGCGCTGCGATACAGCACGCCCGCGTCGTCCCGGGTTGCCACGACCACCTCATTCGGGCGCACCACCACGGCCAGCTCGCCGGCCTCGGCCAGCGCTCGCCGCTCGTCGTCGAGCGGGGTGCGCACGACCGCGGTGCTGCCGCCGATCGAGGCCCGGACGCGGCGCACCAGATCGGCCACCAGCCGGCCCTTCCAGTCGCTCCATGCCGCTGGGCCGGTGGCCAAGGCGTCGGCGACGCTCAGCGCGTGCAGTGCCTCGAGCAGTTCCGCCGAGCCGCCCACCAGGTCGCGGACGATCTCGATGGTCATCGGATCGGCGAGGTCGCGACGGGTGGCGGTGTTGGGCAGCAGCAGGTGGTGGTGGGTGAGCTCCTCGATCACCCGGACGTCGCCGGGTTCGAAGCCCATCCGTTCGGCGATGCCGCGGGCGATCACCGCACCCTTGATCGAGTGGTCGCCGCCCGGGTCGCCCTTGCCGATGTCGTGCAGGAAAGCGCCGACCAGCAGCAGGTCGCGACGCGCGACGTTCCCGTCGTCGACGGCCGCGGCAGAGGCGGTCTCGAGCAGGTGGCGGTCGACGGTGAAGCGGTGGACGGGGTTGTGCTGGGCGCGGCAGCGCACGGAGTCCCACTCGGGGATCAGGGCGGCGAGCAGCCCGGCCTGGTCGAGCGACTCGAGAACCGGGATCGCCGTCGGGCCGGCGCCCAGGGTCGCGACGAAGTCGGTGCGGATCGCCTCCGGCCACGGGACGGGCACCGGTGCCGACTCGCTGGCCAGCCGTTCGAGCGCGAACGGCGCGATCGGCAGGTCGTGCTCGGCGGCCACCCGGGCCATCCGGGTGACCAGCCCCGGGTCCGACCACGGGTCGGCGTCCCGGGCAAGCACGATCTCGCCGTTCTGCGAGACGACGTCCTTGGCCAGCCCGATGCGCTCGACGCCCTGGCGCGACCCGAACAGCCGCCGGCGTGGGGTGTGCGCCCGCTGGCTTTCCACCCGGCGCCAGGCGACGTCGAGTTCGTGGGCGATGCTGCGCGCGGCCTCGTTGACCCGCCGAAGCAGGACGTCGCGCGGCTCGTCACCCGCGACGCAAGCCAGGTCCAGCGCGGCGGCCACGCCGTCGTGCTCCTGCTGACGCAGCACGTCGTCGGCACGGCCGGTCTGGCGTTGCAGCTCGCCGCGGACGTCGAGCAGCAATGGGTAGGCCTCGCGCACCCACACCGGGTAGTCGACGAGCTGCGCCGCGGCCAGCGCATGCAGCGATTGGGCGTCGCGCAGCCCTCCGCGGGAGTCCTTGAGGTTCGGTTCGAGCAGGAACGCGGCCTCGCCGGCGATCTTCCACCGGGTCCGCGAGATCTCGCGCATCTCGTCGAGGCGCTTGCCTGCGCCGGCGCGCCAGAGGTCCAGGACACTGCCCCGCACCCGCCCGGTCAGTCCGGCGTCCCCCGCGATGTGGCGGATGTCGAGCAGCCCCATCAACGCTTTCAGGTCGTCCTTGGCCACCGCCAGTGCCTGATCGGGGGTGCGTACCGAGTGATCGAGGCTGACCCCGCTGTCCCAGATCGGGTACCAGATCGAATCGGCGATTGCGGTCAGGCTGTCGACCCCGCCACTGGATCTGCCCTCGTGCAGCAGCACGAGGTCGAGGTCGGAATAGGGCGCCGGCTCACGTCGCCCGAGACCGCCCACCGCCACCAGGGCGACGCCGCTGCGCTCCGGGCCGATCAGTTGCTGCAGCCAGGTGTCGTACGCGGCCGAGAGCTCGTGTCGTAGGGCTGCACCGACGAGTCCGGGCCGGCGTAGGACGCCGGCCCGGACCTCGCTCAGTGACTCGCGCTCAGATGGCGTCGGCGTCCCGTTCACCCGTGCGGACGCGCACCAGCGACTCGATGGAGGTCACCCACACCTTGCCGTCGCCGATCTTGCCCGTGCGAGCGGCCTCGACGATGGCCGCGACCAGCTTCTCGACGTCGCCGTCGGAGCAGATGACCTCGACCCGGACCTTCGGCACGAAGTCGACGGTGTACTCCGCACCGCGGTAGACCTCGGTGTGTCCGCGCTGACGGCCGAAGCCCTGCACCTCGCTGACGGTGAGGCCCTGCACCCCGAGCACCTCGAGGGCGGACTTGACGTCGTCGAGCTTGAACGGCTTCAGAACTGCCGTGATCTGCTTCATGCGTTCACACCCTCCTGCGAGGAGATGGCGCTGCCGAAGTGGCCCGAGGTGCCGACGCCGCCCCAATCGTAGGCGGACTCTCCGTGCATCGCGGTGTCGAGGCCCTCGTCCTCCCACTCCTCGGGAACGCGGTTCTTGACGACCAGGTTGATCACCAGGGCGATGATGGCCGTTCCGAAGAAGGAGTAGACGGTGACCGCGCCGGCCGCGAGGAACTGGTGCAGCAGCAGGTTCCAGCCACCGAAGTGGCCGCCGCCGCCGTAGAAGATGCCGTCGTTACCCAGCGAGTTGGCGGTCTTCGAGGCGAAGAAGCCGACGCTGAGCGTGCCCATCCAGCCACCGACGAAGTGGACGCCGACGACGTCGAGCGCGTCGTCGTAACCGAACTTGGTCTTCAGGCTGATCGCGAAGGCACAGACGAAGCCGGCGAGGAAGCCGATGAACAGCGAGCCCATCGGCGTGACCCAACCCGCGCACGGCGTGATGGCCACCAGGCCGGCGACAGCACCGGACGCCGCACCGAGCGCGGTGGACTTGCCGTAGCGCAGCTTCTCGGCCAGCAGCCAGCCCAGCAGCGCGGTGGCGGTCGCTGTGTTGGTGTTGACCCACGCGACGCTGGCCACGCTGTCGGCCGCGAGTTCGGAACCTGCGTTGAAGCCGAACCAGCCGAACCACAGCAGGCCGGCGCCGAGCATGACGAACGGAATGTTGTGCCCGCGCATCTGCTCACGCGGCCAGCCCTTGCGCTTGCCCAGTACGAAGCACATCGCCAGGCCGGCGGCACCGGCGTTGATGTGCACCACCGTTCCGCCGGCGAAGTCCTCGGCGAAGAAATGCCCGTCGATGAGGGAGCGGTTCAGCCAGCCGTAGCCGTCGAACACCCAGTGGGCGACCGGCGCGTAGATGACGATCGACCAGATGGTCACGAAGGCCACGAACGGGCCGAACTTCCAGCGGTCGGCGGTCGAGCCGGTGATCAGCGCCGGCGTGATGATCGCGAAGGTCAGCTGGAAGGCGACCAGGCACATCGTCGGGATGACCTGCGCCGAGCCCAGCGTCGGCACCGCGTCCGCGGTGTTACGCAGGAAGAAGAAGTGCGTGTCACCCAGGTACTTGCCGGTGCCGCCGAAGCCCCAGCTGAACCCGATGCAGATCCAGGTGACGCTGACGATGGCGATGCAGGCGAAGTTCTGGATCAGCATGGTCAGTGCGTGCTTCGCGCGCACCATGCCGCCGTAGAAGAACGCCAGGGCGGGGGTCATCAGCAGCACGAGTGCCGACGACGCGAGGATCCAGGCGGTGGCGCCGCTGTCGACAGCGGGCAGACCCGGACACGCGTTGCCGGCGCTGTCGGTCTTGCCGAACGGCAGGTAGGCCCCGAACTTGCTGGGATCAGGACACCCGCCCGCGGCCAGGGCCTGGTGGATGGCTAGCAGGTGCGACACGAAAGGCTTCCCCTCATTCGTCGAGTCAGGTGCCAGCACGCGCGGCGATAGCGCGCAGCGGGAACGATCGGTAGGACCCTCTTGGGACCATGTTTCCGAACGAGGCGCACCTTGTTTCACGCACGTTAACCAGGTCGGTGTGACCCGATCGCGGCTGACCTTTCCGACATTTCGCCCAGTGGCGGGTTAGGCGGGCCGGCAGACGATCCAGAGCGCCGTGAAGGCGCCGTCGGCCACGTCGTACCCGACCCGTTCGACGACGTAGGGGGTACGACCGATGCGCACGTTCTCACCCACCCGCGGGACCAGCTCGGGCCGGTTGAGCACAGCGATCTCGCGGTTGTCGGAGTCGACGAACGTCAGCCGGACCGGATCGCGCCAGAACGATGCCACGGCGGCGATGCTGCCACGTCGGGCCGGTAACGTCTCGGTCCGTGGTCAATACCTGGTACGACTACCGCAGCGCGTGGGCGGCCAACCGATGGCTGCTGGTGTACGCGGTCATCGTCGTGGTCGTGTTCGTGGTCGCCGTGTTCGGCACGTTCGTCGGCGGGCCGCTCGCGATCCTGTTCATCCCCAGCCTGGCCGGGGCGTACATCCATCACCTGATGGTGATGAAGCGGCTCGAGCGCGACGCCGACACATCGTGAGCGACGGGCCGGCATGGCCGCGCTGACCCATGTCGACGCCGTCGCCCGTGCGCAGGCGATCCGCGTGCTCGACTACCGGGTCGCACTGGACCTGCGGGAGCAGCCGGAGCACTTCGCATCCTCGACGCAGGTGCGGTTCTCGGCTCGTCACGCCGGCGCGACCTGGATCGACGTACGTCCGCACGCCGTGCACGCTGCTCGGCTCGACGATGTCGAGCTGGACGTCGCGACCTGCTTCGACGCCTCGGCCGGCCGGCTGACCCTGCAGGCCGGTGTCGGCGAGCACGAGCTGGTCGTCGAGTCGCTGATGGCGTACTCGAGCGACGGTGAGGGGCTGCACCGGCACGTCGACCCCGCCGACGGTCGCGTGTACCTCTACGCGATGTCGTTCCTCGACGCCGCACCGCGCTGGTTCGCCTGCTTCGACCAGCCCGACCTCAAGGCCCCGGTGACCCTGGACGTACGGTGCCCGGCCGACTGGCGGGTGGCCGCGAACGGCCCGGCCACCGAGGTCGCGCCGGGCCACTGGCAGACCGCCGCCACCGGCCCGCTGGCCACCTACTTCACGACGGTGATCGCCGGGCCGTACCATTCGGTACGGGATGTCCACGACGGCACCGAGCTGGTGCTGCACGTGCGGCAGTCGCTGGCCGAGCACCTCGACCGGCAGGCCGACGACCTGTTGGCCCACACCCGGCACTGCCTCGACGAGCTGAACGGGCTGTTCGGCGTCCGCTACCCGTGGGGCGAGTACCACCAGGCCTTCGTGCCCGACTTCAACGCCGGTGCGATGGAGAACCCGGGCTGCGTCACGCTGCGCGACCAGTTGATCTTCCGCTCACGCGCCACCGACGCCGAGCTCGCCGACCGGGCCGTGACGATCGCGCACGAGATGGCCCACATGTGGTTCGGCGACCTCGTCACGATGCGGTGGTGGGACGACCTGTGGCTCAACGAGTCCTTCGCCGAGTACCTCGGCCACCGGGTCTGCGGCGAGCAGACCTGGCCGTCGTTCGGCATCGCCCGCAAGTCGTGGGGTTTCGCCGCCGACCGTCGCCCGTCGACGCACCCGGTGGCGGGCAACGCCGCCGCCGACACCGAGCAGGCCCTGGCCGCCTTCGACGGCATCTCCTACGCCAAGGGCGCATCGGTGCTGCGTCAGCTGGCCGCCCGGCTCGGCGACGAACTGTTCCTGACCGGCCTGCGCGACTACGTGGGCGCGCACGCCGACAGCAACGCCAGCTTCGCCGACCTGATCGCGGCGTGGAACGCGGCCGGTGCCGGTGACCTGGACGCCTGGGCGCAGGACTGGCTGCGCACGTCCGGGCTCGACACCCTTGCCGTCGACGGCGACGAGATCCTCCGTTCGTCGGGCGACGGCAGCCGCCGACCGCACGCCATCTCGTGTGCCCGCTACGACGCGGCCGGCACCGAGCTGGAACGCGCCGACGTCCTGGTCGATGCCGATCGCGTCCCGCTGCCGTTCGACGCCGCCGACGGGCTCGTGCTGCTCGACCCCGACGACCGCACCTGGGCCAAGATCGTCGTCGACGAGTGGTCGGTGCTGACCGGCATCGCCGACCCGTCGGCCCGCGTGGTGGTGTGGAACGCGCTCCAGTTGGCGGTGGCCGACAGCGACGTGGACCCGGCCGACGCCGTCGACCTCGTCTGCTCCGCGATCGCAGTCGAGCCCGACGCCGTGCTCGCACGGGTCGGCCGCTGGGCGGTGCGGACGGCGGCCACCTGCCTGGCACCGGCAGCGCATCCCGACGCCGTGGCCCGGTTGCACGACTCGTTCCTCGCGATCGTCCTGTCGGCCGAGCCCGCCTCGGCCCGGCAGCTCGCCGCCTTCCGACTCACCGTCGCCGTCGAGACGTCGATCGAGGTGCTGCACGGCTGGCTCGGCGACGGCGCACCGGACGGGATCGACGTCGACGACGACCTGCGCTGGGCGCTGCTCTCGCGCTCGGCGGTGCTCGGGGCGCTGTCCGAGGCGCAGCTGCAGGCCGCCCAGACCGCCGACCCGACGTCGGCCGGCGCGACCCGTGCCGCCTACTGCCGGGCGGCCACCCCGACCGTCGAGGCCAAGGCTCGTGCCTGGCAGCGGCTGACCGCCGACCCGTCGGTGTCGAACTACGAGCTCTACGCGCTGGCCGAGGGCTTCTGGCACCCGTCGCAGAGCGAGCTCACCGACCCCTACGTCACGCGCTACTTCCACGACATCCTGCCGGCGGCCGCCCTGCGCTCGGGCTTCGTCGTCGAGCGACTCACCGCGATGCTCTATCCGTGGAGTGCGGTGGCGCCCGACACGTGGGCCGCCACCCAGCAGCTGCTCGCCCGCGACGACATTCCCGCCGGCGCGCGCCGCTCGATCGTCGACGCCGGCGACGACCTGCGCCGTGCGCTGCAGTCGCGCGTCCGCTTCAGCTGACGGCCGCCCGTGCCGCGACGAACGCGGCGACGCACGCCTCGACGTCCTGCGCGGAATGCGCCGCCGACAGCTGGACGCGGATGCGCGCCCTGCCCTGCGGGACGACGGGGTAGCTGAAGGCGACCACGTAGACACCACGGGTGAGCATCGCCTCGGCGATGCGCCCGGCGAGGACCGCGTCGCCGAACATCACCGGCACGATGGCGTGCTCGCCGGGCAGCAGGTCGAAACCGGCGTCGGTCATCAGCCGGCGGAACGACGCGGCGTTGTCGCGAAGGCGTGCCCGGTCGGCGGCGCCGTCGGCGACCAGGGCCACCGCAGCCCGTGAACCGGCCACCACCGACGGCGCGACCGCATTGCTGAACAGGTACGGACGTGCGCGCTGGCGCAACAGTTCGACGATCTCGGCGCGGGCGCTGACGTACCCGCCGGAGGCCCCGCCGAGTGCCTTGCCGAGCGTGCCGGTGTTGACGTCCACGCGGTCGGCCACGCCGAACAGATCGGGGGTACCGCCGCCGTTGGGGCCGACGAACCCGACGGCGTGCGAGTCGTCGACCATGACGAGCGCGTCGTAACGCTCGGCGAGCTCGCAGATCTCGGGCAACGGCGCGAGGTAGCCGTCCATCGAGAAGACGCCGTCGGTGACGACGAGCCGCCGGCGTGCTCCGGACACGGCAGCAAGCTTCGTCTCGAGATCGGCCATGTCCCGGTTGCGGTATCGGTAGCGCTGCGCCTTGCACAGCCGGATGCCGTCGATGATCGAGGCGTGGTTGAGCTCGTCGCTGATCACCGCGTCGCGCTCGTCGAGCAGCGTCTCGAAGACCCCGCCGTTGGCGTCGAAGCAGGAGGAGAACAGGATCGTGGCCTCGGTGCCCAGCATGCTCGACAGCTCGCGCTCGAGGTCGGTGTGCTGGGTCTGCGTGCCGCAGATGAAGCGCACGCTCGCCATCCCGAAGCCCCACTCGTCGAGCGCGGATTTGGCGGCGGCCACGACGTCGGGGTGGTCGGCGAGGCCGAGATAGTTGTTGGCGCAGAAGTTCAGGACGTCCTTGCCTGCGGACGTCACCCGCAAGCCCTGGGCCGACTCCAGCGGCCGCTCGTGCTTGTAGAGCCCGGCCGCGCGGATCTCGTCCAGCGTCGCGGCCAGCTCAGCCTTCACGGTTCCGTACACGTCACACGATCCCATCCGGTCACGGGGACCAATCCAGAACGACCTTGCCGCACCGGCCGCCGCGGGCGGTGGCGAAGCCCTCGGCCCAGTCGGCCGCGGGGAACCGATGGGTGATCACACCGGAGATGTCGAGTCCGGAACGCAGCAGCGCGCTCATCGCGTACCAGGTCTCGAACATCTCACGCCCGTAGATGCCCTTGATGGTGATCATATGTGTGACGACACGGCCCCAGTCGATCTCGATCGGGGTGCTGGGCAGCCCGAGCATCGCCACCCGTCCGCCGTGATTGAGGTTGGCCAGCACCTCGGGCAACGCCGACGGATGGCCGCTCATCTCGAGTGCGACGTCGAACCCCTCGACCATGCCCAGGCGGTGCTGAGCATCAGCCACCCGCTCGCGCGAGACGTCCAGCGCGAGGTCGACGCCCATCGAGCGGGCGAGCTCGAGGCGGTACGGCGAGACATCCGTGACGACGACGAAGCGGGCGCAGACGTGGCGAGCGACCTGCGCGGCCATCAGCCCGATCGGTCCCGCGCCGGTGATCAACACGTCCTCGCCGACGAGCGGGAACGACAGCGCGGTGTGCACGGCATTGCCGAACGGATCGAAGATCGCGCCGAGATCAGGATCGACGGGTGCCCCACCGGCGGGAACGGGGTGGACCCAGACGTTCGACTCGGGCAGCACCACGTACTCGGCGAACGCACCGTCGCGGTTGACGCCGATCGACGACGTGCGGATGCACAGGTGTCGGCGGCCGGCCCGGCAGTTGCGGCACGTCCCGCAGACGACGTGCCCCTCCCCCGACACCTGGTCGCCGACCCGCACGTCGCGGACTGCGGCGCCGACCTCGACGACCTCGCCGCAGAACTCGTGGCCCGGGATCAGCGGTGCGTCGACCGCACCCGCAGCCCAGTCGTCCCAGGCCTCGATGTGCAGGTCGGTGCCGCAGATGCCGGTGCGCAGCACACGGACCTTGACGTCGGCGACCCCGGTGCTGGGCTCGGGGCGGTCGGTGAGCTCCAAGCCTGGTGCTGCCGACGGCTTGACCAGTGCCCGCACGTCAGGCCGGATCGCCGAGCAGCGCGTCGACGAAGCTCTCGGGCTCGAAGGGAGCGAGGTCGTCGGCGCCCTCGCCGAGGCCGATCAGCTTCACCGGAACCCCCAGCTCGCGCTGGACGCTGATGACGATGCCGCCCTTGGCCGTGCCGTCGAGCTTGGTGAGCACGATGCCGGTGACGTCGACGACCTCGGTGAACACCCGCGCCTGGACCAGCCCGTTCTGCCCGGTGGTGGCGTCGAGCACCAGCAGCGTCTCGTCGACCGGGCCCTGTTTCTCGACGACCCGCTTCACCTTGCCGAGCTCGTCCATCAACCCGACCTTGTTGTGCAGTCGTCCGGCGGTGTCGATCAGGACGGTGTCGACCTTGCGCTCGGTGCCCTGCCTGACGGCGTCGAAGGCGACGCTCGCGGGGTCGCCGCCCTCGGGCCCGCGCACCGTGTCGGCCCCGACCCGCGAGCCCCAGGTGGCCAGCTGGTCGGCGGCGGCGGCCCGGAAGGTGTCGGCCGCGCCCAGCAGCACGGTGCGGCCGTCGGCCACGAGAACCCGCGCCAGCTTGCCGCACGTCGTGGTCTTGCCGGTGCCGTTCACGCCGACGACCATGACCACCGCCGGCCGATCGCCGGTGGGCGTCGAGTGCAGGGTGCGGTCGAGGTCGGGGCGCAGCGCCTTGACCAGTTCGTCGGCCAGCAGCGCCCGCAGCTCACCCTGCGACTGGGTCCCGAGCACGCGGGTGCGGGTGCGCAGGTTCTCGACGATCTCGGTCGTGGCGCCGATACCGACGTCGGCGCCGAGCAGCGCCTCCTCGACCTCGTCCCACGCGTCGTCGTCGAACCTGTCGCGGGCGAGCACCGACAGCAGCCCGCGGCCCAGCGTCGACTGGGAACGGGCCAGCCGTGCCCGCAACCGGGTGAGCCGGCCCGCGGTGGGCTCGGGGACGTCGAGAGCCGGCTCGACGACGACGGGTTCGACGACGTCCGGATGGACGACGACGACCGTATCGGGCGCCGCGGCGTCGTCGGGTTCCGGCTCGGCCGGCGGCAGGACGACGTCACGGCGCCCGCGTGGGATGGATCGGGGGATCACGAGGGCGGCGGTGACGAGCAGCGCCAGCACGACGATCGCTATCGCGATGAAGACATAAACCACAACCTCATCCTCTCAGGCCGGCGTGCGGTGCTGGCCGCGTACAGCCGCGCGGGCCACAATGAGCGCCATGTCGAGCCCCCGGCCGCGTCCCTCACCACGCAAACCGGCGTCGTCGGTGCCGCCGCCCGTCCCGGCGCCGCCTGTCGTCCGGCCGCCGGACGAGGCCGAGTACATCGAGCGTCTCGTCGTGCCCGCACAGCTCGTGTTGGGCGCCGTCGTCGCGATCGTCGCGGGCGTGATCCTGCTGGCCCTCGGACTGTGGCCGCTCGCGATCGCCGCAGTGCTGCTCGTCGCAGCGGCCGTGTACTACCTGGGGACGCAGATCCTCACCGTCTCCGCCAGGACCATCTCGATCGCTCAGGGCCGCGGCGACAAGTCACCGCACCTGGTGCAGGCGAGCGAGATCATCCTGGGCGACATCGTCGAGCTGACCTGGCCGCAGTGCTTCGGCTTCGGACTTCCCGACACCGTCGACACGACCCGCTACACCGTTCGCGCCGGCCTTGCCGTCAGCCTGACGATGCGCGACGGCGAGGAGCTTCGCATCAGCGCCGCCGACCCGCAGGCCGTCCTCACCGCGTTCGGCCGCTGACCGTCAGGTGGTGACGAGTCCGCCGGTCTGCCACTGCGACCAGGACACGTTCCAGTCGCCGTAGCCGTCGCCGAGCCGCATCGCCGGACCGTTGGCGTTCGGGTAGTTGACAACATCGCCCACGTTGAGGAAGCCGTAGAGCTGCTGGGCGACCGCGGGTGAGAGGTTGGTGCACCCGTTCGACGAGTCGTACTGGCCGAGGTGGTGGTTCCACGGCGCCGAGTGCAGGTATTCGCCGCCGTAGGTCAGTCGCTGGGTGTATTTGACGTGGGCGTCGTAGTAGCCGGGGCCGGTCATCGAGATGTCCCGACCCTTTTCCATGATGACCTTGGTCCCACGCCTCGTGGGAGTGGAACTCGCGCCGAGAGACACGGGGAACGTGCCGTACTTCTTGCCGTTGTCGACCACGGTCATCTCGTGCGTCGAGTCGTCGACGGTCGAGATGATCCGGTCGTGGGTGCTGAAGTCCAGCGTCAAGGAGTCGTCGTAGGAAAGGCCCGCACCGGCCGACAACTTCTCGGCCGGGATCCCGATGTGGATCTTCGAGTTTGCCGGCCAGTAGTTCTGCAGCCGGTAGTGACCCTCGATCGGGTACTGCTTGCTCGCCGAGGAGTACTCGAAGTACCAGGCGCCCTTGGCCGCGGTGCCGTTGACGGTGACGGTCGTCGCGGCCTGCAACGGCTTCGCGTTCGTGATCTTCTTGCTGAAGTACGCAATCACCGGCATGCCGACGCCGTAGTCCGCGCCGTCGCCGTTCAGCAGCCTGATGTGCACGGGCTTGGTGGCTGCCACGGTCGGTGAGGCCGACGTCGATGGCGCGGCCACCGGCGTCGAGCCGCTGGACGACGTGGAACCCGTCGACTGCGACGAGGCGCCGCTGGTCGGCGAGCTCGACGACGACGAACAGGCGCTGACCAGCAGGCCGGCTGCGAGCATCAGGGAGAGGGCAGTCAGCCCCTGGCGGAGGCGGATCGGTGAGGACACGGGCCCTACGGTAGGTGACGTGTCGCGATCGGCCCAAACGTGGCGGGTCTTTTCACACCGAGGCAACCTCGGGCGGACACGCAGGTTCACACCGCGTCGCGCAGCCGCTGACTGATCACCTGGGAGACGCCGTCGCCACGCATGGTGACGCCGTAGAGGGCGTCGGCGATCTCCATCGTCCGCTTCTGGTGGGTGATCTGGATGATCTGACTGCTCTCGCGCAGCTCGTTGATCAACCCGAGCAGACGACCCAGGTTGGTGTCGTCGAGCGCGGCCTCGATCTCGTCCATGATGTAGAACGGGCTCGGCCGGGCCCGGAAGATTGCCACGAGCAGGGCCACCGCCACCAGCGACCGCTCGCCCCCGGACAGCAGCGACAGCCGCTTCACCTTCTTGCCGGGCGGGCGGGCCTCGACGTCGATCCCGGTGAGCAGCAGGTCGTCGGGGTCGGTGAGCACGAGCCGCCCCTCGCCCCCCGGGAACAGCGTGGCGAAGACGATCTCGAACTCGCGCGCGACATCGTGGAAGGCGGCGGTGAAGACCTCGAGGATCCGCTGGTCGACCTCCCTGACCACGACGAGCAGATCGCGACGGGTGGCCTTGAGGTCCTCGAGCTGCGTCGACAGGAACTGGTGACGCTCCTCGAGCGCCGCGAACTCCTCGAGCGCGAGCGGGTTGACCTTGCCCAGCAGGGCGAGGTCGCGCTCGGCGCGGGCGGCGCGTTTCTCCTGCACCGGACGCTCGTAGGGCCCGGGCTGCGGAGCGACGACCTGCTCGCCGCGCTCGCGGGCCTGCTCGTACTCGGCGACCTCGAGGGCGCTCGGCGGGGTGGGCTGGTCGGGGCCGTACTCGGCGACCAGCGACTCGACCTCGACGCCGAACTCGTCGACCGCGCGGCTCTCGAGCTGCTCGATGCGCAGCCGCTGCTCGGCCCGCATGACCTCGTCGCGGTGCACCGCGTCGGTGAGCCGGGCGAGGTCCTCGGCCTGCTGGCGCACCTCGGCGCGGACGCGGGCCAGCTCGGTCTCGCGCTCGGCGCGGCTGCTCTGGACGCGGTCGCGCTCCGCGGCCGACGCGGCCACCGATTCGACGATGAGGGTGAGCACGTGGTGCGCGTCGTCGCGGACGCGTCCGGCCACGGCCGCACCACGGGCTCGCGATTCGCGGGCCTCCTGCTGGCGACGCCTCGTGGCGCGCTCGATGTCGGCTGCGCGCAGCAGCGCCTCGGCGCGCCCGCCGAGGGCCCGCACCCGCTCCTCACCTGTACGCACGCTGAGCCGGGCCTCCAGCTCGCTCTGCCGGGACGCCGTGACCTGTTCGGCCAGGGCGTCCCGCTCGCCGGTGTCGGGCTCCGCGGGCTCGTCGGAGCTCGACTCGGCCAGCGCGAGTCGTTCCGCCATCTCGGCCAGGCCGGCGAGATCACGGTCACGGGCCGCGTCGATCTTGGCCCGGGCCTCGTCCATGCGGGCGGCCTCGGCGCCGGCCGAGCGGGCGGCCTGGCCGAGCTGGGCCAACTGCTCGGCGACGGCCGACAGCGCGGCGTCGGACTGGTGCAACGCCGCCAGGGCGGCCTCGACCTCGGCGCGCCGTTGCGTGGACTCCTGCTGGGCGCCGGTCAGCTCGGCGTGCAGGCGCTCGTGCCTGGATGCGGCCTCGTCGGCCCGCTGCCGTGCCTCCTCGACAGCGGCGGTGATCTCGATCGTGGACGGGCCGGACGCCGAGCCGCCCTGCACCCAGCCGGGTCCGAAGACGTCACCGTCACGGGTGACGACCCGGCCACGCTCGCCGACAACACGAAGCCCGGCCTCGACGTCGTCGGTGATGAGAACGCCGCCGAGCAGCTCGGCCAGAGCGCCCTCGAACTGCTCGGGGACGCCGACGACGCCGACGGCGAACCGCATGCCCGCGGGCAACCCGACGGTGGGTACGGCTGTGGGTTCGGCGGTGGCCAGGTCCACACCGCCGACGATGAACCCGGCACGTCCGGCGTCAGCGGCCTTGAGGTGGGCCACCCCGGCGCGCGCGTCCGCGAGGGAGTCGACGGCGATCGCGTCGGCGGCGGCTCCGAGCGCGGCGGCGATCGCCGCCTCGTAACCCGCCTCGACGGTGAGCATTCCCGCCAGCGCACCCCGTACGCCGGTGAGGTCCGCGCTGTCGAGCAGCGACTGGGTGCCGTCCTTGCGGGTGAGCCCGACGACGAGCGCGTCGGCGCGGGCGGTCCAGGTCGAACGTTCCCGCTCGGCGTCGCGCTCGGCCGTGCCCAGCTCGCGCACCCGGGCTTCGATCGCCTCGTAGGCGGCAACGGCGTTCTCGTGGCGGACGTCGAGGCCCAGCTCCCCGGCGTCGAGCGCGCCCACCTCGGACTGCACCCGGTCTAGTTCGAGCTCTGCCTGTTGAGCGCGCGCGCGGGCGTCGGCTGCGGCCGCGGCCAGGCGCTCGCTCTCGTCGCGACCGGCAACGGCGCGCGCCCGGGCGGCGTCGACCTGACCCGTCAGCCTGGCGACCCCCTCGCGACGATCGGCCACCGCGCGGACGGCGAGGACCACCGCCCGCTCGGCCTCGGTGAGCCGCGACTCCAGGCCCTGCCGGTCGGCGACGACGGCGGCGAGCTCGGCGTGAGCGCGGTCGAGATCGGCCTGCAGGGCAGCCTCCTGCTCACGCACCTGCGCCGCCTCGGCCTCCATCTCCTGCGGGTCGCGGCCGGTGCGGGTGTCGTCGGGCTGCGCGGCGAGGTGCCGGGCGCGCTCGCCGGCCAGCGACGCGGTGCCGCGCAGCCGCTCCTCGAGCGTCGAGAGCCGGTACCAGGTCTCCTGCGCACGGGCCAGCAGCGGCGCGTCGCCCGCGAGCGCGGCCTCGAGCTCGGCCTCCCGTCCGCGGGCGGCGGCCAGCGCCGTCTCGACCTCGGTGCGGCGGGCGCGGATCGCGTCCTCGTCGGCGATCTCGCGCTCGAGCTCGGTGCGCAACGTCAGGACGTCGTCGGCCAGCAACCGCAACCGGGAGTCACGCAGCTCGGCCTGCACGCCCTGCGCGCGGCGGGCGATCTCGGCCTGGCGACCCAGCGGCTTGAGCTGGCGACGCAGTTCCGCGGTGAGGTCGGTGACCCGGGTCAGGTTGGCCTGCATCGCGTCGAGCTTGCGCAGCGCCTTTTCCTTGCGCTTGCGGTGTTTCAGGACACCGGCGGCCTCCTCGATGAAGCCGCGGCGTTCCTCGGGTCTGGCCTGCAGCACGGCGTCGAGCTGGCCCTGCCCGACGATCACGTGCATCTCGCGG